>NZ_DCRG01000004.1:0-471356 GCF_002325125.1 Sphingobacterium sp. UBA1498
AAGCTATAGGTAAACAAAAACCAAACTAAGGAATAAGAAGGTGGTAACGGTGTTATCTCCGTATTAGCTCCACACCGAATCCGATTCAGGCACGCAATCGAGATGCGCTCAAGATATTTACAATCGAATCAAGACTAATCTAGGTCGAAAACGAGCCGAGCTGCTTGAAACAAAAAAATCCCCAAAAGTTACTCACTCTCTGGGGAAATTCAAGATCGAACATCTTTCTTATCCAATCTATCTCAACCTATTCGATTTTTTCCTGAAACGAACGAAGTCTTTTAATAAGCGTATGCTCTAAATTCAGCTAAGTGAGTAGATGTTGCACTATTCATAGGCGCTGTCATCGTAATTCGAATGTACCGTGCTTTAACAGGAGTTAGACTGTAGTCTTGCCATGCAGCTGGACTATCAGCCGAGTTGAATGTCAAATCTTTCCCCACTATCTTCCAGTTGATCTTATCCAACGATACCTCAATGTTGAAAGTTTTAAACCCTCCTGTTGTAATGTTATGGCGACGAATCATACCAAAACGGCCAAAAACCTCTATCTTTGACATATCCACGATAAACCAATGTGGAAATACCGGATTATTGCCCGAAGACCAAGTCGAATGCCAAAAGGTAGTAATATCACCATCAATAAGGCTCTGAGGTTTACCATTTGCAGCGCCTTCCTGTGTCTCTATTGAAGAAGTCTCTGCTGACCACATCGTTTTACTTAGCAATCCTAATGGATTTACTTGAGTTTTCTGCACAGGAGAAGCTATCCCCTCTGTTTCCATGGTATAGGCTATTTCAGTAGCCTTACCTTGCACGTCAAACGATAGTTTACCCTTCACATCTGTACTCTTTTCTATTACAGCCGTCTTTTTTACCCCATTTAATTCATACTGCACATTGACCGTTACTGGATCTCTAGTTTCATTTTCCCAAGTCAAAACAAGATTGGTACCTTCCATATATGGCACAACTGTAGGAAGAATCAACTTGTAGGTCAGCAAACCCGGAGCCATTTTGGGCTGTGCTGTCGCTGTTCTCTTCCATTGATCATCTTGGAATTTCAATGAGAAATCTATCTTTTGAGTCTCGTCCGTCAGATTTGACACTGTTACCGTATCTACATTATTTCCCTTCAAGTCTACCTCAAAAGGTTTGCCAGCAACACTATATGACAATTTCCCCGGAAGTTCACGCTGTGATGTAGTGGGAAAGATAAATGTGACCCCACCTGGAATTGATTGAACTGTAACATTTTCTATTTTATAATCTACCTCATACGCCCTTGGACTTAACGAGGTTTTGGTAATCTTAGACCCCGTACCGTCCGAAGTAAAATACTGCAAAGAGAAATCATAGCTTTTCAACTCACTCAAGTGAATAATAGTAGGCTCATTAAACTTCGTCACATCCAATACTTTATCTGAAGTCCCATCTTTATAGCTGACCTGAGCTTTTATAACTCGATCTGATAAAGCAGGCCAATGTACTTCTATATTTTGATTAAAGGCTGAAACATAGGTCAAATTTGTTGGTTTTGCCGTAGGCCGTGTCTCGGTGACAATGGCTTCCTGATCCCCTTTCGGAGGAAATACAAGCTCTTCTTCTTTACAACTCCCCACGCTCAGCAAAAAAGCTCCTAAAATGACATTAAATGCCCAGCTCATTTTAAAATTCCTTTTCATCTTTAAATAACGATTATTCCACCACGTCGATGGAGCTTAGTTTAAAATCTATTTTTATTGTTTTGGCAAGAGAAATTCCACTTCATATTTATTTAAAAATACCTGTCCTTCTAATTTCCAATCTTTTAATGTCCGCACTTCCAACCAATAAAATATTTGCGGAAAAAAGTCTGCTGCTTGAATAAACACAGCATTTTCTCCTAAATCACAAGGCACCACTTCGGAGGTTATTCTGGATTGAAAATTTCCACTAAGCCCCATGGCACTTTTGCCTGACACCTCATTCTTAATCGAACCGCCCTCAGCTGGTGACATTTTCCAATAACCTTTTAGGTTATCAGCGAAAGCTGAATTTGTCAACTCCTCTGAAGAACATAAAGAATTACGGATTTCATCTTGGGTAAATGCTTTATTAAAGATCGACACATTTGAAATATCAAAATCGACTAGATCATAAGATATACTTGGACGATACCCAAAGATCAAAGGATCATTAGTCTTAATATTGGCAACGTTCATTCCCGAGGTGTTCGTTTCTTGCGCCAATGTACCATTGTTGTAGATCTTAATATTAACCTGATCATTTCCAATGACTTTGATAACAGTGGTCATCGTATACCACTCACCATTTACTTTTGCCGTTTGGCAAGTAGCCTCCTTCACACCGTCACTGATCTTCACTTGTAAATCATTTCCCCAGGTATAATACATCCATCCCGGAGTACCCAACGACGTATTCGAATCTTTACCGAAGATACCTGAATACCAATAGTTATAAGTATTGGGCTGATAGGTCGATGAAATAATGGTGTTGTTCAAATTAAACCGAAAACGCGAAGAAATCGTTAATTCTTTTGTGGTTGCCAAATCATAATCGCTTGAATTCCCCAAATTATCACTAACAGCCCTTACACCCAGCGGTTTATTTCCAGTACCATCATAACCCCACATTCGCACGTAACTCATTGGTTTGCCCGTCAACTCCGCACCTTTAAAGCTTTTATTTTGAAATAGAGCAAAGGTATTTCGCTCTTGTAAGGTGCTCCCTCCGTAAGAATTTCCAATTCCGCCATGATTTGATGTTAAAATTATCAACCAATCTTCATTGGGATAATTTTTACGTGCAGTCAATGCTTTGGTTATTTCGCCGATATAGCCGTCGACTTTTTTTAGGGCGTTCTCATAATCACTATTGCTTCGTGTGAAGCCGCCTTTTTCTCCAGCTTCCAATAAAGACGTAAATTGTATGATCATAAAATCGCTATTTTTCGTATTCAACAAGTCCAATACCTTAGTCTTTACGTCCTCATCCGTTGCGCCATTATAAGTTTCATTTGCACTCACAAGCAGTTTATCATTCAAGGTAACTGATCGCGACACGACAGTTGTCTTCATCGAAGGAGCTACTGTTGCTATACGATACAACATAGACGGATAACCAGCAACATTTGCATGGGGATCGTCCTCATTTGGTCTTGGAATGTAAGACTCATCGGTAATATGATGGTTTGCGTATGTCACCCCACTCATCATCGTCATCCAGGAAGAAGCGTTGCTGGTATTCTCATCGGCCAAAGCATTGAACGTGTACTTACTTGTCTTCAGTAATTCTGAGATATTAGTTGGTAAACTCTTCTTCAACTCTTGCCCCACCAGTCCATCAATAGAGATAAAAAGCACCTTACGTTTGACGGGTTGTTGCAAATTTTGCTCATATTCTTCATACACTGCAGGCGGGTTGGCATATTTTGTACAGCCAACAAGTAAAAAAGCCGCACCCAGGACAAGAACTAAGACTTTCTTTATATTGAATAATCTTTTCATAACATCAGTTTATATATCGTAAAATACCCCTAACTCAGCAATCGCAACGTGAACTGCACCACCGGTATTTGGATCCGGGAATACAAATTTCACATATTGGGCCTCCACGAGATTCGAAAAAGTAAACTCTTTCATCGCAGCATTTTGCGCCGTTGTTTGGGAACTACTCGCCAGTGCAAATTGGCCCATATCGGTCCAGTTTTTATTATCCTTACTGATTAAAACTTTAACCTTAGTCGCGAAGGTCGCATTCGCTCTATTTTTATAATAGAATCCTTTAAACACATTCACTTCCTTCATATTCATGGTAAGCTCTACGGGAAGGTTAGTCGGTATACTGCAACCTGAATAACATGTATGCCAATAGGTGTTTGGATCACCATCCGTCATAGCATTAAACTTACCCGTGCTTTCGTTAGTTGCTGTAGCAACATTAGCCGTAAATTCGAAAAGGCCACTTGGCAAGAAATAACGGGGCTGTAATACACCGTCTCCACCAGCAAAAGTCAATGGGTTGTATTCCCAGATCGCACGGTCCATCGGCGGATACTTCTCCCGCATTTCACGTTTGGCTGAACTACTTACCGGTATGCCCCATGCAATAAAAAAACGATTAAAATCTTTCCCGGTAAAATTACATAGCTGGCGATAAAAGTAATCCCGTTTTCCTTGATCCAATGAACTGGAAAAATTTTCATTCCGTGCTTTACTATATATATATGGAAAGAAATTCCAGCCAGACTCGCCGTTTTTACCTGTTGTCTTATCGAAAATCTGAAGGAATGGCGTTAGTCGCGCAAAAGGATCGTCGGCATCAATACCCAAATCTACTGGAAAATTAGAAAAGTTCTTTGCAGAAGTCAGTGCTGCAAATTTTAAAGCCGCGGGAATCGATGTCTTCAAAGCAGGATGGAAATCGATCCGAGAGGTAATGCCCCGATTTCGTGCAGCATTAAATATGAACAAGTTATTTGTCGTCTCCCCCAAATCAGACCAGCTCCAAGCCCAGCTCGCTTGGTAATTGTGTCCAACCTCATGATATGATCCCCATGAAGTTCCTTTCCTGATTGTATTCGGATTGGTCAATTCATCTAGCCAATATTCATCTTCTTGCATCACCCAAGGATTACCGCTATGGGCATATCCTAAGGAGGGATGAATATCCATCACACCTCTTTCCCAAAATTCTGGATAGCGATTCTTTGGGTCGGCCGCATCTGCGGACAGTCCCATCCACTGGTAATAATCTTTGACATAGGTATCATCCCACAGGCTTAAAGCCTCATCCACCTGATCCATTTTGCCGGACTGGATGAATTTGACAACCAATGAACGCGGAACGGAAAAGGCAACACGCTCGCCGATAAGATCCATCCAAGGGACATCCTGAGACAGGACCTGCTTTTTCCAATCCGCCACGGTAGACTTTCCTAAAATAAAGTCTGTGGACTTGACAGCACCCGCTACTTTAATAGTGACAGGAGATGTGCTTGCTTTCTGATTAATAATCCATATGGTTCCACCATAAAGGTTCTTAATATAGTTTGTTCCAGGAAATAATTCCTTTCTCGTGTACAGAATAGGATCTCTACGCGGCGCATCTTTGCCCGTTATATTATCTGTATGCACGCCAATCTGCACCGTCATGCCAATACTACCTGCAGGTACAGTGATCCGAATAACTTCGCCTGCAGGTGCATACAAGCCGGTCGTGTAAATTGGCGCTGGTGTGACGCTCACTTTATATTCAAAGGACGATACATACTTCCGGTTCATAACCATAGCAATTGTGGTATCCTTAATGCGCGCCACATTTTCCCCAACCAATCCGGGATATATCCTAGCTCTATGGTACAAGCTTTTATCTGCTTTGCCCATGGTCGTATCGGTCAACAAGGGAGTTTCTGTAGAATCACCAGATTGATAACCGTCTGGAAACTCCATACCATATTTACTGCAGGACGAGGCAAAAGCCATCAACCCGACCAATAATCCAAAAACTAAATATCTCTTTCTCATTAGGTTAAAATTTGGTTATTTTCTAATCTGTGTATAATTTGGTGTCCAGCTCTTGCCGTCCAAATTCCATGACGATTCTACTGATACGCCCAACCATTGGTAAATCATAAAGGGAACATCTACGGCATTAGGTACTAAACGGTAAAACGATTCCGCAATTGGCGGTTGAAAAAATGGCACCAATTCATTGAAGCTTGTCCAAGCAACCGGACCTGTCAATCTAAAGTTGCCCGCTCCCTTACCTGTTTTTTCAGTCAGTATGGACGTGTTGACATCGTCATAGCCTGGCCAATATCCTTGCAGATTATTCCAAAATGGAGACGTTTCATCAATATTTGTTACACCGCCATAACGCCTTACCTCTTCTGCAGAAAACGCACGATTATAAATCTGTACATTACAGATCGAAATATTACAGTCTGTATTTCCATCCCCTGGATTGAAACCTAAGGTCAAAGGACTTGTATTATCGAGGTTATTGCCATTGGCCACAGCTTGAGAGATCTTTCCTGAAGCTGTCGAATTTGTTCCATCGGTATAGACGTACACGGAATCCTGGCTACCGCTTCTTTTAATGACCGCTGTCAGTGCATGCCACTCTCCGTCATTGATACTTGGGCCAAATGTTTGTCCTGCAATTGAACTATTAAACCCCCAGTAATTTCCTTCCAAAAAGAAATTCCAGCCAGCCCCCGTAAAACCTTGAGCACGTTTAGCAAAAAATATCGGGTAATAGTAATTGGAATTTGCTACATTATATTTCAAAAAGAGGGTCATCGTCCAATCGCTTCCGGTACCCATGTTGAATTTATTTGCATCCGCAAGTTTCCCAACAACCTGATTGTTGCTGGCGTAGGTATACCGCGTTGCATTAGCAACAAAAGGGATATCTTTAGCATTGGGCCTCGGAATAACTTTTCGGGCAAAC
This sequence comes from Sphingobacterium sp. UBA1498, assembly GCF_002325125.1. Classification (NCBI taxonomy): domain Bacteria; kingdom Pseudomonadati; phylum Bacteroidota; class Sphingobacteriia; order Sphingobacteriales; family Sphingobacteriaceae; genus Sphingobacterium; species Sphingobacterium sp. UBA1498. Next base: position 6,457 of record NZ_DCRG01000004.1, read on the forward strand.
TTTGGTGAATAAAAAAGGGTATAGGTATCTCGTTTATGGTCACCATACGGTGTAAAGTCGATCACAGGATCGGTAGACTCTCCGCCCTGAGCTGAGGTCACAATCACGATCCAGTTTTCTGTACTGAAGCTGGTTCTCTTTTTGATCGCTTCCCACAAGGACTGAACTTGTTTGTCCAATACATTAACCGCAGCTACATATTTTGTATCATCAGCAGTATAACCTGACGATTTTCCCGCTTGATCAACTTCAGTTAAATGAACTACATTTAGATCGGATTCGGTTGTTGACAACGCTATGTTTGCCGCGCTGACTACTGTCCCATCATTGCTTTCTATCTTTACTTCAGCATCTTTACCCAGTGTGTTACCATAGTTTATATCAGAAGTAAAAAGGCTCGATTTACGGCTTATGGCATCTTCTTTCAGTTTTGTAAAAATCGTTGGATATTTATTCAAATCGATCGGGCTTAAATCTGTACCGACCACTTTATTTTTAGCACTATTAACCCCCGTCAGCAATGCGGCAGTAACCGATTGATTGGTTACTTCGAAATCAGTTGTTGGATCGGCCAGACTACCATAGGTAACCAAACCATTACGCGCCATCAAGTCGATATTTGCGGGTGCAATGCTTTGCATAGCAGGACCTGAAAGTCCGTCAACAATCACCAATAGTACTTTATCGCGGCTCTCGGGACTATCTTTTGCCTCGTTGAAATTTTGAAGCAAGTTGGGGAAATCTTTGTTACATGCTGCGCACAACACGAAGACGCCAAGTGCTAAAGATATATGTTTAAAAGTTCTTAAATACTTAATCATAACCAGTTTCATTTATTGGGTTAGTTCTTAATTTCCAGGCGAAAGAAGTTTCCGTATGTTTTCTGTCCAAACTGGAGTATGCTTCCTCCCACCAGCAATGCCGGTTCTCCTAAAGAAGATTTGGTCTCGACAACCTTGGATACTGAACCGACAAAGGGTCCCAATGAGTTATATTTTTGTAGGAGTTCACCATTTTTTTCCAAAATCAATAAATTGGATCTGGGAATACCCGCATAACTATTTTGTGTTCCGTCGATCAACACCTGTCCATTATTTAGAATTTGAGCATAATTCGGAACACCTGTACCTAAATCACGCAAGATAAAAGTATCATCAACGGTACCATCTGTATTCATCAGGGCGACATTATTGACTTTTCCTGAAGCTCCAGCGCCGGTGAATATGCCTGAAACAGCCAATTTTTTCAGACTACTGTTATAATTCAGGGCAAATAGTCTGTTGATGTTTCCTTTTAGGGAAAAGGTCTCGTCCAAAGAACCGTCTGCTTTGATGCAAGCAATACCGTTGGCGACTTTACCATTATAGGTGGTAAAAGCTCCCACGATAACAATACGTTCATTATCAATCATCGCTGCATCGAAAATCTGTGCGTTTGCGCCTGCGTTGTTCAATGCAAATGTGGAGTCTAGAGAACCGTCTTCCTTCATACGAATGACCCCTTTTGCAGCCGAGAGAATATATCTGCGCGTGTCGCGAGAAGAATAGTTATAATCAATTTTAAAATGCGAAGTAAAGTTCCCTACAGCAATCACTTTATTGTCGCTTGTGGCAAACGTTCTAATAATTGTGCTATTTACGCCGCCATTAAATGCGGATACCGTGTCCAATGAATTTTTAGGATCGTTGCCTGTATTGATTACTTCCACGATCATAGAATCGATTTTTCCATCGTTATTGACGCGGACAATATTACCTACTGATCGCATTGCAAAACTCCCCAAAGAACCGGCAAAAATAAATTTACCATCATTTGTTTTTGCTATGCTTCTAATATAACCTCCTCCAAATGTACCTTGCCGAAAATTCATATTATTGTTAGATTTGCCATTCGCGTCAATAAAGTGGACTCCATTTCGATACACTCTTTTATCCGCTGCAACATTCTCATAATTTGACTCATTTTCAAAATTGGAAAAGGATCCAGCTACAATAAAGCCACCTGCATTTGGTAAAATATCGTATACAGCACCTCTAAATCCGTTCACCATGCCATAATTTTCATCTACGGAGGTGTTACCTTCTATTTCGAGGCGTGGGCCATAGAAAACTTCTTCACCGACCACCACCTTGGCATCTCCTGATGTAATCTGTGGCGGTACTTTAATCGTGATTAAAGAGTCTTTAGCCGATACAATTTCGACAGCAGTATTATTTACAAAAAAATTGATCTGATCCAATTTTCCTTTCAGACCTTTTACATAAAAGTCTACTAATTCGCCAGGTTTGGCAGTTCCCGGATCTGGGTAATTAATATAAAATCCAATGCCCAGCGATTCTTTGCCTCCAGCATAGGGATCGGCTCCGGTTACAATATCCTTGCTACACGCAGCCAAGGTAATTACTACGATTATCAGGACAAGTATTTTGGTTATTAAATTTCTTTTCATATCATATCGTTATTTCGGTAGTACTCCCAATAAAAAAGCCTCATTTGCAAAATTATAGCTCTGAAAGCCGAATGAATGTTTCGAAAATTTCAGTACATGTAACACACCATTGGTGGGTTGAATATCCGATGTGGCTATCGGTGCGGTAATATAGGGGACCAAAAAATCCTTCAATTCCTCCGGCACACTCACGGTATACGGAAAGTTTAAATACAGTTGGCGATACCCAGCATATTTAATGACCTGAGTTCCTCCAGAACTTTCATTCTTACTGACCACATCATTATAAAGTACACCAATATTCATATCTTCACCGGCGATGTTTTTGTATACCCCACCCGAGAAAGCGGCCAGGTTTAACGTATCGATCTGGCGATAATCTTTGGCAACGCTCTTGCCTTTAAAAATGTATCTGGACAGGTATTTTCGCCAGACTTCGGGCCTAATCTGCTCCAGTTTGGTTATGGAGTCTTGGCCTGAACGGAATAACGTCTGATTCAGCAACCATACAGACTTTAAAATGCAGGGATCAGGCGGAGCAAAAAAAGTAACTTCATCATTTTTGAGGACATCATCCAGCTTAGCAACTTTCAATGCTACCATCAATGTATCAAACAAATCTGGTCTCGATTCCAGGTAATTCCAAATCGTACCATTAAACTTTGCTTCATAAACTCCTGTATCGATATAATCTTCTTTTTTGCAAGCCGAGAACAGTGAAACTGCCATCAAGACTAAAAAAGTATATTTCCAAATCTTTTTCATGATCTATTCTTTTAGTTCCAATAATTATTTAATTGCATATAAGGATTATTGTTCAGCGCAGCTTTGTCAATTGGCCACGTCCAACCACCTGCATTGAAGGCAGCTACTGACATAGGCACTTGGGTATATTCGGAATTGATAACCTTTTTTGTTCGAACCAAATCATAGTAGAAATTACCCTCGCCCAAGAGTTCTCTGACACGTTCCCACCAGATCGCATCTTTCAGATCCTCCCCACTATCTCGTATTGGAGCAGCTTTGGCCCGTGTACGGATGACGTTGACAACAGTTCTTGCTTCTTCATCTTTTCCCAATTCAGCCAATGCCTCAGCCCGCAATAAAATGGGGTCGGCATAGCGAAAAACCATCTGGTTATCGTCGGGATTATTATCTTCGCCCTCTTCCATAAACACGTTCGAAAATTTTAGGCATTGAAAATCGCCATTTGTTGCATAGATGTCTTTATCAAACCAATATACCTTTCGTTGATCGTCTGCCGATGGTGGATACATATTTTCCATAAATTTTGGATCGTAAAAGATATAGGATTTGGTTGTCACTTTATTTGGTGCGTGGAGGACATAATCTGAATAAGATGCTGATAAGTGAAAACTTTCGCCATAGTTGAAGTTCTGCACAATTTCAAATAAGCCTTCTTTTGTGCGTCCTTTAAAAATTTCCTTTGTTCTACTAAGGTCTAACAGCGCATAAGCGCCACCATTTTCTTCCATTAATTCTTTCCCCAAATCGGCTACTTTCTGATAAACAACGGTCTTATCTTCGGTACCTAATCCTGCGATCCACATATTGATATGCATGTTCAGTGCGATTGCAGCTCCCCGCATAGCTTTAACAGCAACAATGGAAGGATCATCATAGGTCCAAGGCAAATCTCCATAGGTTGCATCTAAATCGGAAGAGAGGCTCTTTAATACAGTGAACATATTTGTCCTAGGCAATGGATTGGTATTTATATCCGTATAGTAAGGAATATCACCATATAAACGCACCATGAAAAAGTAAGCTAACGATCTTAAGAAAATGGCTTCTGCTTTATACGATTTTTTCATGCTTTCATTGAGGAATGGCATGTCTTTGTTTTCGAGTTGATAGATCATAATATTCGCATTCTGCACCATCTTGTAGAAGCTATTCCATTGTGTTATTTTTGGAAAGCCAAAATAGGAGAACTCCCCTTGTCGCGCCATCAGACCGTTCAGATCGTTATATTTAAGATAATCGATATAATCCCTTCCTGATCCACTGGTCGCACTTGTTCGGTTCGTCGGTGCACAACGCAAATCACCCGATGCCGGAAAAAAGATGTTCGTCATCGTTGCTTCCCGAAAGGTAGAATAAATTCCCCCCATATACTGATCCACATCGGCCTGTCTTGTCCAGTAATTATTTCCTGTCAACTTATCAATCTGTGTAATATCGAGAAAACCCTTTCCACAGGAGCTCAATCCTAGAGAGGCCGCTAGTATAAATAGATATAATAATTTCTTTTTCATGTTGTCTTCGAACTTAGAATTGTACACTTACCCCCAATGAATAGGTTCTTCTGCTTGGATAACCGTTTGAACCATCGCGTCCTACACCTGTTACCAATTCGGGATCTGGCCCGGAGTAGTTACTAAACGTATATACATTGTTTGCCGTCAAATTGATGCGGGCAGATGATACGCCAAAGCGACGTGCCCATCTTCGGTCAAAATTGTATCCCACTGTAACCGAATTAATTTTAACATAGGATCCATCCTCCATAAACATGGTCGAATTATAACGATACGGATTGTACAAGGACAGACGTGTAAAATCAGAAACATTCGGATATTCTGCGTTGTCCCCCAATTGGCGCCACACATTATAGGCATCCAATGGTACATAAGCCCCCGGCGCTCCATCGCCATAATTTTGTCCACTTGGGTCTGAATAATTCCGGAAACGATCAGTCAATGCTGTATTAAGGATATCACGGTCTATGGTATAGGATAATTGCGTACGCAAAGACCAGTTCTTATAACGCGTATACAGATATAGACCTCCTGTGATTGCAGGTTGTGAATTGCCAACATACACTAAATCATTTTCGTCGAGTACATAATCACCATTTAGGTCAGTGAAGATAGGGTCACCGGCACGGAAGAATTTACCTTCACTCATTTGGCCCCCTGCGCGGTAGCGTAATCCAGTTAATGGGTTGACCGGTACTTGATCGTCGGCTGTATAAACTCCTTTATAATCATACAACACAAAGGTAAAAGCATTACGACCCAAACGATAAAATTGAGGAAGGTCGTATCCTGATTCATCCGGTTGCAGCAATTGACGTGCTCCATCTGGCAATGATGTTACATAATCTCTATTAATCGCAAACGTTGCATTGGCATTCAGCTCCCAATCAGCGCTCGCTAGTCTTGGTCTATATTGGATACTCAATTCATGCCCTCTATTCACCATAGCTGACTCGTTGGTCAAGACATTGGAGAACGCGTTATGATTTGCAATTGGTTTTTTACGGAGTATCTTATCTGATTGCTTATAATATGTTTCATAAGTTACATAGAGCGAGCTATTAAAAAAGCCCAGTTCGGCAGCAACGGACCACTGAGTTGTCGATTGTGGAACCAATCCGGTATTGGGAGCTACGTCCAAATCCAAAGAGGTTGTTGGTCTATTATTGTAGCGACCGTCATCAATCTTATACCAACCATAAATATCCGAGAGGGATCCCGAAGGAGAGATCGTTCGTCCGACCGATCCTCTTAAGAAACCTGTGTCCCACCAATCCATATTTTCCATAAACTTCTCTTTCTTGAAATTCCACCGCAAACCCGCTGACGGATTTCGGGTCCAAGGTGTTGCCCCCCCGGTCAATGAACTACCGTCAATTCGATAGGTTAAATCAAGAATATACTTGGAATCGTAGTTATAGGAGAAACTTCCCGCATACGCAACCGATCTAAAATTATTCAATGAATTCAACAATCCACCGAGCGAGTTTCTTGTATTGTAGCTAATGCCCGTTTGAAATTGATCATTTGCTGTTCCGCGAATCTTCGATAAATCTTCGGAATAGGCTGTTATTTCCATTTCCGTGAATCCGTAGACATTAAAAAGATGCTTTTCTTTAATTGCCTTCACATAAGACAGTTGATTCCGGTTATAGACTTTACTTCTGTTGCTATAATAATTGTATACTTCCGAAGAGTTTCCTAAGAGTATCTCAGGAGTATAACGATCTTTTGTTGCTGTTGTATAGTTATAATTTAGGGTAACAGACGCTCGTACATCTTTAATGGGCACATACTGCAATTCCAATTGTCCCAAATAATTTCCTGTTTTATTTTGGTCATCCACGCCCAATGCTGATAATGCACCCATGCTTCCAGAAAATAAGGAAGGCGAAGGATACAGTGAGGTTGTGTTGACTGATTTCCCTACCCCTGTCTGCATCAGGGCATTCCCCGAGCCCATCTTATTTTGTGCCACATTGACATTGATATTGGTCATCATCCTGAAACGCTCACTCGGCTCATATTGCATATTGGAGGTCAAGGTATATCTTTTAAACCCCGTATTGGCGATGATACCATTTTCATCATAATAGTTCATATTGGCTTTATAATTGAATGTACGCTCGCCTCCCGAGATCCCAACATTATGTGTCTGGTTCATGGTATTGCGGTAAAAATAGGACTGCCAATCGGTTGAATTATTAAAGTACGGATTCAGGGAATCGGCCAATATCGGTGAGTCGTTGACACGTCGCAGTGCTGCCGCCAATGTTGTATCGTTCATCAAGATCTGTTCTAAACGTACCATGCGCTCGCCTTTACCACCAATAACACGTCGCAATTGCGGCACTGCGGACAAGAAAAACTGGCCTTGATAATTTACGATGGGAACCTTCGAATTTCCACGTTTGGTGCGTACCTGGATAACACCATAAGCGCCTCGCGATCCATACATTGCAGTCGCCTGTGCATCCTTCATCACGGTAATATCTTCAATATCTTCTGGTGGAATCATGGAAATTGGAGATACTCCAGGTCCTGCTGTTTCAAATCCATATTCGTACCCCGAGTTATCATCAATAGGTACTCCATCTATGACAAACAAAGGTGAAGTTGGCGTCACAAACGTATTATCTCCACTCCCTGAAACGTTGAAATTGGACATCCCACGTACTGCCATCGTTCCCCGCATACCTGGGCTACCGGTATTGTTCTGGATATTTAAACCCGCCACCTTACCTTGTAGGAGATCTACGAAGTTACCTGAAGGAATATCTTGAATTTCTTTACCAGAAATTGTAACCACCGATCCCGTCAAGGTTTCTCTTTTACGCTGTTGATAACCGACGACTACTGTTTCTTCCAGTTCTTGTGTAGTCATTTCCAAAGTCACATTGTACTCTTTTTTTCCTGCAACAATCGTATATTTTTCGGTACGATAGCCCTGATAGGAAAATACCATCACTCCGCTGTTCGGTACTGAAATTACAAATCGCCCATCTTCTCCGGTTTTCCCCAGATCGCGTTTAGGATTTTCTAACCGGATAGAAACGCCCCCAAGCGCCCTATTATCGTTTCCTTTCACAATACCCTTGACCATGGTTTGAGCCCATGCCTCCCCCACAAAAAGGGCGCAAATGAAAGTGAATAGTATGCAAAATTGTTTCATAATTTTAAAGCTAATTAGTGCGTCCATCATCAGTCAAATTTTGGCGTTTCATTGGTGAAACGAAACTGTATCTCCCAATCGCCTTCTTCGTAAATCGCAAATGGCATCCGGATGCCACAATCTTCTATTGTACCAAACTGACCTTTTCTACGAAATTTAAAATTCATTACAGCAGATGAACCACCTGCGGAAGTATAATCTGTTTGAATTGGAGCTAAGGGGATAGGATAAGCAACATCATAAATGACCTTACCATTTTCAAATCTGTGGTTAAAACCATGAACTAATTTATCCCATTCTGTCGCTGCAAATTTCTTCACATCGATTGGGCGATTTAAAGAATCCAAGAAACTTATGGTCAACGTTCTACTGCCTGAGCTTTTGCTTTCCAATTTATTGAAATACACATTGATTTCACTCGGAAAAATATATAGATTCGTTCGTTCTCCAAATAAATTGGTGGTATTGCTTGGATGTGTATAGGGTAAGGGCGACAATCCTGTCACCGGATCCATTATGCTAGGTTCAAAGGCTCGTTCACGATAAGGTCTTAACTTGAAATCCCGCAAATATCGGCGCCCGCCTGTGTTGCTAACTTCAATATCAAATAGATATCCAGCGTCCGGCTGTGCTTTGACAAAATTTGAATTAACCGCCTGTCCCCAAAAGTTTATATTACCTGACTTTTCAAGAATCTCGAGAACAGGACGATATTCGATCTGACGCTTACTTTCAATCTCGGCGATAGACTTCTCCTCACCGGTATAGGCACCTTTCCAAACTTTTACCGGAAATTTATCTTCAAAAAGTGTTGAAGGCTGTCCGTCGATATCACGCACATTTACAATTTTGAAATGAAGTGGTTGTGATGTATTCTGTCCAATATTGACGATATTATTGTAAAAGGTATTCCTTCCCAACAGTGGCATAAACTCTTGTGTATTATAGACCACATCAGTACCCAAAGAATCTTGATCATCCGGAATATATTTATTACATGAAGCCAACATGAAAAGTCCCATCCCGAACGCCAATATTTTTGCGAATTTTAATATTTTCTTTTCCATGCTATTTGTTTAATAATTTAGCCAGTTTACTAAAGCCGAAATTATGGCTTGGAGCAAGAACATGTAACATCCCATTGCGTGTACGGATATTCACCACAGAGGTCGCACTTTCCTGCCAGTAGCGTTGAAAAATAGACTTGTTCATATCACTCAATATGATCTGTTGCTGCCCTCCGCCTATAATGCCAGAAGCGGACGTCACTTTATATTTTAGGGTCATATCATAGTTATCAATGGCTTTGATTACTTTACCTTCAATGAAATCCCGTAAGTAGGGAGTATCATACTGCCCTTCAAAGGCATAATGATAGGTCAAGGAATCGAGTACCAATTGCGGAATTTCTTCAAGATAAAGAGGAGACCTGTTTCCCGCTCTACGCACACCATTCATTGCTTCCAAGGCATTGGTGAAACTACTGTTGGTCATCGCGAAAAAGGTAGTTTTTGTATTGGGATCTTTCAATTTGGCGCGTACCGAAGGAACACGATCCAATACTAATAATAAGGAGTCATAGGTACTACCCTGTGATTCTAAAAACTCCAATGAGGTTCCATCAAATTCGGTATACTTGACTTGAAAATCTTCGTAATAGGTATTGCCTTTTTTACAACTAGCGACGGCTAGAAGCATCACAATGAGCGATAAGCCTAAAAAAATATGTTTGTTTTTCATGATTATCTATGCTATTATTTCCAGTATGCGTTTTGAACCAGTTTGGAATTTCTTTCCAACACATCCGAAGAGATAGGCCAATAGATGCCTCCTTTCTGAATCAAATCATTCATGACAGGGTTATTTTTCTTGATCTTTGCCAGACGTATTTGGTCGTACCATCTCCAGCCTTCGCCCATTAACTCCCGCCTTCTTTCCAAGAAGATTTCTTCCAATAAATCCTTAGATGAGTTGTTGATATAAGGTTTTAGACCACGGCGCTCTTTAATGACGTTTAGGTATTTGATGGCGTCATCGCGCTGATTAAGCACCGCTTTAGCCTCTGCTTGCAGTAAATAAATTTCTTCAAGGCGGGTAAACACTAAGTTTGATCCAAAAATGGAAAAATCAGAATCGCCATTACCGTTGCGAATGACCTTTATCTTACTGAAAATTGGAATATCGCCGTTGTAATTGGTGAAGTAATTGGTTCGTACCAATCCCGAGATAGAGTCAATACCAAATCGCGTATCGTTGACATCATCAAACAATTTGTTGATCGTATCTCGGCTGACATAAATATCCGGTTTGGCTTTGGTCACAATTGGATACCCTAACGTCAATGATTCGATATGGCCCGTATTTGTTGCTTCACCTAATTCGTAAGAAGCGCGGATCGCTAAGATCTGTGCCCGCGTGCTTGGTCCGAATAAGCCGTCTGTCGGATTCACCAATGCTGGGGTTGCCAATAGTTCAAGGCTCGCTTGCGAATAGTTGTCTATAACAAATCGAGAGTAGACCTCCGCATTGATGTATTTGCCTTGCCAAGCCGCCACGTGGGCCAAAAGGGAGTATGCTGTAATTTTGTTGACGAGTACGCCAACCCAAGTCCCATAACTCTCTCCATAATAAGTTTGTGTTCCGAACGCATATCGATAAGGCAAATCCTGAGCTGCTGCCAATAGTTCGGTTTCCGCGAAAGCTAAAACTGTCGCTTCGGTAGATCTTGCTAGTTCCGTGAAAGAACCATTATCATAAGAGTCTTTTAGCAGCGGAACATCGCCCCAGATACGCACCATATAGAAATACATCAGGGCACGGATCGTGCGGGCTTGCGCCACATCGAATTTCATATCTCGCTCAGTATATCGCTTATCTTTCGCCATAACTTCGGGGGCTCGTTCGATAAAAAGTGAAGCAGCATTGATCACTGCATAGAATCTACGCCAATCTGTTAGATCCTTAAGTAAAGGATAAGCTGATCTTAGTTTGTTTTCTTGTACCACACGAAGATCCGCACGCGAATAAGGTGTAAAGTCTCCGTAGCGCATCTCTCCATAAATCCAGTGTCCATAATTGTCAACGAGTGCCGCACGCATCAGACCGTATATGCCCATTAAATGTGCGCGCGTATCAGATATGGATTGCCACTCCAGTTTCTCAGAGCCGAGGTTAGACGCTACAATATCCAGTTTTTTATTACATGAGCTCGCAAAAGCAGTGATTCCCAGTGCCATCAAGAACAGCGCCGCCCATCGATTGTATCTTTTCATAATCTTTCTACTATTAAATTATTACAGATCTAACTTAACCCCTAAGGAAACTACTGGGGACAACGGCAGTCCGTAACCTGTATAATATCCATTAAAATCTATCAGTTCGGGATCCGTTCCTGAAAACTTGGATATTGTTAATAAATTGGTTCCTGATACGTAAACATAAGCCCTACGAATCGTCTTAATTTTGTCCTTTACGTTGTTCAATTGCGCTAGATCATAGCCTATAGTCAAGGATCGTAACTTTAAGAAAGATGCGTTTTCTAAAAACAGGTCCTGGTCCACACGATAGGCAACAATCGGACTCCATGGATTATAAATCGGGTATTTAGTTAGATCAACATCTTGCTGCCAATGGAATACTTCACGAATTCCATCTAATGAATTGGTGTTTTCAGTATTAATAAAGTTATATTTATTGGAAGCGCGTTGATTTAGCGCTTTATGCCCAAGCGCAAAATACCATTGCATATTCAGGTCGAAACCTTTGTATTTGAAGGAGTTTTGAAACGAACCGCTCAGCTTTGGCATTGCATTTCCTTTTAGGACACGATCGTCATCATTAATTTTAAAATCTCCGTTCTGATCTTTCCAAATCGGATCTCCCACAGCGAAATCCACACCGTCAAACTGTATTTTTTGCCCGTTTTGAACAGGAATACTTGCTTCAGTATCGAAAGATCCTTGATTTTCATAAAGCCAAAACTGATCAATAGGACTGCCTACTTTCAGTAACCGGTTACCCACTTTCAATTGCTTACGTCCTCCGGGGAGCGCTGTCAACTTATTTCGATTGTAATTTAGATTAAGTGATGTATTCCATTGAACCTTTTCGCGATTAGAAAGCACATTGGCCGAGAGATTTAGATCCACCCCAGTATTTTCTACGTTCAGCCCATTCACAATCTCTCCCGAATAGCCGTATTCTGCGGGAATGGGTGAATTAATCAATTGATTTACGTCTTTCTTTTGATACAAGGAAAGTTCCACATCAATTTTCCTATCCATTAGGGTTCCATCAACGGTCAATTCGGCATGGTCTGTATAAGGCCATTTGATATCGTAGCCTACCCAACCCTCTGAGTAAGGTCTGGAAGCAACAGCAAAGCCATTATAGGATACCAGAGATTTTTCTGATCCCCAATTTAGATCAGCCGTATAATTGGGACCGATGGCAAACTTGCTTGTAAATATTGGTTTTCCAATTCTCGCCCAAGCTGCTTTTATCCCTAAATGGTTAAACAAATTGTCTTCATTTTCGGGAATTAAGTGATACTTCGCCGCAAATGAAGGGGTCATCAACCAACGTGAATCGGGCTGCATTGTCGAAGAGCCGTCATAACGCAATACGGTATTTAATTCGAGGAGATTTTTGTATTTATAGCCAGCAGCCAAATACAGGGAATGTAATCTAAAATCTTCACGGTTATTGTATCGATTTACATATAACCCACCTATTGGGGTCAAATAGCCCGCTTTATTAGGATCACCATTGACTACGTTTACTTTGATAAAATCATTGGGGCCATCATAGGCACGCGCATAATTATACCGATAAAGATCTTGTGTATAAGATGATCCTAAAGTCAAATCCAACTTGTGTAGCTCTTGGAACTCCAAATTATATTCCAATCGGTTGTTATATACCAAACGCTGATTAAAACCAAAGTAACTTGACATATAGTTATTGGTCTCCATCAATGACCCCGGAAAAAAAGCTTGTCTTGCACCTTCAGAATAATCTATTCCCAATGACGTATTAAATTTTAGATTTTTTAGAAAATAAAGATCCAAAGTGACGAGTGAATTCAAATAGTTGACCGTATTCTTATCCAAGGCGGCTTTATAGATATCTAGATATTGTCCATACATTTCCTTATTCGGCGAAATTGGGACAGACAAATCGGGCACGTAAGATGCTTCACCAAATCGATCTCTGAGGCTGCGATTCCGATCTCTCAAACTTCGGCTTGCATTGACTGTGGCTCCAAAATTCAACCATTTAAACGGCGCCATATTCACATTAAATAAGGCATTATACCGCTCAATGTTTGTTTCGTCAGCTGAGCTCGCATTCTTGGTATAACCACCTACGAATGAAAAATTTGCACGATCGTTACCTCCGCGGATACCTATATCTCCACTATAAATGGGTGTATTTCTATAATACTCCTCATTCCAGTTCGCTGGTCCATAGTAATTTACGTTGGTCGAATCGCTTAGATAACCTGGATAGTTCAAGCGGTCAGTAACTGATCCATATTTGTTATAAAATATCGACCGAAACATGTTTTCATACTGCGCATTAACTGGCGTCACTACGGGCGTTGTTGCCAGACCAAAATAAGTGTTAATAGAGATTTCACGTTCTCCTTCTCGCCCTGGCTTGGTAAGGATCCAAATCGCTCCATTAGCAGCTAGAGGACCGAGCTTTGCCAATTTTACAGGATCTTTTATCACCTCAATAGACTCAACTGTTGCAAGGTCAATTCCAGCAAAGTTGTCTGTCCCTGGACCAATACGATTGAATTGGTACTGCTGAATAGAATAAGCAAAGTTGTTGTCTCTCGCCATCGGTATTCCATTGACAAATACTGCTGGTTGCACATTAACCGCGTCTTTGATTTCGAACAATGGCGATCCTAGTCCCCGCAGCACCATATTCTTTGGCGCTCCTGGTTCACCTGTCGCTTCTTGTACGTAGAGACCGGCAACTTGCCCTTTCAAATACTCGGGGATACTGACAACCGGCAGTGTTTCAACGTTTCTTAAATTGAGACTGTCTTTGACACCCTGTTTTTGCAATAAGGTGGCCAGTCGACCTTTAAGTAATCGCTTGTCAACCTCACTGATTTCAGAAGTATCTTGTTTTGAAGCCCAAAAATTAAGGTGGTTAGCCTTCGCATTTGGAAACATGGGGACAAGAAATAAAAAACAAAATAGTCTTTTCATTCGATTTATGTCTTAGGCATTAAAAATTGGTACTATTCGGCTAGAAAAAATGGTATCGGGCTCAGATAAAATTAGTTTCGGCTTTAAGTAATTCCGGACTTTTCGTCCTATTAATAATTGATAGTATGTAACAATGATATAATAATATTTTTAAAGTCAGACATCCTTAAAGGCACGAAATCGATTGCGTAATCGAAACAAACGATTGCACAAAACATTCGTCAATGGCTAAAGGAAAATTGATGGTCGAAGCAATTCTCGTCCCGGTTATTGGCCTTTAGACTGCTGGCTTTAACCTTGACTCGAACAATGGAGCCTGCCTCTGCTCAGTCGACCATCAGTTGCCTATACAAAGAGATATCGGTGGGATTAATAGTGGTAGGAAGTAGCTGAAGGGCATCAATACCTTCAGCAAAAGATTAGTTTTTCGTTGCTTTACAAGCACCAGTAAAAAAATAAAAGGGGAAATGATTGTAGTATTTCATTTCCCCTTTTGCTTTGAGTATTCCTTCTTTGTTAATGAATACCTTTAAAAATTCTATTCCAACGTATTTTTGAAAGCCCATTACCATCTGCATTCCAGCTCATCCAGGTAAATAGTGCTTTTCCGACAATATGGTCTTCAGGAACAAATCCCCAGTCTCTAGCATCGAGCGAATTGTGTCGATTGTCGCCCATCATCCAATAATAATCCATTTTAAATGTATAGGAATCTGTACGCCTACCATTGATATATACGCCATCCGATTTCTGCTCTAACAGGTTCTTTTCATACACGCTTATGGCTCGCGCATAGAGCGGCAACGTCTGAGCATTCAAGGAAATCGCCATTCCTTTTTTTGGAATCACAAAAGGTCCGAAATTATCGTAATTCCATTTATACTGAGGATCATTTGGAAAAGTATTTGCTTCGGCTTCTCCAGGCTTGCGTAAGTTCATTTGCATGGATTTAACATTGGACCAAGATTTTACCATAGCCGCTTGGTCATTTGTTAAAAAGATGAGATACACACCAGGCTGAATGGCAGAAACTTCTATTCCCATATCTTTCAAGCGCTGTTCGTCGAGACCTGTCTCATCAGTGATAACCGTATAATCCATTTGACTTTCTGGCGCTACAAAGCCTAGCTTGTCATTTACAAACAAGACACCTTCTTTCATACTGATTTTGTCTCCGGGCATTCCCACACATCGCTTAATTAGATGTTCTCTTTTGTCAACGGGACGAGTTTGAATCGTAAATTGTTGATGTACGGCCTCACGCCCCATGCTACGTACCAAATCGTAATAGGGTATGTCTTGATTTTCCACCGCAACCTTATCGCCGGCAGGGGCATTAAATACGATCACATCATTCCTTTTTATTTCTTGAAATCCGGGCAATCGCTTGTAAGGAATTTTAATAAGCTCAGAGAATGCTTTTCCGCCTATAAGTGGCATGGTATGATGTGCAAAAGGGAAAGCTATGGGTGTATTTGGAATACGGGGCCCATAATTCAATTTGCTGACAAAGAGATAATCTCCAATCAGGAGCGACTGCTGCATAGAACCTGAAGGAATCATAAATGCCTCCAATAAAAAACCACGAATCAGCGTGGCAGCAACAGTGGCAAAAACAATGGCATCGGCCCATTCGCGCACCATCGACTTTTTATAGGGGTATTTCTTGCTATAATCTACATAAGACTCATGTGCGATTTCCAATTCACTTTCCGTTGTCGTTCCGCGACCTTCGGCGTTAGCTGCTCTCAAATTTTTGGCATATAGCCCGCTCAGAAATTGCACATTTTTATCCTTACCCCAAAGTGGTAAAACAATAAACGGAACTAATACAGCAGCGCAGTTCTCCCAAAATCTTCTCTTTCCAAAACAATGAATAAAATCGAGATAAAGATTATAAAAGACAAAGACATTCACGATTGGTACGATCAATAGAATAAGATGCCAGGCCTTTTTGCCCAGTATCTTCGATTGGATCCATTGACTATAAACGGGAATAACACCCTCCCAACCTTTACGGCCTGCTTTTTTAAATAGCAGCCAAAAACCATAAGCTGCAATGAGGGTCAATACAGTAAAAACGATAAGTATCATAAGTTTGTTTTAATTGCAACAATAGGGAGTAAATTCTTAATAAATAAATAATCTGGCCGCGGATGCTGATGAATCCTTCGCTTTTTGCAGTTCATTATATCGCATGATATATTTTATAAAAAGATCATAATCATACTTCTTTTCATTTTCAAATTCCGCGAACAACTCCGGTTCGTCATTGATCAAACGCCCCAAAGCAATTGTGCGCCTCTTTTTACTGTTGCTAAAAAAGCCATTTGTGTTACTATTTATTTCAATCACTTCACCGGTTGATTTTTTTAATGCATAAGCATATTTAGACTTACTGATTCCCACGGACAGCATAGAACCACCGCCGCCGGTACCAAACATCATTCCTCCTCCACCCCCTAGATTCAAATTAGACACATAATAAACCATAATTTCTCCGTCAACGAGTACTTCAGCAAAAGCGGGGCCCTCACTGAGTCCTTTCTGAATGCGATACATCTCTGGAGATGTACCCGGAACCACTTCTAGTCCGTTTTCCACATAAGAGGGTGCATAAACTTTCCTTTTCGATTGCCAATACGCCCGGTATACATCGCCAGGCTGAAAAGTTAACTTTTCTTTTTGCTGATTCTCAAATTTTAGTCTATGATCTTTGATAGATGAGATTTTTCCATAAATCGTATCGGCATTCATAAGTACCAAGTAGTCCTGGTCTTTTGCAGTTTCTTGAGCACGCACAATTGACGTCCCCAATAAGGTGAATAAAATCACATTGAATAAGATTGATATGACTTTCATACAAGGCAATATGCTATAAATAACTTTTGAAATGAAATGAACACGCTTTTTTTATACAAGCTAAAGCTACCTTTGAGTTACATTAGCTTGAAATGGAATTTCTTCTCCGCACTTAGTGTAAAACTACATAAAAATATGAAATTCATACCCCACAAAGCAAAAGCCACATCATTTTTCTGTGATGTGGCTTTTGCTTTTGCTGATTGAGTACTTTTAACTTGTATATTTACTTTCAAATTCTGCTGAAGCTTTATTGACTCCATTACCCATATTTTCAAATGCTTTATTGATATTATCAAGTAATGCAGATTCTGTCGTTGCATCGGATGTTTTATTTTTGCGAAGCTCAATCAATTTCGGATAATCCTCCGTAACGATCTTCTTGTAGCCGTTTAACCCATCGAGCACTGCTTTTTGGAATGTTGCATCACCTTTAAAATCACCAAGGTCTTCTACTTTTTTGATGTCATCATTTAAAGACTTCTCCCATTCTGTGCGCACTTGTTCAGCTTTGGTATAATCGGAGCTATTCATTGCTGCATTCATGTCCGTCACATGTTTTTCACTTCCGTTGATCACGGTAATAATCGAATTATTGTATGCTGCAGGATCTTTTACTCCCGCCCCACAACTCGACATAGTCAGAGCCGCCATGGTCAAAACGCCGGTAATCATCTTTTTAATCATATTGATCTATTTTTATTTTAAATTTTAGTATTTGGAACTCATTTACACAAAGATAGCTTCGAACATAGCGCAATCCCATCACGGAAATCAGGGATTTATAGAAGCTATTGAAACCTATAAGGCTGCTAGTTGATTGCGAAAGTTGTTATTGCCATTACGTTGATCAAACCGATCCGCAAGTTGATGCGCCAATTTCCTATAATGCCCAGCCAGTTCGCTAGCTGTGTAGCTAGTTTTACCTTGGAAAAGATTATGCTGCTGCCCTAGCTCAAGCATAAAATGTTCGTCAGCTCTAAAATTTTTCATGGCTTCACAAACGTAGCACGCCAACTGAAACATGGATCTATTTTCGGGTCCATCGGCCCAGGGTAAAAATCGTTCGATCCATTCCTTGGATTTACCGAGGTCGGTATACGAGAAATATGTTGCTAGTTTAATAGCTGATATTAATATTGCGGAATCTTTCTCTTTCTTAAACACCTCCGTTTCTGCGAGTTTTGCCATTCTGTCTGCTTGTTCAGCATCTCCATGCTTGTAACCTTCATATGCAAGGTTTACGGCAGTACGCAGAGGAACATGTGAGCAGGTGAACTGTCCTTCAATGAGTGGCAAAGCTTTTTCTACTGCTGGGGCATAGCCATACTGCAATAATGTTGCTGATACTTCTGCATCCATTTCACATGCTTCACAGTCACTCATATCATCTCTTTGCAAAGCATTCACATTCGTCAATGCCACTTCAACAGCAGCCAGATCCTTTTGCGCCAGGGCATCACTGAGTTCCTCGTTGTATATGGCGCGCTTACCATAACCATTACGGATCAACCGTTGTTCAAAGTCGCCTAGAGCAGCTTCTATCTGTTTACGGCTGACAGCGGGATTGTCATATAGTTCGGCCATCATCCATTTATACTGCCATAAGAAATCCTCTTCGTTAAAGCGTTCCGGATTTTCATCATACGCCTGCAGTATCCAAGCAAAAGCAGGTAAAGATTCGGTCGAGAAAGCAAGATCGATCTCTTCGCTAATTAAATCTAAACGGAGCTCATATCCCCATTCAATATCTTGATTTTCATCAGCAATCCGAATAGCCTGCGTCAATAGGTTGACTTTCTCCAATGTATTATCTACTCGCGCAACTTGATTGCGAAGTTTCTGAATTTTAAGTGTATACATTTCTATTTTATTGTGTTCTTTTAATGAATTATAGTTCCGTTATAAACAACTTTTCTAATGACCGGATGAGAAACGTAAAAAAGGCTTTAAAGATTCACGAAATTATCCAGTCCCATGACAATGAGGTTCTTCAGGGCCTCGTTCAAGACTTTCATTTCGCGTTCCTGTACCGGATACTTGCCTAAAATCAATGCTTGCACATACAGGACTTCCATCACTGAACGTAGCATATACGCATCCTTTATATCCATTAGCGTGGTGATCAATGCATTATCGGCATTTAAGCATAATGTATTCTGGACCTTGTTTGGCCTGGATGTCTTGAGTACCTGCGCAAAGGGATTTGCATTTTCCTTCAATTGGCTAATCGTATTTTCCACGTTATTTTGGTCCATTTTTGTAAAAATGGCCGGCGTATCAACTGGTTTAAACCGTCTAATTTCCAAAATGCAGTTGTAGTCGTCCAAAATGCGTTGTGCATCTTTCTGAAAAGAAAAATATTGATGATGCTCGTCTTCATGAATCGGCTGAAAGGTCTCTAGTAGCTGATTTGGCGACATCTCTGTAATATTATACTCGGGATATTTTTGTTTGATCTTACGGAGTAGCTCGGTATCAAACGTATAAGAAGCATTAATAAGCATTATCCCCTGCGTATCAGCCATTCGGTCAATCTGTTTAAAATCTTCAAAGTCGGCGCAATAATAGAGTTGTTGCTGATAATCAATTATATTTTGAAAGCTTCGTTGTCCACGGTTGGTTTCAAATGGGATATCCGCCAAAAAGATTGCTAGGAAATCGGGATCTTCTAGGGCGAATGCTTTTAAATGAAGATAATGCGTTTGGATAATACGTATATAAATATCGTAATCAATCTTCTTCACTTGCTGCAGGTACGTCTTCAAAACGGCAGCAATTTCCTTTCTCGCCTGCCGCAGCAAATCATTTTTCATCAGAGACTCCCGCGATGCGGTGGCACTAAGTTCCTCCGTATTGACAAGCATACGGACAAAGAATGCCCAGTTTGGCAAAATCGATTGATCTTCTTCGGCGAGAAACATGCGCTTCAAGTAGATACGGTGACGCTGCTTGCTGCTAAATTGCGTACGAAAAGGTAAAACATACAACACGCCCTTTGCTTTTCCCGCAGTCGTTTCAAATGGAATTGCGTCCAAAAAGTTGACATGAAATAGCTCTTTCCCTATCGCTAACAAATCTGTTTTCGAAACCGATGAAGCAAGCCATTTAGGTTCATCCTTATGGATGATCTTTTCAACACCTCCTACCACGATTGAAATGGATTCTCGCAGTGCATCTCCATAAAACTTAATTTTCTTCTCGAAATAGTCCGCTTCAAAAATATAATTGTATTGTTTTTTGGGGCTTAAAATTACCTTCGTTCCCACAGGAATATCATCATCACTCAGGCGCTCAATCTTATAGTCGCCTTCAGCTCTAGCCGTCCAGCGTAAGGGCTGCTGTTCAAGCGCCGATTTTGTTTCCACAATAATCTCATCACTGACGACAAAACAAGAGAGCAGTCCAATGCCAAACTTTCCAATAAAATCCTGTGCATCCTTGATGTCCTTACCTTTCGAACTCTCGCCAATAACCGACAAAAATTGGTGGATATCAGACTCCTTGAGACCTATTCCATTATCTTGGAACATAAATTTAGGTTGCTCAACGTTTGGTAATTCTATCTTGATTTTTCCTTGATGATGTTCATCCAAGTGTTTCAATGCTGTAATTGCATCCACCCCATTTTGAAGCAGTTCCCGAATAAATGTGTTGGGATCGCTATATAGGTGCTCTGAGAGCAGCGCGATCATTCCTTTCAAGTTTACCTGAAAGGAATATGATTTCTCTTCCTGCATGTTTTTGTTACTTTCTCGTTTTCTTTGTCAATCGAATAGCTTCTTCATGTCCATTATCTGCCGCTCGTTCAAACCACTCCAAGGCAAGCGTTTCATTTTCTTCCACGCCATCTCCCATGAGGTAGCAGTTGGCCAGTTTATATTGCGCATCAGCATGGTCAGCATCGGCAGCTTTCATCAGCCATTCAATACCGTCATGAAGGTCTGTCGGTACACCTTCTCCGTCCAGCAGTTGTAAGCCAACAAAATAACAGGCATAAACATTTCCTTGTTGTGCTACTTCAATAAATTGGCTATAAGCAGCTGTTTTATCGATCTCGGCACCTATTCCGAAATACAAACAGCGACCCAGTCGATAGATCGCTTCCTGATTTCCTCGTTCTGCGGCCTGTTTATAATACTCAAATGCTTTTGCTGGCTGTGCTTCTATTCCGATACCAAACTCATAACACATACCCAGTCCATCTGTCAAATATCCAAGCTTCTCAGCATGCGTATAGTAATCAAAGCCTTTATCATATTCTTCACGCTGATCATAGTCGAAGAAAAAATAGTCGCCTAGCAGCAACAATGCTTCACCTACATTTTTTTGTGCAGCCTCTTCCAGCAATTGAAGACCAAGGGGCACATCCTGTTTCACAAGGCCGGTCAAATAGTATCTTCCCATCACGTAGATTGCATACGGAAAACCTAAATCAGCCGCCTTTTTAATATATTCTTGTGCTTTAAAAGCATCTTTACTCAGCCCATAACCATATTCATAACAAAGGGCAAGATCAGTCAACGCCTGCACATGGTTTCGCTCGGCAGCCTTTTGGTATAAATCGATCATCCGATCTAGATTTATTTCCGTACCTATGCCACCACGGTAACATCGAGCTAGTTCATATATACTATTTAAATCCTGCATGCTAGCACCTGCTTCAAAGGCGGCAAAAGCAGCTGCTGGCTGAGGAGCGCCTGTCTGGTGATAGTCATTTTCTAAATAAATTCCCTTCAGATAATAAGCATATGGGTAACCCAGATCAGCTGCACGTGAAAAATAATCAAAAGCCAATTTGTAGTCTGGTTCGGCCTTCAATTCGGACGCTAATCCCATTTCCGTTAGTGCAGTAACATTATTAGAAGCGGCCGCTTCTTCGAAGTAAGGAATTGCAGCCGCCAAATCAGGTTCTTCGCCATGAATGCCATATTTCAGGTACCTGCCGACCTGATATAAAGCCTGCGGGAGTTTATCTTTTGCGGCATCTTGATAATAGGCAAAAGCTACCTTGTAATCGGGATCTATTCCATCATAGCCAGATTCTATCACATTGCCCATGCGCAACTTTGCATAGGCAATATTTTTTTGTGCCAGTGCACTAAATTTCTGGAAGGCAGATTTTTCATCTCTCGGCAGGAATCTTCCTTCTAACAGTATTTCCGCAAGTTCAACCTGCGCTTCGACATAATCATCTCGCTGGTCGAGTAGCTGCAATAAAGATAGGCCCCTTTCGATATCCTGAAGTGTGTCATTATAGAGGTAAAGACAAGCTAGACGATAGCCTGCATAAATATTATTGTAGTCGTATGCTTTCTGCAAATACCATAGTGGCTGCTCGAAATCCTCCTTTACCTGATTAGTGTTACTTAATCCCTGAAGTTTGATGAGCGCTATCTGCACTGCAGCGTCCATCATTCCATATTCAAATAATTCGTGATATTCTGGTATAAGACGTTCCAGTTCAACGGAAGAAGTTGCATCTGCGCGTTTTATATCATTCAGAACAAACCTGCAGTATCGGGAATCGGTCAAGGCGATACCCTCTTCCAGGATCTCCACGCGTTTGGCTTTATTGTCTTTACGAGCGTAGTAAAATTGTAACGCTTCATAATAATGGCGTAATAGTTTTTTCTCCTGAGCGTGTCTAAGCACCTGAATTCGATCAAAGACTTCTTCAAATTTATCGGTCCATACATCGATATGGGCAATATACGCGGTTGCATAAAGATCGCCTCCCAAAGCAAGCGATTCAAGTTCAGCTTTGGCGGTTTCCCGGTCAATATCAGCCAACACACCTAAATAATTATAATATAAATAAAGAGGTCTCGCCCATTTAACCCCAGCCTCCATACCTCTATTTAAATACAACGACGCTTTTTCCTTTTCTACAGCATGCCGGCGACATAAAACATGTTGTAGCCCCAACTCGACCCATGCTTGCGGATTTATAGTGGCATAGCGTTCCAATATTGCCCTGATTTTATCGATAAAAAAAGTATAATCCTCATCGTTTAAATAGACATTTGCAGCAAAATCAGTTCCTTTTTCAAACAATGCATCGTAAAGAGTGGTTGCACTGGGCTGCTGCATATTATACTCAAAATGAATGAGAGCATCAAGCCATATATCAGGTGTAATGGGTTTCGACAGATCAATTGTCAATTGAGGTTCAGCAGATTGCAATGCAGCAACTTTACTGAAATATTCTTCACTTAACTTCATATATAATCGTTGTAGTATGTGGTAAAATAAGCTTTTTTGTGCCCTGAAGGCGCTAAAAAGTAACAAAAACTTTGCCACTGTAGAGGGAACGACGAGAATAACACAAAACAACAACGCAACTTAATTGCTTTTAAAATCTTTTTACCTATATTTGTTGCAACTTAATTGCAATACATATTAATTGTAATACATATTGATTGCACAGATTACTCTTTACGAATCGAATCCACATAGATGAATAGGTATATCATTTTTTCACTTATCGCAGCACAACAGCTATTTTTCCCATCTTACGGGCAGGAAAAAAGCATCGATCTTGAAGAAGTAAAAGTTGGCCGGCGACGTTATCACCGGGCAGCAGAAGGAGCATTATCGATCCAGCTATTGACTGCCGACTCTATACAAAAATACCAGGCGGGAAGTTTAATGCAGACATTAAGCCGACTTCCTGGTGTCAATGCCATAGGCATAGGTGCCAATCAGTCCAAACCTCAGATTCGAGGACTCGGATTCAATCGTGTCGCTACGGTAGAAAACGGAATTAAACATCAAGGACAACAGTGGGGATTGGATCATGGATTGGAAATCGATCAATTCAGTGTAGGGAGTGCCGAGGTACTAAAGGGGGCCAGCTCATTTTTGTATGGCTCAGATGCCATTGGTGGTGTCATTCGGCTATCACCGCCAGCGGAACTACAGGAGACAGGTTTTAAGGGGCAGTTTAACCTATTGACAAAGTCAAACAACGCGACTTTTGGCGGATCTCTACAAACACAGGGCCGAAAAGGGAATTGGGTATTTGGAGGCGGATTCACGCATCTGGAATATGGCGATTACCGTGTCCCCACAGATACAGTCTATGTTTACAATTATGCGGTACGTCTGAAAGATCGGCATGTTCGTAACACTGCGGGACGAGAGACACATTTTCAACTACGCGGCGGATATCTATCAGATCGTTTTTCTTCGATTTTCTACCTGAGTAATTATCATACAAAGTTTGGCTTCTTTGCCAATGCGCACGGCTTGGAACCAAGGGGCGTAGATATAGTACTTTATGACAAATCCAGTCGTGACATTGGTTTCCCAAGCCAGACGGTCAATCACCTGAAACTTATTAACCGCAACTTTATCGATCTGGATAAGCATAAGCTTTGGATAGACCTGGGCTATCAGAAAAATTACCGGCAAGAATATAACAATTACACCGCGCATGGTTATATGCCCCCTGTTTATCCAAAAGATATGACTATTCCCATCAATTTGGAAAGGTTATATGAGAAACAGGTCTATAGTATCACTGTAAAAGACCAATTTGATTTGGCCACACATCGACTTACCATTGGCGCAAATGGAGAGTATCAGGATAACCGTATTGATGGTTGGAGCTTCCTTATCCCCAGTTTTCGCCAAAAGGCAATGGGCCTATTCGTCTATGATCAATACAAACTCGCGGACGAAACCATGATATATGGGGCATTGCGTTACGATTACAGCCATATTCAGACATCACCTTATCAGGATTGGTTCGAATCACAGCTGGAAGATAATCAGTCGGGCAGAATAGTTCGGGCTTCGGCGCTCAGTCGTCGTTTCAATAGCCTGGTTTGGTCTATAGGAGCGGCACATCAATTCGGAGATCTAGAAACAAAAATTAATGTAGGAAAAAGTTTCAGGGCCCCCATTGCACAGGAGCTTGGCGCCAATGGTGTCAACTATCACTACTTCAGTTATGAAAGAGGCAATCAATCATTGTCTCCCGAACAGTCCTATCAACTGGATTTATCCTTGACCTGGAGTCCCAGAAAAGTCTTTGTCGCCTTTACGCCATTCTTTAATTACTTTTCCAATTATATCTATCTTAATCCCACGTCAAGCTACGATCAATATTATGGTGCCGGCAATCAAATCTTTGAATATATGGAAAGCCGTGTTCGCCGTTATGGAGCAGAATTGAAACTCAGCTACCAGCCTCTGAAACAATGGAAAGTAGAATTATTGGGTGAATATGTTCGATCGGAACAACTATCGGGTGCAAAGAAAGGCTATACACTTCCTTTCTCTCCGGCACCTTCAGCGTTGATGGACATCAGCTGGACAGCAAAAAATAGCAAACATTTTAAAGAGACCTACCTTTCCGTCGATTGCAAATGGACAGCAGCGCAGTATCACGTTGTTCCACCAGAAGAGTCCACAGCAGCTTATCAGGTCTTCAACTTCCGGGCAGGAACACAACTTCGGTTTTCGGGATCTGTCCTTCAATTACGCTTACAGGTTCAAAATCTATTTGACAAGAAATATATGGATCATACCAGCTTTTATCGGCTGATCTCTTTGCCTGAACAGGGAAGGAATTTTATCCTATCCATTGGAGTTCCCTTTGGAAAACAGTCCCGATCATAACATGAGCCACCGTGAATAAAGAATAAAAATAACATTAACGAAAGATAGCATCTTTAAATAAGCCTTTGATCGCAATGATTTACGTAAATCGAAGTGTACAGTGAACTCTTACACAATTTTTAACGAAGACAAATGAATAACCTAGCGTCACACAGACATGCATACCAATAAAAGATATACGAATGAATAAAAATTTAAAATTGAAACTATCTCCTATGAAAACAGTCCAAAAATATACACTTATCGCGGTGTTACTTACGATGGCCGTTGCCTGTAAAAAAGATAAGGAAAGCATTGATACCGAAAAACCCACCATCGCCATCGATTCGGAAACGGCTTTCCCAAAACAATGCAGCACAATTAAACGAGGCACAAGTTTTACTTTCCGCAGTAAGCTATCTGATAACGTCGCGCTCGGGAGCTATAGCATTGACGTACACCATAATTTTGACCATCATTCGCATAGCACTGAAATCGGCGAATGTACGGTTGAGGCGATCAAAACGCCCATCAAGCCCTTCACTTTGGTCAAGACAGTTAATATTCCGGGGCAGCCACAGCAATATGATGCCGAATTAAAAATCGATGTGCCAGCAGATATCGATCCGGGTAATTATCATTTTATGATTCAGGTGACTGACTTGGCGGGATGGAGCAGTCAGAAGGGAATCAGCATCCGTATACTCGAGTAATACCATACATATTTATCAACTCAATTTAATTAAATCCATTTTACATGAAAACTAGAAACATTCGCTTCTTCTTCCTGTTAAGTACAATTCTTTTAGGCTTCCTATCGTCCTGTAAGAAAGACAACGATGAAATCCCAGCACTTGCAAAACCCCAGATAGGCACACTTGAAATCGGCAGTGGCAATAACAAAACTGTCCAAGCGGGATCAGATCTTCATCTTGAAGGTGATATTCTTGCCGAAGCACTGATTGCTAAAATCGAAATTGAGGTTCATCAAGAAGGTGGTGGCTCTTATAAGTTCACAAAAGCCTTTACTGACGGTAAATATATCGGCGTAAAAAATGTTACCTTCCATGAACACATTGATGTTCCTGCCGATGCTCCTGCTGGGGCTTATCATTTTCATCTTACAGTCACCGACAAAGCCGGAAATGCGACTACAGCAGAATCAGCATTAACGATTACGGCCGCCGATGTAAAACCGAGCTTTAAACTTGTCTTCACAGAAGTAACTGGAACAGCGCATGGAAACCATTTTCACGATCTAGCTGACAAGAGCAATGCAGAACCCATGACCCTCAACTTCAACGAAAAAGGTCAAGCCCTATCCGGTGGTCATGCGCACCTGCATCCATCCAAAATTTATAAGATTGAATTTAAACAATACGATACATCAGCGCAGGAGATTCAAAATCAGTACATCCTTAATAAGGCTACTGCAGATTACTACAAAGCATTCCTATTAGGCGGATCATTTATTTTAAATCCTAACACCACTGGTGAAAACGGTGCGATATTTCAGACGCGTGAAACAAAATATGCCGATGGAACAACAATTAGTGATGCTACAGAAACAACCGGAATAATCACCTACTTTACCGCCGGCGTCGTCAATGCTGGCGAAAAGCAAGTGCTCTTTGTATTAAGGAAATTAAAAGATGCTTCCACCAAAGCAACCATTACACGCACAGACTGGAACTTGTCAAATTATGAAACCAAGTTTGCAGGTCAAGACCTCGTTAAGCTGTCTTTCGAACTGCATGCAGAGGAAGATTAGTGTCAAGAAAAATACACCTTGTCAGCTTAAGAAAATGACAAGGTGTACCTTTTTACCGTTACTTTAAACTCACATCCAAGTAAACCGAATGACGCCCATAGGTATCATAAAACGGTTTATAAAGCACATCGTCTATATAAAATTCCAATGTTTCTGGGTTTCCTTTAATAGATTTACCAATATCCTTAGCGTCTAAAGTTACTTTACGCCAATCTTTTCTTGCGGTACGTTCCTGAGCCGCCAAGAGAACGGGGCCATAAAATAGGCTTGCGATGTTCGGCTGATCCATAACCGGGTCGAGATGGAAATCGAAGGGCATTTTTAGCTTAACCACATCACCATCTTTCCAGTTACGGTTTATGCTAAGATAAGTTCCAGGATCGGCGGCAATTTTTTGGTCAACTCCATTTATAGTAACGAAAAATCCCTTTGTCGCCCAACTTGGTACCCGAACATGAAGATCGAATTTGCCATTACCGCGTATGGTCAACGATGTATGATCTGCTTTTGGAAAATTTGTCTGTTGTTCAATCCTGATTCCCCGCTCTTTCCATTGCAAAGTAGAAGGGATATACAAATTAACATACAATGATTGATCATCTTTACTTCTAAAATAAATCGTATTCTGCAATTTGGTACTGCTCTCTATAGCCGTCCCATTACAACAGGTGAACCCGTGCATATCTGCATTTCCAAATTGTTTGATTGAACCAGGACGCAAAGGAACATGATAGGTATTTGCTGGACTATTCTCTGCAACGGAAGCTAAGATGTGATTATATAGTCCACGTTCATAGTAATCCATCAGCTCTGCACGCTGATCGAACATAAACAAATCACTCGTCAATTTCAGCATATTATAGGTTGCACAGGTTTCATTTTGGCCCCCTGCAGAAAATCCGTTTTGATATAATGTTGCCGGTTGACTAATGAAACATTCGGCATTGGCCGGATTCCTCGCCCCCGCCACGCCACCAATGCTATACATATAATCGCTGGTGACTTTATACCAAAAATTGTCGGCTACCTTATAGTATTGAGGGTCATTTGATACACGGTATAGCTCCATGCTGCCTACAATTTGTGGGATATGCTGATTGGCGTGCAATCCTCTAAAAGTATCCACATTTTTTGCCAGTCCATGTGTATGTGCTGCATTACCGTAAAACAGATCAATGTTATCAAATAAACGGGCGGTTTTTAAATATTTTTGTTCACCCGTAACACGATACAACCTTGCCATCACTTCGTTCATCCCTCCAAACTCACCTGCGATATAGGTATTCCACATGTTGATTAATGTTTTGGTCGGGATATTGTTTAAACGCGTATACACCCAGTTACCCATGCCTTGTGCGATTTCCAATGCTTTTTTATTTCCGCTTACTTCATAAACATCCATCAGACCGGCCAGGATCTTGTGCAGGGTGTAATAAGGTGCCCAAACCTGGTTCTTCTGCCCCCCATATTTAGCTCCATGTTCAAGCATTATAAACTGGTCGGGAGGATAGGCGCTAATAAATCCAAGTCCCCAGTTCCAATAATCTGTACGAATTCCTTCATCACTCAAATCAGAGTCATACGCTGATTTACCAGGACCAATAGGCACTGCCGCTGGATCAGCGACATATGCCTGCCCCGATTGCTTCGGTACACCCGACAATTTTGACAAAGCGTAAAGTTCATTGATCATCGTATCCATTTTACCCAAAAATTTTACTTGAAGGGCTTTGTCATACCCTGTACTGGCGTAAGCTTGCGCAATTGCTGTTAGGTAATGTCCAGTTGCATGACCTCGTAATTTGATATCCTGGCTATCCCATACATCCAGAGGCCTTGCACCCTTTGGTTGCTTTTGTCCAAAAGCGTGACGAAACATATAAAGAAAAGAATTGGGATCTGATGTAGCCAATGTATCCATAAACTTATCACGGTTTTCAATAAACTTGGTGTGATGATGTCCTTCGTCTACATTAAGAGTCACCTGATCCAAATGGAAGGATTCCAATTTTAAGTTAGGGATGCTAGACTTTATCTTTCCCTTGACACTAACAATTGCTTTTGGTTGAAGATCCGTTCCGGGGATACGTCCAGTTATCGTGTAGGCTGTCTGCTGTAAAACTGTGCTATTATCGGTTGGAGACGGCCATAGCACCCGTACTTTCGGCCCTACCATACCATCTTTATAAGTACCGACGACATAATTAGGCAATCGTGGCAATTCTCCAACCTCCGTTTCTACGCTGACATCTGCGACTCCAATTAAATAAGCATTATACAATTCTGCTTTATTCATCGGAAATCTAGTTAAATCATCCTCGGGCTTGCCTTTGGTGCTTGTATCTTCGTGTACACCTTTCAATGCATTGCCATATATCGTGGCAATCTGGGCTCGACTAAGTGGCACCCGATAGACCCTGAAATCATGGAGCAAAGCATTTAAACTCGAATTGCCGCCCAATAGGGGCTTTCCAATCTGTAATTTCTTTTTGCTTCCCGGCTGTCCAAAAACTGCGCTCAGTTCTTGCGGAATATTTTTGACTTCTCCAACGGGCCTTCCGTCCAAATACGTTTGTAAAGACCCTGTAGTAACATCGACCACAATGGCCAGATGCACCCATTTGTTCAACGGAACCGAAGGAGACGCTGCACTTTTTACTTCAGTCTTCTTTTGAGAAATAACACCCAAATATCCAGCTTTTTGCGCTGTTCCTGTCGGTGTTACTGCAAAATGCCTCGCAAGATCTTGTCCGAAGTCAAAAAGATATTGTTCAGGCTGCGCTGCCCTCAAGTACAACCAGCCTGTTATACTAATAGACTCCAAATCCGAGAGTACTTGCGACGGTAATACGACAAAATCATCTTTTCCCCCGGCTAGAGACAATACCTTTTTAAATTGCTTATCAGCTACAAATAATGCTTTCTCTCCTTGAAATTTACCATGCAGACCATTTCTTGACCAATCTTTTAAATCCCCATCAAAGACATAACGGGCCACCATTCCTGTCTCACCAATTCCATCCAATATCTGATCTCCACCTTGCGCTACCGCGACATCTATCGTTTTGATAAAAATCGTAAAAAGTATTGCGACATGTAATTTATATCTTTTCATAATATTATCTATTTCGTGTATTCATAATCTTCGGTTTACGTATTGCCCGGCACAATTGAGTGTGCTTAGCTACATGACTGACACTCTTCATTGATGTCTCCCTGACATTTATAAAATTAATCACAAAAGCTCATTATATATAGGTTTATTTTAGCCGATATTCTCCCGATTTTAACTAACACTCCTGCTAATAACGCTATCCTCAATTGAAAGAAAGCGCTATAATACCACGTATCCCCAAATACTCGAAGGTATTTTGTATTTTAGATTTGATAAGATATTCTATGGAAAAGCGAAATTCAAAAATTTCGGTGCCAGTTATTGGTCTGGATGGTTTCCGAAAAGAACAGACAGCAGGACGGGAAGAACTCCTATTTAACGAACTCCATGGCGAACGGCTTATCGAAAAACCGCATAAGCATGATTTTTTTATCATTAATCTGTTCCATAAAGCTTCTGGCGTACATACCATCGATTCTATCGACTATAGGATAAAAGATCATCAGGTCCATATTCTCTTTCCAGGCCAAATGCACAAGTGGCATATCTATGCCGATACTATAGCTTACCAACTCATGATTGAGCGCCCTCTCTTTGAACATTTTGCACCTTTTTTTCGCTTTTCTTTTACCAATTATCAAAACCATCCTGTCATTGATCTCTCTGCAGATTCCTTTGCACAATTACTTTATGAATTTGAATCCGTCAAACAAGAATTGAAAAGAGAAAACTCACTTATTCCTTTAATTAGTGCCCGAGCGGGCGTCATTGCCGCGATTGTAAGTCGAGAAGCAGAGTCTGCGTTCACCGAATTCAAGGTTTATCAATCTGTTCCGCGACTTGCTAAATTTAATATGCTCATTGACGAATTCTTCAGGGAACAGAAAATGGTTGCATTTTATGCCGAAAAACTTAATATTTCACCTAATTATCTTAATATTCTATGTAAAAAGCATTTAAAAATATCAGCTACACAGCTTATCCACCAACGAATAAACATTGAAGCAAAACGGCTCTTACAAAGCTCCGAACGATCCATCAAAGAAATTGCCTTTGAGTTGGGATTCGCAGATCAAGCTTATTTTTCGAATTTCTTTAAACTGCAGATAGGTACCAGTCCCAGTGACTTTAGAGACAATCGTCAAGCGGGGGAGACAATAAGTTTGTTAAGAAGAAAATGAAAAATAGATAAATTACACAAGAAATGGCAGATATCTCCCAGCAAAAATAGCACGACAGTCCTATAGGTTTGTAACCTACAATACCAGATGCTTTTTTTAGACAACTATGCGCTTATGAAATCAATGGCCTTTACCCGCAAGGAATTTATTAGAAACTCTACGTTAGCACTTGCGGGTTCGACACTTATACCAGCAATGTTATTTGCAGAAAACCGACATAAAATGGTGAACCAAAACCTATTGAGCGACTCCGCGATGCAAAAAAACTATACATTAAAAAATGTGTTGCTAGAAACGGGCTTTGAGTACGATACTGGTGGCCATGTGATTTCAACAACGACAGGCCTATTTTCTATTCAGATTGCTAACGGGAAGATCAAGGCTATAAGTTGCAATATTAATGCTTCCGATGCTATCGACGCAAAAGGGCTTTTGATGCTACCCTCTTTCCACGATATGCACATCCATTTGGACAAAACCTATTATGGTGACAAGTGGCAGGCAGTAAGGCAAAGGGCCGGAGGTGTAAAAGGCATGATTGCCCTCGAACAGAAAATTCTGCCCGAACTATTAAAAAATGCAACCTATAAAGCAGAAAAGCTGATCGAACTATTGCAAGGTAATGGTACTACTTTCGCACGCAGTCATGTTAATATCGAACCGACATCCAAACTAGACGCTTTAAGTAAGCTACAACTGGCACTGGAAAACAAGAAAGACGGATTCGGGGCTGAACTGGTTGCTTTTCCGCAGCACGGTGTATACTATACTGACTCGGTGCCCTACCTTAAGGAAGCCGCCAAAACCAATATTGATTTTATCGGTGGAGTCGACCCATTTTCCATTGATGGGGCTATTGAAAAAACAATGGATTTTACGGTTCAGCTGGCATTAGATCATAACAAGGGAATTGACATTCATTTGCACGAATCGGGTGAATCAGGCTTGAAAACCGTAGAGTACTTAATTAACAAAGTGAACGAGAATCCAGTTCTTAAAGGTAAGACCTACATCAGCCATTGTTTTGTATTGGGTCGATTGGAAAAATCCAAACAACAAGAAATGGCAGAAAAACTTTGCGACGCACAAATTGGCATTATTTCTACAATTCCATTCGGTGGATTAATTATGCCAATCCCAACCTTACTAGAGAACAACGTTGAAGTGATGACGGGAAATGACAGTATTGTAGACCATTGGAACACATTTGGTACGGGTAGTGTCTTACAAAAAGCCAATCTTGCGGCTCAGGTTTATGGCCAAACAACTGAATTTGGCTTATCTCGCATGCTCAAGCTTGCCACTGCTGGTCCCACTCCTTTGGACGACAAAGGCAATATGCAATGGCCCAAAGTCGGAGATAGTGCAGATATTGCCTTACTCGAAGCCAGCTGTTCCGCAGAAGCAGTTTCAAGAATATCTCCAGTGAAATCGCTGATCTATAAAGGAAATATTGTCTTCTAGTTGGAAGGCAGTATTTCCTTTATAGATCCTACGCTCGGCCGCCTATTTATTTCTTAAAACGTTTTATAATCCACGGTTCAATACGATCACTTAAGAAATAAGCAAGTGCTAGCATCAGCATTACAACAGCCGAAAGGAGCACGTATTTATTGATATACGGATAGAGCTGATTAAAAATGATAAACCCTATATGCTGGTGGATTAAATACAGGGGATAGGTCAACATGCCAATTTTAACAAACTTGGACGAATTAATAAACTGAAGTTTTTTACAGGAAACCAGTAACATAAGTAAGTAAAACACGACAATGGCGGTCCCAATGATATAAGGAGAAAAATCACTATGAAAAGTACGCTCCAGCCAGTGAATTCGACCAATAGCGCTGTCGATCGAAATGTACAAGCACCAAAGTAGGGCGATCATATGCTTTATTTTTACTCCATGCAAAAAAATTTGGCAACATATAATTCCCGCAATAAAGTAGGCACTCCAATCGAGTAAAAAAAACTCGTGGAGTCCATCATACATTTCGGACGGTCCGAAAAAAAAACGTAGACTCGACAATAACAGCCAAAAATAAACCAGGTAATCTAATCCTACTCTTTTAAATTGATTTAGAATCAGGAATAAGACTATGATCAGGTAAAATTTCAACTCAACATAAAGTGACCAGTAGGCACCATCTACATCGCCTTGTCCCCATAATTTCTGCGTCATCGTCAGATTGGCCAGTAGCTGACTAAATGTTACATAATAACGCGGCGCGCCAAAAAAATAGGTAATCACAAAGGTCAGCAGCAAGCAAATCCAATACATTGGGTACAAGCGTTTAAATCGAGAATAGCAGAATTTACGCAACGATAGATGCTTGATCGAGAAAGCGATCACAAAACCGCTGATGATAAAAAATAGGTCGACGCCCAGATAACCATATTTGACATAGTCACCAATGCCATCAAAACGTAAAAGAGACATATTTCCAGCAGCAGCCCCGCGATACATATAATGATAAAACACTACTGCTGATGCTGCAATAAATCGAAACAGATCGATTTGATAAATTCTTTTGGACTCCAACATTTGGCTGCAAATATACGCGGTTTCTGACAGATTTTCAGACCTCGTTAAGGCGGCTTATATTAAAAATATTACCTAAAATTTTCTAAAAAAAGGGTATAAACTATTTCTTGTAACACAGAAGCTCATATTTCATATTTTTCTAAATATACATCACAACATTATTATCCATCGAAAACCTAATTTTCCGATGATCTCCACATTATCAGAAACTTAATTATATTTGAAAAAAAATCTGAATGAACCGAATTTACTTACTCTTCTTTACCACTTTCTTTTTGTTATCTTCCCACTATGTATTTTCACAAAGTACAGGCTTAGATAAAGTCAACAAACAGCTTGAAACAGTTAGTGGTGATTCTGCACGCATATTAGTCTATTACAAAGTCGCATCAGAAATTTATAAGAGTACTCCTCAAGACGCACAGGAGATTGTATCCAAGGGACTAGATCTGGCGGAAACAAAGAAATTTGAGGCATTGGCAATTGACCTGCTCAACCTCCAAGGAGTTATTTACCTGAAATTAAACAACTTTGACGAAAGTATTAAAACCCACTTTAGGGTGCTCAAAAGACGAGAAGAGCGAAATGACAAAAAGGGGATGATGCTTTCTTTCTTGAATATTGGCAATGTATTCAATAAGAGTTATGATCCAGAACAAGCCTTAAAATATTACCAACGCGCATTAGATCTGGCCAAAGAAATTCATGATATTCGAAATCGTGCAAACATATCGACCAATATAGGCAATATTTATGCGCAGAAAGCACTCAATGGTGAGCAAAAGAAAGATGTATCCAATGCGATCGATTATTTAGTTAAAACAGTTGAATTCTGTAAAGCAAACGCCCCTGAGGTTGACCTGTTCAATACCTACATTTTATTGAGCTACCTTTACCTAAAAGCAGACAAACTCGAATGGAGCACATACTATACCGATCTTGCCATCGACATTACTTCAAAGAAAAAAGATCCCGTAGGTGAAAGTTATGCCAGGATCAATCGTGCAAATATCTACGTTAAAGAAAAACGCTTTGATTTGGCTACACAAGAAGTTACCCTCATTAAAAGCATCATTGCTAAAAGTGGGCTTAGCAATCTAACTGAAGAACTTCAAGGTGATTTTGATAAAATAGCGAAGGCTGTTAAAGAGCAAGATGAACATTTAATTCTCAGCGATCAAGATAGTTCGGATCGAAAGTTCCATGAAGATGCTGAGGTCTTACGTGTAAGAATTAGGGAAGAACTTCGGGAGAAATATGAAAGCGAAAAGAAAGAGCTCGAAAATAAAAATCTAATATTGGAAAACGCTTCCATCGAACGTGAAGCACATTGGGTAAAATTGATGTGGCTGGCCACCTTTTTTGTTCTATTAATCTTTTTTGTGTTGGTTCTGCTATTGGTCAAAAAGAACCGGTTATTACGGAAAGAAAAACAAAAGGTCGATGATCAAGCTGCTGAGATCAGGCATCAACATGAAGAACTGGTTCAGGCAGACCGATTTCGATCTACTATATTTTCCGTCGTATCCCATGATCTTCGAAGTCCTTTATCAACTTTTCAAGCGCTACTTTCTGTATCAAAAATTGTCGATCTTCCAGCTCACGAAATCAAAAGCATGTTAATTACTATTGGTAATCAAGTCACTACAGCGTCCAAAATGCTCGACAGTTTACTCGTTTGGTCTTCACAGCAGATGGCGAATGAAAAGCTTGACATG
Organism: Sphingobacterium sp. UBA1498; assembly: GCF_002325125.1. Lineage (NCBI taxonomy): Bacteria > Pseudomonadati > Bacteroidota > Sphingobacteriia > Sphingobacteriales > Sphingobacteriaceae > Sphingobacterium > Sphingobacterium sp. UBA1498. The sequence continues at coordinate 42,386 of NZ_DCRG01000004.1, forward strand.
CAGGAAATTGTACCATTTCAAATTGTAAAAGAATGTGAGGAATTGTTCATTGATCGGATTAATCTAAAAAATTTAGTTATAGATGTCCGTATTTCCCCGCAATTGACCATTCGTAGTGATCTTAAACGATTTGAATTTATCATTCGAAATATCTTCAACAACGCAATCAAATTTAGCTTTAGTGGCAAATCCATTGTTTTTAATCAGCGTGAAACCGATAGTGAAGTTCTTATATCGATTACAGATCAGGGTGTAGGAATGGACGAGCGAAAAATTACCGCACTTAAAAGTATGCAGAAACAACAAACTAGTTTAGAAGGCACATTTGAAGAAAAGGGTGCTGGTATCGGTTTAATGCTCTGTCATGAGTTTGCAAACCGAATGGGCTACTCGATTACAGTGGAGAGCAGCGAAGGTTTTGGAAGTACGTTTACCCTTCATATCCCTAAATAGCATTCTGCNNGCAGAATGCTATTTAGGGATAGTTAAGAGCCTTTAACAATTCTTTTCAAATACTCTCCATAACCTGACTTACAGAGTGGCGCAGAAATTTTCAGTAGCTGCTGCTTATCAATGTAACCCATTCTGTAGGCAACTTCTTCTATTGCTCCTATTTTCATTCCTTGCCGCTCCTCTATCACTTGCACAAATTGGCCTGCTTGCATGAGAGACTGGATCGTTCCGGTATCCAACCAAGCTGTACCACGATCAAAAATGCCGACCTTTAATTTACCGCGGCGTAGATACTCTTTATTGATATCTGTTATCTCCAGTTCGCCACGGGGGGAAGGTGCTATATTTTTTGCGATACTAACCACTTCGTTATCATAAAAATAAATTCCCGGAACAGCATAATTTGATTTCGGTAATTGCGGCTTCTCTTCAATAGAAATCACATTATTTGTTTCATCAAATTCGACGACTCCATACCGTTCCGGATCCTGCACTGGATAGGCGAAGACCACTCCGCCATCAGGGTTTGAAGAAGACTGCAATAGCTTTGAAAGTCCAGAGCTGTAAAATATATTATCCCCTAAAATCAGGGCTACTTTATCATCACCAATAAATTCTTCTCCCAGCAAAAATGCCTGTGCAAGCCCGTCTGGACTAGGTTGCTCCTTATATTCAAAACGGCACCCTAATTGTGATCCATCGCCTAATAACTTTTTAAAGTTAGGTAGATCCTGTGGAGTGGATATAATCAAAATTTCACGTATTCCAGCCAGCATCAAGGTAGACAACGGATAATATATCATGGGTTTATCATATACGGGCATCAATTGTTTACTTACAGCAAGCGTCAGCGGATGCAATCGCGTGCCTGAGCCGCCAGCCAATATAATTCCTTTCATTTTAATGTTATTTAGGGAAGAAGACTTTACGATACTAATGTCGACAAAGCCTCCTGTTATCGTCAATCTATTTATCTTTAAATTCTTCAGTAAGCATGTTGCCCAAACTTATTTTCCAGTCAGGAACTTGTATTCCAAACGTATTTCTTATTTTTGATTTATCAAGCAAGGAATACATCGGCCTACGAGCAGGCGTCGGATATGCAGTGGTTCGAATTGACCTGACTTCACAGTCGAACGCACGGAAGTCACGTATTGCTACAGCAAAGTCATACCACGAAATTTCGCCTTCGTTACTATAGTGGTAAATACCAGCTTTCCATTCGGCAGAATCCAAAACTTTCAAAATTACTAGGCCTAGATCTTTTGCATAAGTGGGACTCCCTATTTGATCGCTGATTACGTTAACTTCATGTCGCTCGGTCATTAGGCGACACATGGTTTTTACAAAGTTTTTACCGTAGGAGGAATACACCCAGGAAGTCCGTATAATGATTGCTTCAGGATGCCATTTCTGAATGGCCAGTTCCCCTGCAAGCTTAGTTTGTCCATATACGTTGATGGGATTAGTGGTCGCATGCTCAGTCAAAGGAGAAGCAGATGATCCATCGAAAACGTAATCTGTAGAAATAGCTATAAGTTTGGCATTATGGATACGGCAGTATTGAGCAATCTCTTCACAAGCTAAATGGTTGACCAAATTTGCCATAACCTGATCCGTCTCAGCTTTATCCACCGCTGTGTATGCTCCTGCATGAATAATCAAATCGGGTTGATACATCCCCAAAATTTGCTGTATGATCTGAATTTGATCCAATGGCAATTGCTTTCGATCTAAGAAATAACACTCATCTACTGTATTATACAGTAAAAGATCTTTTAGTTCCGAACCAAGTTGACCTGAAGCTCCTGTTATCACAATTCGCATATCATCTAAATTAATTTCAGGCGCAATTTTTCAAAAGATTGTGCTTCCTGATCCTTTTGTGAGAGAATCATTTCTTCATGGGGTATTTGCCAGTCTATAGCCAATTCAAAATCTAATGGATTTACGCCATCTTCCGATTCTTTGTGATAGTTATTATCACATTTATAGAAAAAAACTGCATGTTCTGATAATACAGAGAAGCCATGTAAAAAACCTCTCGGAACAAATAGCTGTTTTCTATTTTCAGCTGAAAGCTCCACAGTAATATGTTGTCCAAAGGTGCTTGATCCTGGACGAACATCGACAGCAACATCCAGCACTTTTCCTTCCACGACTCGAACCAACTTAGCCTGAGCATGATCGCCGGCCTGTAAATGTAGCCCCCTCACGACACCAAACTGTGATTTGGATTGATTGTCTTGCACAAAATGAGGTTTATAACCAAGTATTGCTGTTAGCTTTGTCTCATTAAATGACTCAAAAAAATAACCTCTTTCGTCTTCATAAACTGTCGGTTCAAGTATAAAACATCCTTTCAGTTTTGTCTCCGTATACCTCATGCTTATGCGTCTTTATATTGATTGTCATAATATTTTTTATAATCGCCCGATGTCACATGCTCCAGCCATTCCTGATTAGATAAGAACCAATCTATCGTCCGCGACAAACCTTCTTCAAAAGTTACTGAAGGATACCATCCCAATTCCTTATTGATCTTGGTTGCATCAATTGCATAACGCAAATCGTGTCCGGGACGGTCTTTAACAAAAGTAATTAATTGCATCGAAGAGTCTTCTTCACGTCCCAATTTCTCGTCCATTTGTTTACATAGCTCTTTGATCAGATCTATATTTTGCCACTCATTGAATCCACCTACATTATAAGAGTCACCATTTTTACCCTCATGAAAAACGAGATCGATAGCTTTTGCGTGATCAATCACATATAACCAATCGCGGGTATATTTTCCATCACCATAAACCGGGAGAGGCTTATTATTTAAAATATTGTGAATGCAAAGAGGAATCAATTTCTCCGGGAAATGATTAGGTCCATAATTGTTTGAACAGTTTGTTAAAACAATAGGTAAACCGTAAGTATCATGATAAGCCCGGACAAAATGATCCGAACTAGCCTTCGAAGCGGAATATGGTGAATGGGGCTCATATTTTGTTTCTTCCGTAAAAAATCCCGTATCGCCAAGCGCACCAAATACCTCATCGGTAGATACGTGATGAAAACGTTTCCCTTCAAAATTATTCTTCCAAATTGCATTGGCTGCATTCAATAAATTGACAGTTCCAATCACGTTGGTCATCACGAAAGCCGTTGGATCAACAATCGAACGGTCAACATGAGACTCCGCTGCCAGATGGATAACTCCATCCGGCTGATATTTTTGAAAAATATCCAAAATGAGCTGCTGATCCGTAATATCTGCTTTAACAAAAGTATAATTTGGTAAGTGCTCGATATCTTTTAAATTCTCTAGATTGCCGGCATAGGTCAATGCATCCAGATTGATAATTTGATATTCTGGATACTTCAGCACAAACTCACGTACAACATGTGAACCTATAAATCCGGCCCCCCCGGTAATTAAAACTGTTTTATTCATATAATGACTCTCGATAGTTTAGACCATTCGCCTACAAGTGATAACTTCGCTAAATAGTTCGTTAAAATTAGGATGATTTTTGAGAATTGACAAGTTTTAATCCATAAGTAAACCGAATAAATCAAAAAAGCTCTCAATAAGAGAGCTTTTTTGATATCGTATCAGCAAACTAAAATGTTAACTGCCTAAAATAAAATTTACAACACATTCTTTACCAATGAATATACGGGTACCTCTATGGGTTCCCCATGAACTAATTCGATTTCTTTCTTATCCGCGACCGTGTCCAACACTTCATATTCCGAATTCTGAGATTTAAACTCTGGGACTACTTCCTTCATCGCAGCGACAAGGCCCATAAAATCGGGCAGCAGTGTATCGGCATCCAAAATCTGTTGGCAGATGGCATTAATACGATCCGCTTTAAGTGAAAGTTCATCATGATTTACTTTTGCGATCATGATTTTTGGATGATGTGTTTTCACAGTATTTTCATTGTTTGCCAAAAGTTCTTCATAAATCTTTTCTCCGGGGCGCAATCCTACAATTTTGATGTCAATATCCTCAGGGTAACGGTACCCCTTTAATTTGATCATCCGTTTGGCCAAATCGATTATTTTAACAGACTTGCCCATATCGAATACAAAAATCTCACCTCCTTTCCCCATCACACCCGCTTCTTGAACGAGTTGACAAGCTTCAGGAATAGTCATAAAGAAACGCGTGATGTCTGGATGAGTTAACGTCAACGGACCTCCCTCAGCCATCTGCTTTTCAAATAACGGTATAACCGAACCATTTGACCCGAGTACATTACCAAACCGAGTGATAATAAAGCTTGTATCAGACTTACCGCTACAACTACTCACATAAATCTCAGCCATACGTTTGGTGGCTCCCATAACATTGGTGGGGTTTACCGCTTTATCTGTGGATACCATGACCATCTTTTTTGTACCATATCGCATACAGAGATCCGCAACGATTTTACTCCCTAATACATTAGTTTGGATGGACTCGTAAGGATTAGCTTCCATCAACGGCACATGTTTATAAGCCGCTGCATGGAACACCAAATCAGGTTTATACTCGTCAAATATCCGTTGCATAAATGCAAAATTCCGTACATCCCCAACAACGCAATGCAAATGCTCTGCAAAGGTAGCCTTAATAGATTGCTGTACATCATAAATTGCGGACTCTGCTTGATCAAGAAGTATCAACTTCTTATAATGTCTTCTTGCAATCTGTCGAGCTAATTCCGAACCAATAGATCCAGCTGCGCCTGTTACTAAAATAACTTTACCACGCATTTCGTCTTCAATTTCTGGATGATCTAACTTAATGGGTTTACGCCCCAATAGATCTTCTATCTTTAACGGCCGAATTTCACGTTTGGCGCCGGAGTTAAGTAATATCCGGGCTGGTGGCATTATTTTCAGCTCAAGCCCAAGATTTTGAAACCAATCTGAGACGTATTCCAGCCGTTCGGGATCGTTATTTTCAACCGCAATGATTACCTGAGTAATCTGGCATTTCTCCACATATTCTTTCGTAATTTCGGTAATATCTTTAATTTTTAAACCTGCCAAGCGCTTACCTATCCGTGATATTTTATCTTCGACAAAAGCGACCACCTGATACTTCGTCCGCTGGTCTTCTTTTAAGAGAGAAAACGATACTAGCCCTGGTCTAGAAGCACCAAATATCAACACATTCTCCCCTTTCCTACCCGGCAAAAAAAGATATTCATAGATAGTCCGATAGATTACACGCGCCCCCACCATAATGACCAGCAAAATTGTAGCCTGCATAGTCAATACGCCATACGACAATCTAAGATAATCTCCCGCCAAGGTTCCTTTATCAAAGATAGTTTTGATTATAAACGTGAAAATCATCAACAGGATATAGGCGGATCCCACCGTTTTAAATATTTTAATAGTGTCACGAATGCCTGTTTGTCGAACAATTCCTCGAAAGGTGTCGTAACACAAGAACATCAAGAGGTAAATTGGCAATATAACGACAACTTTTTTTAACATCAATTCGATATCAAATACTCCCTTGAAGTTGTTGACCACATAATTAGAAAACACATAGCTTGCAAACACAAACCACATGTCGATCATTAAAATGACCCATCTTGGATTGTCCTTTCTCAGGCGCCTTCTTAAATCTCCTAGAGAACCCATCATAGCTTTTCTCTTATTTTATTAAAATGTTACTGACCGTGTCTGCGACAAACGGACACTATCTGATATGGCTTTGTTATAATATTTTATAAAGGAAATGCAAGATAGTTAAATTTTCGCACTCAAATTGCTCCTACGATAAAATATCATTAAAAAGAACCCTATTCATTCGATCAATTTATCATCGTGGACTAAGCAACTATTATACCGAAACTGTTACATTCAAAAAATAATAACATGAATAGATTCTAATTCATAGAACAGCGCATCATATTTAACAGATTAGACTTACAAAAAATAATTCTCTAACATCACTTGTCGGAAATTTATAGCATACCATTCGACCTTATGCATATCAATATAATTATTGGCATATTGTTTGCATGAGGTACCTCGTAGTCATGGAAAGGAATTTGTAATTTACCCTTCACCTTATATAGCTTGAAACGCCACTCCTTTACTGCACTATTTGCACAACAAAAATAAGATTTGCATCATGGGATTTTTTAGTAATTTGTTTGGGAAAAAGACTTCATCAATCCGCTCTTTAGCGCAGTTGGAATTTTTAGAAGTAGACATGCACAACCACCTGTTACCAGGTATTGATGATGGAAGTAATTCTGTGCAACAATCCTTACATTATATCCAGGAGCTGCAGCGTTTAGGCCTTAAAAAGTTTATCTGTACCCCACATATCATGGCCGGCGTACATCAAAACACCAAGTTTAGTATTGAACACGCGAAAGATTCACTGGTGGCGGGATTAAAGAAATCTGGCAATGATGTGGATATATTCGGCGCAGCTGAACATATGATTGATGAAAATCTTTCTTTATTGATCCGTGAAAATGAGCTCTGCGTGATGCCAGGCGGTTATGTATTGATTGAAATGTCTTATCTATCCGAATCGAAAGCTTTGTTTCATACCATCTTAAATATTCAAAAATTAGGTTACAAACCTATTCTAGCTCATCCTGAACGTTATAATTATTACCATAGCAACTTTAACATTTATAAGCAGATCAAAGATGCAGGCTGCTTACTCCAGTTAAATCTACTTTCCTTGAGCCGATACTATGGGGTCGATGTTAAAGCCATCGCGATGACCCTATTGAAATCCGGTATGTATGATTTTGTCGGTACCGACCTCCATCATCAACGCCATCTTGATGCTTTAAAAAATATAGTTGAAAAATACCCCATTCGTGAGATGTTAAGAACTTCACCCATCTTAAATGAAACACTTCTTGATCATATCGATCAGCATAAAGGTCAAGTGATCGCTGTATAATCAGCAGATACAATCACTATAAACTCTTTATAAACATGTTTTAAAATAATCTATTGTCTTCGACAATCCCTCTTCGAGTTGGATCGTGGGATTCCAGTCCAAGCAATTCTTGGCAACTTCAATATCAGGCTTCCTTTGTTGTGGGTCATCTTGAGGTAATGGCAAAAACTTAATTTTCGATTTTGAACCGGTTTGTAAGATCACCTGTTCCGCCAATTGAAGTATAGTAAATTCATTGGGGTTACCTATATTTACTGGCCCTATAAAAGATGGTTCTGCAGCCATCATTCTTATCATTCCATCCACCAAATCATCTACGTATTGAAAACTTCGGGTCTGATTTCCTTCGCCATAAATGGTAATATCTTTATTTTGTAAGGCCTGCATAATAAAATTGGATACTACTCGCCCGTCCTGCGGATGCATGCGTGGACCATAGGTATTAAAAATCCGGACGATCTTTATCGCAATATGATGTTGCCGATAATAATCCATAAACAACGTTTCGGCACATCGCTTTCCCTCGTCATAGCAGGAACGGATACCAATAGGATTCACATTTCCCCAATAGCTCTCGGGCTGTGGATGGATGTGTGGGTCGCCATATATTTCACTTGTAGAAGCCTGTAAAATACGTGCATTTACCCGCTTTGCAAGTCCTAGCATATTGATTGCCCCCATAACAGATGTTTTAATCGTTTTTATCGGATTATACTGATAGTGAACTGGGCTGGCGGGACAGGCAAGATTATATATTTCGTCCACCTCAGCCAAAAAAGGTTCTGTCACATCATGCCGCACAAGCTCGAAATACGGGTTTTTCAACAGGTGAACGATGTTGGATTTATCCCCAGTGAAGAAATTATCCATACAGATGACCTCATTCCCGTCCTTAAGCAAACGTTCACAAAGATGTGAACCTATAAATCCAGCTCCTCCCGAGACTAGTACTCTTTTTTTTAGGTTATACATAAATTAGTGATTTATACTGTCGAATTTTTAATGGTTAGATGGGTTATCCAAAAGTGGCACACGAAAGCCGAAACGTGAGCCAATATGCTCTTCCGACTCGAAAAAGAAGACCCCACCGTTTTGTTGGATAAAATGGTAAACAACCCACAGTCCCAAACCCTTACCTTTCTCCCGCATAGGCGTAATCTTACCTTCTTCCATAATTTGGTCATGTAGCTGACGCTGCGCATCCAAGCTCATTCCCACACCTGTATCAATAAATTCGACAACAGCATCATCCTTATCGCGATATAAATTGAGATTGATCAGGGAATCTTCGTGACTAAACTTCACCGCATTGATCAAAAGATTCCTCAACATACTTTTCATAATATCCACATCAAAAAAGATCTGCAAACTGGATTGTAAGGTTAATTGTATGTCGATATTTTTCAGCTTGGCTGTCGGTTGAAGCGTCTCCACTACACCCTTGATCATTTCATCAAATTCAATTTCCTGAGGCATGTAACTTAGTACACCCAAGCTATTTTTAGTCCATTTGAGCAAATTGTCCAATACACTAAAAAGTTGCTCAGCGATATCATTACCCGTATTGACCATATCGGCATACCCAGTATTACTGCTTTCGGGGCTCATGGTCAAAATATTTAAGATCATCTTTAATGAAGATATTGGACTTCGGAGATCATGTGCCAGAATAGCATACATTCTATCCCGGTTTAATATTGCTTCCTGAAGCTGTGCCGTCTGTTTGGAAATGGTATTGCCCGATTCAATCAGTTTAATCTGATGTTTGATACGTTGAAGCAATTCCTTCTTATTAAAGGGCTTCGACACATAGTCAACACCGCCGCTGTCAAATCCACGCACAACATCATCAGCAGATTTTAAGTTCGTGATAAACAATACCGGAATATGTTTATACTGTTCCATGGATTTCAACTCCGCTGTTAGATCAAATCCATTTTTTTCGCCCATGACAACATCCATTAAAATAAGGTCAATTCGATTATTTTCCAAATTTTCGAATGCTCCTTTAGCACCTGAGGCAGAGAATACGTTGAAATGTTCGCGTTCCAAGATTTCTTTTAATACAAAAAGATTCAGCTCAGAGTCCTCTACGATGAGAATATTATACGTTGAAAAATCAATTTCCATAGATCATTATAGCTTAATTAGATATTATTTAGAAGGATCTAATCATTCTTTACCATTCATAAACCAATATTACGCTATTAATTGCTGCAATAATTTGTGTAGCAAAAATATTATACAATATCAATTTATCTTTAAATCAACCAGTACAGGAAGATGGTCACTGTAATCTACATTTCCTGTTCTGTAATTTATAGCCCGGAATTCATTGCCAGAAAAGAATACAAAATCAATTCGAAAGAGCTTCATCAAATAGGCATAGGTATAGCTATATCCATTACCTGCTTCGCAAAAAGCATCCTTTAGATTTCCTTTAATTTTATGATAACTATACGAATTAGGGCTGTTATTAAAGTCTCCACAAATAAGTGTAGGAAAAGGTGATTTATCGATTAAATTTCTTAAACGATCTGCCTGAGCACCTCTCAACCTGAAATTTCCCGACATTGTTTTAATCGCACTCCACCATTTAACCACTACATTTTCGGCAGCCAATAGATTTCCTTTTACCTGGTTCCAATTTGTCGTTTGCAAATGGCAAGTTCCAATTCGGATCTTTTCACCCTTAAAAGAAAGATCGGCGAAAATCGCACAATTCGGACGTTCCTCAAATGATACAGTCTGCACTGAGTCCAACGGAAACTTGCTTAAGATAGCAAGCTGATTGTTTCCTGAATTGCTTTCTGTCATTATTAAATATGGAAATTGGCCAAATACCTCCTTCAATTCCGACGCCGAACACTCGGCCGGTACCTCCTGCAGACATAACGTATTTACTTGCTGTGATTCAATATAGGAAGCAATCTGTTCCATGGAAGATAAATTATAAATCATTTTGAATTCACGGACATTATACGACGCCAAGCGTATGTCTGCCGTTTCATTCTGTTCCACTGGGTTTACTTGAATTATCTTTGCGAAATAATGAAAGTTGGCCAATAGTGCTATTAACGGACAAATACTATACCAACTACGCCTGTAAAGGCCAATAATAAGGAAAAGCAAATTACCACCGACAAGTGCTGGCAAAAACACACCAATCCATTGAAAAAAAACAGTGGTCTGTGGCGAGATTAACAACGCTAAAAAGGACAATGAAGTAAGCAGTGCAACGATAACAATTACAATTCTAACTAATGCGCCGGATATACTAAACGGTCTAAATTCAAACTCTTGCGCCATATTATGTTATTTAAACCTGTTCAAATAGGGGAAATTTTATGCTAAAAGTTGCTCCCTCTCCAAGCTCCGATTCAACACTTAACTGCCCCTTCATCTGCTCAACGATACCCTTACAAATCGCAAGACCCAAACCCGTCCCCTTATCCAATGAGTTAATCTTATAAAACCTATTGAAGATCTTCTCATGATTTTCCTTGGCTATTCCTATACCATTATCCTTTACATAGAATTCTATATGATCATCTTTTAACATATAACCGACATGGACAGCACCTTCGGGCGGTGTAAATTTTAAGCTGTTATTAATAAGATTGACAAGGACCTGAATGATCCGACCACGATCCAGTCTCGCTACGACCTCCCTTTCAGGAATGTCAAAAATTATGGCTGGCTGGTCATCATTGGGTAGAAAACTCAATGACAACTCATTCAATATTCCTTTAAGAGACACATCCGAATTCTTTAGCCTAACGCTACCTGCATCCATTTGTGACATTTCAAGCACGTCGGTTATCAAACGCAACAACTGGTTACTATTAGCGTTGAGGAGCTCACCATATTCTTTTCGCAATTCAGGATCTGGCGTATCTGCAATAATACTTCCAAACCCCATGATGGCGCTAAGCGGCGTACGGATTTCATGATTCATATTGGAGATAAAGGCAGACTTTAATCGTTCGGATTCCTCTGCAGCTTCTTTTGAGCGCAAGAGTTGCTCTTCATAACGTAACTGATCAGAGATATCGCGCTTGATGGTCCAGACAATATCTTCACCATTGCCATTTTTGATCATCAGCGAACTGCATTCTGAGCCGATAATATCCAATTCTGGATATAGCGTATCACAGCGGTATTGATAATAACCCGAAGCTGAAATGATTTTTTGTACCGATAAATCCCAAGCTTCTTGCGTTGTGAACTCACGTAGGCATTCAAAGATTTTTAAGCCAGTAATATCTTCCTGTTCATTCAGACCGTTTTGCTGCCGGCATGCTTTATTTGCGAAAGCCATATTTCCATTTTTATGACATGCAAAAATACTATACGGTGCATTGTCAACCACTGCAAGCACCATTTCAAGTTCATTTCTGTTCTTAATAAAATCACTTACATTTTGCGAAAAACCTTCTATTACATATACATTGTTTTCAAGGCGTTTGGCATATTTTGTCGCCCTCACATAAGTGATGGGAGCAGCAGATTGCTTTATACGGTATTCAAATGTACTATACTCAATGGAATCATTATGTAGAAATGCCTCCATTCCCTTTCTGTCATCTGGATGGACAGAAGTGAGCAGCTCCGCCAAAGTGAGCTTCTCAGGTGTTTCCAGATTCCTTTTACGTAAATTCGAATAACCATTGTGCGTTAATTCCTGATGCTGCAGATCATAGGTCCAATGGCCAATCATGGCAACCTTTCCCACTTCAAGCTGTGCGGTAAGGGCCGATTTAAGGCGGTACTTCATATTACTCCTTTGAGTAATATCCCGATACTGGCAAATTAAATGTTCGTCATCAAATTTGTGAATCAGAAATTTGAAATAATACATCTGTTCGTCTGTTGGAAGATCGTAATTTAGATTGGAGGTTTCCCCTGTTTGACGACAAAATGCAAATTCCTGTTCAATGAGCCTCGATGTCGGTTGAGGGAAAAGGGACAAAATATTCTTGCCAATTACATCGACGTCGGGGTTTAAAATTGGATTATTTGTTTTCATTATTGCATCTACGCAGATGTTATCACGGTTGATTAACAATAACGTATCGCAAGTTATATTCAGTATCTTCTCCAAGAACTTTAAATCATGTAATATTTTTTTCTCCATAACATTCATAGGTTTATTTTCTTTGAGATTTCTCCCACCCGCCAACAAATCGCCTGCTAAATAAATAGTAAATTCCACGCATCACATTGATGTTCATAAACAAAAAGTAATACGGGATATAAAATAATTTCGAACTATTGGGATTATTTCGCCGCGCATATCCCAAAGCCGCACAAAGATAGCAGAGACACTGAAGCGCAAAAATGACGTAAAACACATTGAAAGATGATGAACTTCGGTATCCAAGAATGGCCGACAGGGGGAAGAGAGCAAAAAGGGCAAAAGGTGTGACAGACCACCGCAGCACACGATGTGAAATATATTGAAAACTCAGCTTCCCAAATTTAAACACATTTAATAACGGAAGCAACCTTCCTATAGACTGCCATCCACCTGCAGCGATACGTCTTTTCCGCTTTCCTTCTTCTTCCATGTTCAGCGACCCGTACTCGACAGCATAGGCATTCGATGTATAGGCAATCCGATGCCCTTTTTGTGCAATACGCATCGATAGCATAAAATCATCCAACAAGGTATCTTCTTCCATTGAATCGAATAATTCTTTACGCACTGCAAATAGTTCTCCCGCAGCTCCTACAGCAGAATAGAACTCAAAGTCTAGCCTTTTTAGCAGCGATTCATATTTCCAATAAGCTCCCTCGCCTTTTGAAGAAACAGTGTCATCACTGCTAAAAGCCACCCTTTTCTCGCCAGAGACACAACCGATTGTTGGATCACTAAATTGGTCGGCAATAATCTTCAAAGCCTCTGCATTCAGCAAACAATTTGCATCGCTAAACACAACAATTGGAGTTTTCACATATTCCATGCCATGATTAACGGCAGCAGTTTTGCCTTTCCTAAGGGGTGACCCGACAATCTCTACCATCGGATACTGTTTCAATAGCTCACGACTGTGGTCGGTACTTCCATCTATAACCCATAGGACGTGTAACTTGTCTACTGGGTAATCAAGTTCAAGGCAATTTGACATTTTTTCAGGGATAATTTCCGCCTCATTATAAGCGGTAATAAATAGCGTCAAAGGAGGAAACTGCTTTCCCTCGCTGTTTTGTTCGCCCTCCTTTCTCTGAATGGGGTATGGAAATAACCTGGCTAGTATGAAAATTACAATAGCATAACCGATATAGGTATATAGCACCAAGAATATACACGTCCAGAAGACAAATTGAATCATAGGCCTGATAGATTTTAGACAAAAATAGACAATTATTTTTACTGAATCTTGTTGGAATCTTCATCCTGGTAATGCTTTTTACCCGAAAACAGTCCGCTTAGCGATCTTATAGCTTTACGCAACCTCACAAGAAAACTTTTTGCGAGAGATCCATCGGCACCCAGCGTATTCTGCCCAGTCAGCGCGCGCGCCTTTTTACTGCGAATAAACCTAAGCTTTCCATAATGTTTAAGACCTAATGCCATTGACCCGTCCTCACCACGTTTTATATCCGTCCGGAACCCCACCTCGCGGCCAAAATCTGTCTTAAAGGAAAAAACCATTCCCCGCACACACAATTCAGGTCTTTTTATATATTGGAGGTTGAGGTAAATATCCCGAAGTCCTTCATAAAACCAAAAGAAAGTTCTTGACTGCCCAGCTAGCGGCAAGAAGCTCCACAAACTGAATGTTGCCGATACCCCGGGTCTATCCAGTACTTTCATATGAGTTTCAGCATAGTTTGGTGGATACATAGTGTCGCCATCGACGCAGAGCATAAAATTACCCCTAGCTTGGTCAAGACCACATTGCCTAGCAAAACCGGGGCCTTGCTTTAGTTCATTGTAATAAGTCACACCAAGTCGTTTTAAAAGTGATTCCGTTCGGTCTGTAGAATTATTGTTAACGACAATTAATTCCATAGGCAAATGACATTGTTGTTTTGCTAAAGACCAAAGACATGCTAAAAGCTTTTTTTCTTCATTATAGGCGATGACCACGATACTTACAACCGGGTCAGAACTTGAAAAAAGCTTGATCTGTGACCCAATTTTTTCGATTATATCGTCATCTACAGAACTCATGTCATAGTCGTAGACGTTCGCATATTGCGTATACCATTTAGCCATCCTAGTGTCAGTTATTTTATTAAAACATTAAATTTCTTGCAGCACTTTATTCATCTGCTCGCCCCATGATAGGTCCAAAATACTATTGCGAATACAGGTTGGGCTAAATTTCTCCCTCTTTAAGAATTCCAGGATCTTAGTGATATCAATAGCGGATTCATCAGGACTCGCTTTGAGTACATAGGGTTGACAGTCAAAATCAGCATCAGATTCCGAATAGATAAAGGGAATTCCACGCGCCGCATACTCTCGATTTTTTAAGGTTTTTATGACCTGTATACCACTACGATGACGGCCTAAGCTGCCGATTGCAAAGTCGGCCAGATTAAACATGGCATCCAATTCGTCACCCCAAAGCGGGCCATGTAAAACAACATGTTGCTGCAAATTAAAATCCATTATAGGATCTAAAATAGATGTGCGTTCAAGTTCACTGCTAAATCGCCCAATCAGGTGAAAAATGATTTGACAATCAGGATGACTTTGTTTATAAAGACCGAGTCCACGGACCAGCCGATCAAATCCATGCCAATAATGGATCTCCGCAACCCCAAGCAAATGGATAGCTCGCTTTTCTGTTGCCGCCTGTGGATTCCGAACTGGGATGGTGTTGAAATCTATACCATTGGAGATACATATTGCGCGCTGTCCAAAAATCATTTGTGCATCAGAAAAAGTGACATAAGCATTCAATTGCTTTGCAAGCTTTTTACGATAAAGACGATCGATTGTCAATTCGAGACGCATGCGCAAAGTCGAATATTCCTGATCATAGGGATAAGTAGGAATCTCCATTAACACTTTTGCGCCCGAAAGACGCATGTTCTTCACCATGTTTAATGTGAAAGGATTAGCATTATGGTCGGATCGGATATAAATCAACGCGAACTTATTTTGCTGTACATATTCAGAAATTGCCCGATAGTCTAAACGTTTACGTATTTTGGCTAATGGACCTTTACCGAAATCAACCAGAATTTCGTCTCCAATCATCCATACACGCGATCCATCAGCTTCTACGCTATAATAACACAGACTAACATCCACACCGATAGACTTCAAACCGTGTATTTGTCCCCAAATCTTTTTACTAATACCGTTGTACTCGCTAAAACCATGAAATACTAAAAAAAGTACCTTATACGATTTATCTTTCACTGGGATCTTCACGTTTGATTGTTATTAAATACTTTTGCTGCTGGACTGGAAAATACGAAAAGAATATGAATACAAGAAAAAATGATCAAAATGCTTCCATGAAAAATGCTTAATAAGTTAATCTTACTCAAGTGGTGACTTACGTAAAAATGCCAGCAGTTGACTTCGATATCCTCCGAACCAAATCATTAAGATCATAGTAAAAAGATAAATTCCAATTTTAAATAGTAAGCGAAATGCCAAGTTATCTGGCAAATAGTAGCTAATGAGGAAATGAAAAACAACCGCAAGCGATAATGTAAATAAGATCGGCCGCCATAGGCTATTAAAAAAGCACGTCATACTTTGTCTGAATACCACACGATACATTAACCAATAAGTCTGTACAAAATTCACACTAAATGTAACTAACAAACACAAGGCTACTGCATCGATACTTTTAACGTAAAAAACACCAAATAGTATTCCCGAAACATTTAATATTGCTGAAAACAGCCCACATATAAACAGACTTTTGGTATCTCCCGCTGTTTGAAAAATAGAGCCAGATGAGGATAGGATCAATTGGATCCCAACCGTTAAACTCAATATCTTAAAGGAGGAGATTGCCCCCCCCCACTGTGGACCAAAAAACAATAAAATGAGCTCATCAGCTGAGAAAAACAGGAAAATAGAAAGTGGGAAGCCGATTAATGACAACAAGCTGGTTAATTTTAGATTTGCTTCAACAAGATAGTGCTTATCTTTCCCTTTTTGACTTAATATTGGATGGATCACTGGTGTAATTACTTGTGTAATATTCTGGAGCGGCAACGACATTAATCGATAAGATTTGTCATAAAACCCCAGTGGTACCATGCCCAAATATTTACCAATTAATAAGGTATCTGAGTTTCGGCTAAAATAATTGATAATATTAAATAAAAACTGAAAAATAGAATAAGAAAATAAAGGCCGAAGAGGTTGAAATGAAAAACGTGGGCTAAATTTTAATGGATACTTTAAGTATGAAATAATAAAAATCAATAGTGATGAGAATATCGGATTTAAAATAAGCGCGTATACCCCCATTCCTTTGAAAGCAGCAATTATAGATAATCCTCCGCCGATAATTTGTACAATCAAACTTCGTAAAGCGATCGATTTAAATAACCTATCGCGAAAAAATAAGGCATTTGGAACGACGGTTATTCCCGAAAAAAATAGACTTAGCGCTAGTAATTGGCAGATTGGTTTCAATTGAGGTTGTGCATACCATTTTTCGATAATTCCAGCAGACAAAAAGAATAGTATTGACAAAGTGATAGCAATATATACAGAAAGGGAAAATAAATAGCCTAATGCCTTTCGATCCAGCTCTTTGTGCTGTATAACTGCAGGAGACAGTCCGAAATCAGCTATTAAATTTAGGAAAGCAATGGCCACCGTAGCTATGGCCACTACACCAAATTGATCTGGTGCGAGCAATCGTGCTAAAACTGCGGTAACGACCAGCGAAATCACCAAATTCGCGTATTTGGCCAATGCTGTGAAAAATACTCCAGAAACGATTTCCTTTTTTATGTTATCCATGCAAAAAGCCTTTCTTAAACAGTAGAACTCCCATAGTTTTAAATGAAACATATCTTCGCCAATGCTTCAAAACCAAGAGAAATACTTTCCAGCGCTCAGCAATCGACAGCACATGTGCTTTCCATACCACTGCGTCCAACATACGATGCAGATACAACTCAATAATTTGTCTGCTATCCGAATGTTTTCGTCCGTACTCCCTCAAACGCAGGGCAACTGTGAAGTAACATGTTATATTAAAAAGCTTTAATCGGCTTGTCATAATGGAATCCGGCCTGACACGCCTCTGAAAAAATTGCTCTGGGATATAAGCGACTCGAGCTGCCGCTAGATACAATAAGACTGTAAATAACTCATCCTCATGCACAATACCGGGTTCAAATCCAAATCCATTACGATCAAGTATGTCTTTACGAATTAAATACATACAAGGTGAAGAGAAGAAGTCGTTTGCGTTCAGTTGCTGTTGCAATGCGTCCGGCCCACTTAAAACAGTATAAGCCGGCATTTTTTGTCGGGAATAATTAAAATCATTTAGTATTGAGCTATCCGAATTATCCGCAAAAACCGTAGCATCAAAATAAACAAAATCGAGGTCTTTCTTTTCACAATAATCCACACACGTGGATAGTGCATCTGCACGCAGCAGGTCATCGCTATCCATAAAATAAATATACTGGCCGTTCGCAAGAGAAAGGCCTCTATTTCTGGCTGCAGATAGACCTTGATTTTCCTGGGAAAATAATTTGACACGGTTATTGCATGAACTCCATTTTTCCAGTATGGAGAGACTTTGATCGGTCGAACCATCGTTGATTAGTATAAGTTCAACATCAGCATATTCCTGATGAATAATACTCTGTATAGCCTGATCAACATACATAGCTGTATTATAGACAGGCATTATAATGCTAATCAACGGTCTTTCATTCATGGTTTGATCCAGGCATTAAGATTAAAATCGTACTTTTTCACAATTTTGGCCGGGTTTCCAACGACAACACTATATGGCGGAACATCTTTTGTAACCACGGAGCCCGCACCTATTACAGCATGTTCACCTATGCTAATACCGGCTAAAATAACGACATTCCCGCCGATCCAGACATCGTCAGCGATCGTCACTGCAGCGGTGCTGACTCCCTGGTCTGCAATAGCTTTGGTTACATCTTCATAAGTGTGGTTTAATCCTGAAATAAGTACATTTTGACCGATATTCACTTTATTACCAATCGTCACTGGCCCAATGATCGTATTCGAAATTCCTATTCGGCTATTGTTGCCGATAAACAAGTCGCCGACAGCGTTATTCAATACAGCAAATGACTCGACCACGGATCGGGACCCTATAATACATGTACGAAAAGGAACAAGATCACGTCTTACGCTACGATAAATGACTGAACCAGCCCCCCGTTTAACATAAAAGAACTGCAGCATGCGAACATACCAGCGCGGCCGTGTACGCACAGGATTCATGATAAACCAGTGCAGCAAGCGCTTAAATTTGGGATGATTATGAATGTACGCTTTCATATATTGCTAATGTATGTTTTCCAGTATACTCCCAACTGAAAGCTTTGCTTCGCTCCAAACCTTTACTAACAAGTGAACTATATAACTGTGATTCATCTTCCAATTTCAACATGCCTGCTGCAATGGATTTGATATCCATCGGGTCTGTATATACCACATTATCCCCGGCTACCTCAGGAATAGCCGATGTGTTGGAAGTAACCACAGGTGTGCCACAAGCCATAGCTTCAAGCAACGGAAGTCCAAAACTTTCCCGGACAGAAGGATACAAAAAAGCAAAAGCACCATTGTAAACCTCAACCAATTTATCATGAGCTATATATTCTTCGACTACAATAAAATCCTTTATTGTCAACAGATCAAGTTCTTTTAATAGTTTTTCCAAATATGTGTGATCTAAATCGGCCAGGAGCAACCTTTTCTTGTATTTGCTTCTCTCCAAATAAAAAGCATAAGCCATCAAGGTATTCCTCAGGTTTTTTTTGGGATCGGTATTACCTAAAAGAAGCCAAAAAGCCCCCTTCTCAAGCTTTAAAAATGTGCTTTCCGATGGTATATCCATCGATTTAAATCTTGAACTTACACCATTATAGACCGTGATAATTTTTTTCTGTAGATGTGGAAAGGCCGCTTCGATATTTCTTTTCTCAAAGTTAGAGACAGTGATCACGGTATGAACCTTTTTCAATACACGCGGCACGACCCAACGCCTATAGATACGTCCCAAATTTTGGTACATGGACGAATTACTACCAATCTTTTTCTCCATAAAGATGATATCGTGTAACGTAAGTACCAGTGGAATAGATAACCCCAATGGGGCAGTATTGGAGGTACAGTGCAGGATATCCGCATTGCTGGTTTTAATAAGTTTAGGTAAGAGAAGTTGCTCCCAAATAAAATAATTAGAGCTTTCCAAAACTTTAATCTCAAAATTTGCTGAACCTTCCAAACAGCGGTCCTCTCCCGGTCCGACAGCAATAATATACCGGTTAAAGGTATCCAACTTTTGAAGCGCACGGATTACTTCCAAAGCCACAAAATCCATTCCGTGTTTATTAAGGCGAAAGATTCGTTGTGCCTCAATTACTATAGTCTTCTTTTTTTTCGCCATGCGGTGTATGCACAAAAGTATTACGTCCCGATTTGATTCCCATAAAGCTACGTAAGATTGCCATAAAAATAAATGGTAATTTTAAAAAGCAGAGCAGAGTCCTCTTCGTATAAAATTTATTTGGTATGGCTAGAGCAAGTGACACGATAAACAAGCCATAGAGTATAAGCCATTTATAGGCCAATGCTGGAGCTACCAAATAGACGATACAGCCCAAAATAGGAACCATTCCGAGCAAAATAATGCGGGGTGGAATCGACCATTGGATCAGTTTGTCGAGCATAGGCCAGTTACGGGTACGAATTATTGTGCGAAATCGCTTCAAAGTAATCAAAAAAGTGTCAATTTGAGCAGCAATCCATCTTTTTCGCTGATTGGACAGATCGCGACGGTTCTGTACTTTCTCGTCTAGTACATACACATCTTCCAAATACACCGTAAATATTTTATCTAAGAGCAAATAATACTCCAACTCTTTATCCTCACCCATGGAGCTTATTTTAGCCATCGTATTTTTAAACCACTTAATTTCAAACAACATGCCCGAACCCGTCAATGCGGCGGGTAACCCCAGGTTCACATGCCCCTGCCTAAAAATTGAATTATTTATTTCCTCACTGATCCCATCGAGATATGCGGTATCGGTATTGCTGTTTTTTGCTATGCGATGTGTTTGGATGGCAACCGCGCCAGATGCAAAGCAATCGTTGACAAGTGCTAGATAATTTGGAGAAACTAAATTATCAGCATCCAATATAACCACGCCATCAAAATCTTCTTCTTTGATAACTTTCATTGTCAGATTTAGAGCAGCGGCTTTGGATCTTTTTTCATACGTAGGAATAAGTATTCGAACGCCTAAATCTTCAAGTTCCTGGTTTGTCTCTCTCGTCATACTATCAGAAACAACGATAATTTCGAAAAGCTGTTGAGGATAGTCTTGTTTTAAAAAAGAGCGTATGCTATCAACGATTACTGCATCCTCCTTATATGCTGGAAATATAATAAGAAATCGATGTTGAGTATTCGATCGTTCAAAGAATAATTTCTTAGGAATGCGATAACCGACTGAAAAAACAAAGAAATACATGATCCAGACCAGGAAAGGTATAAAAATCAATGTTTCAATAATAAACAAAACCGTTCCCATCAGCATAGACTCTCTTTAGAAAATAATTTAATCCCAGACCATGTTCCTGAACATACTGCACCAACATGCCTCCACATACCCGAAAAAACAAATTTAATCAATCTTGTACTGTTCGCTATCCCAATAAGATAAAAAACAGCCAAAATCCGGCTTATCCCCGACCTATTTCGATAAGCAAATAACAAGCGGTTACGTGTCAGATAAAATGTTTTTAATGGGGAGTCCTGGCCCGTGGAAGCGCTTTCTTTATGATAGATATGTGCAGCTGCAAAATATACTAATTTATACTTTTTATTGATCCGACAGCTCCAGTCCAACTCCTCATAGTAAAGAAAGAAAAGCTCCGACATCACGCCAATTTCCTTGATAATCCTGTTGGGTACCAACATAGCTGCACCATGTAAATAGGGAATCTCAATGCTTGTAACATATTGGCCTCTATCCATTTCCCGATAACCGATCTGTTTATTACGTAGGGTAATTGATGTTAGTGGTGTACACCCGGCAAATTGGATCATTCCCTTGGGTTGATAATACATTATCTTAGGTGAAATTCCACCTACTTGTGAATCTAGCGCAAATACTTCTAACATACCCAAAATTTCACTATCGGCGTTTTCTGGAAGCAGTGTATCATTATTTAAGAAATAAATAAATTCGCCAATAGCTATTTCCAGCCCCAAGTTATTTCCTCCTGCAAATCCCAGGTTCATACTAGTATAATAGCCCTTTATAAAAGGAAATTGATTTTTTAGCAGGCAATATTCGTCTTTTACCGAACCATTATCAATGACAATAACCTCATATGCAAAAGATAATCTCGCATTCACAATACTTTCCAGCAGAGAAATCGTATCAGCCAATCCATTATAATTGACCGTTATGAAAGATATTTTATACGGTTCTAATGTCATCGCTCAGTTTTTTGTCCAAATAAGGCGAAAGCATAATAACCCCCATTAGAATGTATACGGTCTGCCCAGTAGGCATTTGATGGAGCACTTCATTCGCATACCCAGCGACCATAATTCCTGCAAGACCAGATGTAGCCGCCATCGCAATAGACTTGATCCCCCTATCTTTAAGTCGAAAAAGCACGTAATATATGCCATATCCCAATATCGTTAGACATAAAATAATATAGCCTATAAGACCGACGAACCCCGTTTCTACCCATATAAAAACGAAGGAAGAATCGGTTGCGATACCATGTATTGCATCTCCTTCATTCGCATGTTTAGACCCGCCCAATCCTATCCCAAAAGGATGGTCGCCCATAAAGGTTCGCATTTTTTTCTGGTTCTCCAAGCGAACGTTGAAAGAAGCATCCTTTGAAAAAGAGAAAGCCGTCCGCATACGACGAATATCGGAACTGCTATTGCCAATGGTCGTTAAATTAAAGAAAGCAAAAGCCATTATTAATAAAGAAAGACCAAAGATTACCCACTTCCACTCCTTCACAAGGATAATGAAGAAAGCAAAGCCTGCAAAAGGAACGGCAATAGCGGCCCTCGTCCCGGATATCATTAGCCCGTAAGCCGCAAAAGCGACAACAACAATATAAAGAAAACGCCTTTTTGCCTGCTTCTCATAAATAGCTAAGATCGTAAAAACAACCATAGCCAACCCCATATGGCAGCCAAAGTTTGCTGCATCACTGAAGAATGAAAAGTAACGGATCCCACTATAAATAACATGCGTATGAGCGCCGAATGTATATAGCCAAGCTGACTCGAATCGGTCTAAACCAATATATTTTTGGCCTATTGCCTTTAAAGCTCCCAATAGAACAAGTATACCCCAAACTTTAAAAAATAAGCGCAATTTGGGAATGTTATCCAGACTAATAAAAACCAATAATTGAAATAAGACAATATGCATTCCAATGCTACGGACTGTCGTGATCCAGTTCGCAAAAGTGGACATTGGATTTACAATCTCCAGCATGCAATAAAGCATCCAAAAGATGGAGATCAGGAGAAAAGAATTAAAGTAAACCTTGCCTAAAGGATTTCCCCGAATAAAGTGTAAAGCTAGCGAGAAAAAATTAAATAAAATCAAAAGATCAAGTATGACTCCTACCGGAAGCGGAAATGTGATATAGCGTCCAAAACCCATCACCAGGTAGGATACAATATACAATAGGAAGAAACAACTTATTGGCGAAGACAGTAGGACAATAATAACCAATAGAAATACAGGCAACATATAGAACACCATAGCCAATGACAAACCGGCAAAAATAAAAATACAAGTTCCTGCCAATCCCCCGAGTATGAGGAACAGCAGGAGCAAATGCCGGCTGGTTATCATCGATTTTGTATGATCATACTGCATCATATCCCACTATTTTCCCAGCGATGTCAGACCAAAATTACCCAATTGATATTCCAGGCGTCTTAAAAAGGTAAACGGAGGCAACATTCCTGTAAACTCTTCCACAACATATTTTTCTGCATTCATTAAACAGATGACAATCGGTTTACCGGCCGAACGTTGCAATAGATCTGCAAACATCAACTCATCTTCTGTTTTCCATACCGAGTCAGCCCTTAATACCAATAACGTGGCCATCCCACGCTCTAAAAATAGAGAAGGGATAGGACGTAATGCCATAGAGCCATGCTTGACTAATGAAATATCATAATTACTCAGCTTTTCCGCCCACGCATCATCCACTAAATATTCCCTCGATTCTGCACTAAAATCTGTTCCTTCTTTATAAGCTAGTACATTGATACCCAATCCCTGCCAGTAGGCTGTTAAAATATCTGTCAGTGAGCCCAAATCTAGTGTAGAAGAGAACTTGACGATATTGATAAAGTTTATAGGATTCGAGTTGTTGTAAAAACCATATAATCTATTGGCCAAAACATGTATCGCTCTTTCTTCGATTTTAGTCTGTTTGGCACCGCTTTTACCAAGTTTGGGCAATGCCGCAATTACTTTTCCCTTTGTAATCCGTTCAGTACGCGTTTTATCCCTTAGCGTGCGGTCAAAAAGTTCAATAATAAGCAAAATACCAAGTATAAATGCCACGGTCCCAAAAAAGACAGCAAATACAATCAATTTCCTGCTATGTGGAAGTGCATTTAACGGAAAGCTTGCCGGATTGATCACTTTAAGCGTAGCCGAATTCATCTCGAGACTCTTTAATCTTAGACGAGCCGCATTCAAACTGGATAAGATCGACAGATAAGATTGTTCTGTAAAAGATATACCTCTTTCCTTACGCTTTAAGACAGAGCCAATCGGCGAATATTGCGTGTACTTGTGATCTAGCTCTTGTTTAAAATCACGTGCGACATTGAGTTCCGCCTCCGAGCGTTTAAAACGTAAAAGTTCTTCTACCCATTGCTTCACATAATTTGAATTCGGATAGCCATTTTTAGTATATTTCTCCGAGGTGTATTGATCCATAAACGAACGGAAGCCCTTTTCCTTTTGATCCAATTCGTGGGACAGCACATCTAAATCAGCTCCACCCTGTTTTTGCTTAAGCGAATCTACACTTAACGTCCGTATCTTTGAAATATTATAGTTGATATCTGCAATCTGGTTCATACGCGCCAAAAACTCTGTATTATTTTTGATCGCACGCATATTAGCATCCATACCCGATTCAAGTTGTTTTATCGCCGCCTGTGAACTATTATAAACAAACAGTACATCCTGATGTCGTAGTTCATACTCTTTATCCAACAAAGCAATTGCTTCCGTTTGTTTGTCATAATTGATCACCCGGTTTTCAACGTTATACATGGTGAGCGAGTCTTCCTGTCCACGAAGTTCGCGGCCTATACGTTCAAGCTCCGCTTCAAAATACCGGATGACATTATTGGTGCTACCAAATTGCAAGTTGGTATATTCTATCGCAAAAACTTTACTCAAAATCTCCAGTGTCTGAAAAGCAACCCCCGGATCATTTGCCTGATAGTTTATCTGTAAAATATCGCTATTGTCGACCCTATTGATTTTAATATTTTCGCGAAGAGCGTTATAGCTAAAATAAGGATGATTCCAGTTGAAAAGACCATAGACAAAATTGTTGCGGTCTGCTATCTCATATTTTTCCAGATTTTTTACCGTATTCTCTTCTGAACGCTTATCAATCAGCTTTTGTACATCTTTCGGCGTAATTGCAACAAGTTCTTTGTAATGTTTTGCGGTAATATATACATTATCTTTAGTGGGATCGCCATGAATCATTAGGCGCGCATATAGCTGCATGGAAAGCCTTTTAATCGTTTCTTTCGAGTTGATGGTATTGATAATATTCTGAATCGAATTGTTTAAGACATTCCAGTCTTGTGATGCATTAGATTCACCAGGATCACTCCCGTAACTCGAAATAACACCTGTATAGATAGTAATGTCGGTTTTATATTGCCTGTCCATTTGACGGGTCAGATAGATCGCTAATAAAGAAAAACCCAGCGGCAAAATCAATAGCCACCACTTAATTCTGAAAATGGCCCGAAAAATATAATGAAAAATATTCATGATGCTATTGGCTTATAATTTTTGTCTTACTCAGGATTTCTAAAGTAAGAATTTCATTCGTAATAATAGATTCGTTGGTTTTTAGGATTTCGTACGCTTCTGTCTCTAGCTTCTTAGCCGTATTCAGATCGCTAATATTTGCATTGCCCGATTTGAATTCATTTTCAGTCATCTTATAATTCGCTAGAGCAATATTGTAATCTTCTATTTTTTTCTTGAGAGTAGATAGAGCTGTTTTTACTTTAGTATAAGAATTGACGATGCGAATTCTTTGCTCATCGAGCCATTTATCCAATTCCAACTGTGTAAATCGCTGTTCCATCTTCTGCCGTTTGATTTTATTACCTCGATCGAACAGGTCATCCAAAGGAATATTGACCCCTGCAGTTCCATAATATGAACTTTGTGTTACACCGGAGGACTGATAGAACAATGGGGTATACTCATTTGTGAATGCAGAATTAATTGCGATATTACCATACTGCCAAGATCCACCAACCCTGAAATATTTTAACCAACTTCTCTTTTCGGTTATTAACTGATTCGCCTGGGCCTCCATTTTTGCCTCATACATCTCCACCCCGGGACTTTGTTTGGCATTTTGATAGAGTGTTTCCAATGGCGGCAATTTCAGCTTTGTAAAATCGACCATGTCTGTTGGATCCATTACAGATTGTGCTTTTAGCAATAGGCATACTGTTAGCAAATTTAACAGTAAGAAAGCCTTTTTAAGCAATAAGTTCATCAAAATAAATATTTATGTTATTAAACATCCGCCTTTTGAATAAATGCGGAAAACGTTTTATATAATATCTTCAAATCCATCCACACTGAATATTGCTGCGCATAGTCAATATCCAGTTTTATTCTTTCCTGATCAGACATACTTCCATTATCGCCACGCTTCTCCACCTGCCATAAACCAGTTATTCCGGCTGGTGCCATAAATCGCTCCACACTATCGTCTGTCGTCAGCATCTCTGCTTCATAGAGTGGCAAAGGCCTATTTCCTACAATAGACATATCTCCTTTAAGTACATTAAACAACTGGGGCAGTTCATCAATGCTATATTTACGGATAATGCGCCCTACCCTAGTCACACGTGGATCTTTTTCAAGCTTAAAGAAAGCTGCTTTTTTTTGCCTTCCTGTGCCATCTGAGCCTTTTACGACAGTTTCATCATCAATCAAAACATCTCTTAACTCATCTGCTGTAAAAAGCTGTGCATCACCATCGCTTATCATAGTGGCCGAAGGGCTATGATTAATACTTAATGATACATCCGAATATTGATTAAGGGCCATATACTCTTTTAAACGTTTGTCAGCATCGGGGTACATGGATCTGAATTTATAAAAATCAAACATGTAATAACCGGATCCTATGCGTTTCGACTTATAGACTGCCGAACCTTTACTTTCCATCTTAACAGCTAGATAAACAATTACCAATATCGGTGAAAGTAGTAGGATTAAAAGTGAAGAAACTGCTATATCAAATAATCTTTTTCCTAAAGGAATTCCTAATTGAGGAAAAGATGTATGAGTGGGTTCAAATTTTTCAGTCTGTGCTGTCGCTTCGAAATAAAGTTTAATATATTTTCTAACCGATTCAAAAACATCCGCATGTGCACGTGGACTAATGGTATTTGTGATACCAGCATCAAAATAAGATTGTTTCTCAAAACGGGAAAGATCATTTCCAATCAAGATCAGTAATGTATCTTTTCCATGCTCAACAAGCTTTGTCAACCTCGATAGATCTTTATTTAAACTTTTGCTTTTTTCATAGAAGACCACTGAAAAAAACTGCCCTTCATGTGCTTGAAAATACATATCCATGGCTTCGAATGAATCAAAAAACTTCAATTCAACGCCCAATATTTCTTGGACTCGTTGATGAAAATAATCAAAAGTTTCGAGATTATCACCAAAGTATATATAATCGCTATATTGAGGCATTATTTTAATGCTTTTTTAATCCGTAGCTTTAATTCAAGCGGATTGAACGGTTTTAAGATAAAGTCATCAGCCCCAGCTTCAAGCAAACTGATCCGGGTATTGGAATTATCCTCGCCTGACAAAAAGATCACCGGAATAGTCTTCAGAAATTCATTTTGCTTGATCATAAGCAGCAAATCATATCCATTCATTTCTGGCATGGTATAATCTGATAAAATTAAGTCAACGACATTACCTTCCTTAAGCCAATTGTATGCATCTATCGCATTGCTAAAGAAACGAAATTCATAATCTGCATTTAAGTAAAGTGTAATCAATTGACCAATTGCTGGTTTGTCGTCAATTATTAGAATCTTCTTTTTCATCAATCTTTATGATTTAATAGCTTTGCTTTGGAACTGCATACCATAAACATACTACAAATACCAAAGCATTTACCTTTTTAAAAGGATGCTCTGGTACATGCAGAAGTTAGTGTTTTTATTATTTTTTATGTAGATACCAATCTGTATTTTGAATACCACTACTTGTTGCCCAAGACTCAAAGAGCGGATAAGCAACGGTAATCGCTTGTCCTTCGGATGGGTATACAAAAGAGACTGGCACCAACAAACCAAATGGTTCATTCGATTTGGTTTTAAATGGATCTGTAGCGGACAACAGGCTACCTGTCTCCTTCAAGACCAAACTTTTATTGATTTTGTCTGTTGCTTTATAACCAACCAAGTGCACCTCATTTCGGCCAGCAAGGTTTTGATTGAAGTTTACAATGAAGGTATTTAATGTCCCATAAGTAAAGTTATCTATCGGCGTATTGAACTCAACCGTTACGATGACCTCCACCGGCGCATATTGACCCGATTGAGTCGATATAAAGCGTGTATCTGACACTCCAAAAGCCTTATGCGCATCATCCCATAATGGAAGGACAGCATACGTTTGGCCGGATTCCGTTCCGTTTGCTCCAAGAGGTAAGGCATTCCCTACCAAATCTGTACGGGAATACGTAACCTTTTTTACATTTCCTGTTGCGATACCATCCAGCTGCACAGCAGTGGAAAAACGGATTGAGGCACCTATCGAACGTAATTTCGCTTTTAAGGCCACTTTTGTCACCTTATTTGCCGTATTTTGAAATTTGGTGATATTCATATCCAATACGCAATCATTCATATCATAATCGCCTTTAGCGGGCCATTTATCTTCGAACACATAAGAATAAGTCCCTAAATTAACCTCAGTAACTGTTTGGTCTGTCGGATTGCCGCCAGTTGAATTATTACCACCTGCGTTACAAGAAGTCCCTGCAACTACTACGGTAGACTTATCGTAAGGAACTAATTTAGCTGGACTATTGATCACATAATATGTGCTCCATTGTGCATTCGCTGTATGATCTGAGCAAGCTACCTCTAGGTTACCACCATACGTAATGGCCATCCACTGGTTGCTTACATCAACCTTTTTAAGACGGGCCAATGCCTGACCCGAAGTTGGCCCAGTCATGGTGCTCGCCTGGCTGTTAAATTTAGCCAAAGTTTTCACATCCAAAATAGAAGCTGCAGCCAAATTGATTTTTGTACCACCGGCATCTAATTTGTCTAAACTTAATAAAGCGCCTTGAGCCACCGAAATTGTCGCACCATTAGTCGTCAATGAATTGATTACTGTATGACAAACAGCCTCCAGAGTTGCATTTGTCAAGGTAGCGTTCTGTACAGTAAGTGTTCCCTCATTACGCACCACTGTACCGTTTGTGGTACTGCTCAGATTTTGGATTGTAGCCACCCCATAGTTTGTGAAATTACCATTGGTGATATCTGCTTTATCCGCAGTAAGCGTACCATAATTGACATACAGCGTATTATTCTTTGTCTCCATTTTGGAAAGTGAAGCCGAGCCATAATTGACAAAGCCTCCCACCGTATTCTGCGTTACGTTAACTAGGTCAATGGAACCCGCCTGCGTAATGTAGAGCCCATTATTACCTCCAAGGTTCAACTCAAAGCTTGTATTTTTCCATGATCCCTGCACGTAAATTTTCACATTGCTCGTACCATTGTTCGCATCGATTCTACCTGTAAAAGTCACACCAGATTTAACAACATACGATTTATTGGACTCGACAGAAATTGTCGAATTACCCGATAGCGCGATTGCATCCGAAGGAACTACAACCGGTGTAGCTTCCACCGCTGCCGCTCTTAATCCGCCACTTACCAATGTAGTATTTGTCGTAGCACCACGCAAAACACTCGCTTTACTAGACGAACCCGCGCTGACTCCACCCACATTGATCGCATTTTGCTGTCCAACCTCAATCATACTGATCGCAGCAATACCTAATGGAGATGTCTCTCTCAAATAGATATATTTCGCAATCGTCGGAATCATGAGCTTACCAACAAAATCCTGCCCTAATTTCGCCTGACCCGCAGCCAGCAGATTCGCCCCACTACCCAACGTCGGATCATTATCAAAAAATTCCACCCGATAAAAGTATTTACCGCTGAATTTATCGTCAACAGCAACGCGCACATCCACAGCACGTGTCGAATTCCACATAAAATCAGTTGGCACCTTAACGCCACCAGGAAATAAGGATGAAGAATCGGAGGCCGCAGCAGTGTCGTTGTACAAATCTTTCACTTTTGAACAACTTGCCCCGAAGAGCGTAATCCCTGCAAGACCCACCAAGAAGAGATTAAAGCTTTTTATGTTATACATAATTAAATAATAATAGATCAATATCAAACAGCTCTATCGGTTGACCGAAACAGGACTTTAATATTTGGCTTATATACAATACTATTAATGCCGAACTGCTTGAAGCAAAGATATAACTAATTTTAGTGAGTAGATGACAAAATGCGCAACTCCAGTATAAATTGCAAATCTTGTAGCGGTTCAACTACACTGTCGCATAACAAACTACAAAATTAGGTTATAGCAACAGAAAGATAATAAGTTAGGAATATTATCCATGCCAACGTTTACGGTACTCAGTTGGCGTCAAGGCCGTTTCTTTCAAAAAGAATGTACTAAAGTTATTAACGTCTGCATAACCGAGTTCCCAAGCAATCTGCTTAATACTGAGTGATGATTCGGTAATCAGCTTTTTACTCACTCGAAGCAACTCTTCGGTAATCAGTTCTTTTGGCGTAGCCCCCAGCAACTCTTTCGTTAAGTTAGTTAATTTTTTAGTTGCGATATTTAGCTCTTCAGCATAGAAAGCTACACGTTTTTCTTTTTTTACATACTGCTCCACCAACTCCTGAAAACGCCTTACGAGCTTAATATCTTCACTCTGTCCCACCAGTTCATCCGACTGTCTGTCTTCAGCATATATTGCCGCCAAGAGTACAATTTGCTTAACAATATTGTGAGCCAAATCGCGATATATCACCTGATTATAATTCTGCTTGGATAGCTTAAGTTGCATACCCACAAATTCATAGTAGGTCGCATATTCCATAGGCACACGCAGCACATGGTAGTTATATTCGTTTGTATTAAACGATTTGAAGTTCCTCAGAAACGCAGTATCAACCGCTGTACGGGCAAAAAAGCTTTCCGAAAAATAAATAATTAGAAAAGGTCGCGACTCATCTGGGTTAGCTTCAATTTTTATTCCCCTCGGAATCAAAACCAAACAGTATTCTTCAATTTCCGTAATCTGTTTATTAATCCGCATACTACAACCGCCCTTTGATACAAAAAGAACCACATAATTTTCTTTTGCTGTTGCATCCGTTACCTCCGAAGGCTCCTGCGCTACACCAATGACCCGCTGAACTCCAAATTCCATAATTATTATTTACTGCATATAAGGCCTGACAACCATTTCGTAATGCTGAAATAGGGAGCAATTTAGCAAATAAATCCCGAACACAAAAAAATGCATTTTCAAATCATGAAACGCATTTCAAGTACATTTGCTATATAACATCCCCCTGAAACATCTTCCTAAGCAGGCAATCACTAACTACATTTAGAAAACTACAAAAGGTGTAGCTACAGCAAGAAACAAGTAATGGTTAAAATTGGTTTTGACATGCAGATATATCCGCAAATTGTTTCCTAACCAACTAATCTATCAAGCAAACCTATCACCGCCCCCATCCTTATTTTGCACGACTTGTATTAGCCAGGATATAGAGACCTATATGCATGATAATTTAAAAGATAAACACTTGTAAAATGAACAAAAAAGTAACGAAACCTCCAAAAATCAGCGAATCTAAGGTGAATTTCAAAAAGTATAATGGCACAGAACGACTATTGTTCTAACACGCATAATAATAAGCAAAAAAGAAAAACAGATTGGTTGTCAATACAATTTTTCCTAAAATGAAATAATACAGAAAAGAATATAAACCATTTAAATTTAAATCAAAAACTATATTATTTTATAAAATAACAACTAAATAACAAAAATTACATAATAAAAAAACACAAACAGTTAAGTTAAGTGATAAAAAACGCGTATTTATACTTTTTCAAGAAAAATAAAAAACGACCTAAAAATATCAATAAAAGAAATACATTTCTACAATTACAGAAAAAAAAAGCTCAAAGCGTTTAAAAAAGCATTAATGTTAAAACAAATTAATTACAGAAAAACAAATAGGTTAAAATAAATCAACAAAGCTCCAAACAAAACATTAAAACAAGTTGTTCAATGGAAAGTTAGCATATAGAAAGCTAGCCATATCTGTTTAAAACGAAGACATATTGCCTTAAAACAATAATTTATCACAAATAACAGATACATACATAACGATGAAGAAAGTTGTTTTATTGCACAACCAACAGAGATTTATAAAAAGTTTACAATTTTTTTTTGCACAAGTTGATATTAAGTCGTAATATTACAATTCAATTCAAAAAAAGTATAACTAACATATAAGCAATTAAAGTATTAACAATTAAATTAGAAACCAAAAAAACAGAAAAATAACTAGAAATACCCAGGCTAGAATAGCAATATAATTGCCTATACGCAAAGGCAAGCTCTTAGATCCTAGGCATTTCTGAAGATATCAGGGTTAAATTGTCCATTAAATTTAAACCCGCACTGACAATAGTGCGGAATATCCAAATAATATCATCATGAATAAGAACGCAAAAAAAATGTACGTAGCTCCGTCCATTAAAGAGCACGTAGTTGAACTTGAGCAAGGCATTGCTGCAGGTTCTCAGGCACAACCAGGTTCAACACCACAAACCGACGGTTGGGGAGCAGGTCCAGACGGTACTACTACCGGAGAGGGTGCTTAACGTATGATCATCACATTACTTAACAACACGAAAAAGCACTAAAATGAGATTTCATCTGACTAAAAGAGCTCACTGGGTTGTTGCGATGGCAATGCTAGCAATCCCCGGTACATTAATCACGAGTTGCTCCAAGGACAACAAGACTGAAAATGTCGACAACAAGACAAATGTCCTCACTGTCGCGGTGGGAGGCATCAAAACCAGCGGCAATGATGGCACAGTAAAAGTTGGCTCGGCGAAACCGAGCACAACGACGAGCAAAATCCATTCATTTTCCGATGTAGACATGGTTGTTTCCACTGACAACAATTTACCAACCATTACCAATGATGCGATAGCGGTAAAGCGATCTGGCGGATTAGCCGCGGATGTCGCCCCTGGCGCCACTGAAAATATGGTATCAGGTACAAAATATGTTGTCTATATCTATTCGGGAACAACGCTGGTTACAGCCAAACAGCTGGTAGCAGGTACAGCAGGTACTATCGAAGGGCTTAATTCCGCCACATCTTATACATGGATAGCCCTTTCTTACAACACTTCAGATAACGATCAACCTGCACTTACACCAACAAATGGATCGATTGCCCTTGCACAAAATAAAGATGTGCTTTATGCTTCCGGAACAGTAAATCTGGCGACTAATTCAAACATCAATATCCAATTCAGCCATAAGTTTTCACGTATCGGAATTGAATTGAACACCAAAGGGGTTTTTGGTAATATCACAGGTAATCCTACAGTCAATGTTACCGGATTAAACTTAGCCACAGGTAGCATTGCATTGCTTGATGGAACTATCACAGCAGGCGCGAGCTTCACCCCAACGTTAACTTACGCTAACTTTACAAACATCGATCCGGCATTTAATGATTCAAAAATTGCTTACGTGTATACAGCATCTACTGCTGCACAAAATGCAATTAATGTACAAGTCCAAAATTTAAACATTAGCCATGTCGACGGAAGCCTAGCTCGCACCTATTTTGCTACCGCTTCTAACTTCCCCTTTTCGGTAACACCGCAACTAGGAAACAGTCATCGCTTGTTGTTGAACGTGGTGGAATCTCCATTAGTCACAAATTACGGGGGCCGAACTGTAAAATGGGCGCGGTCTAACCTGTTTTACAGAGGCAACAATGGCAATGGTCGCAACTACGCGTTCTATGCAAATAATCAATTGACGGCTAGGGCTAATGGATATTTCGCTTTTGGAAGTATTGTTCCCGGACAATTTGCGACGACCACCACCAATAATGGTGATCCTTGCGCCTTGGTATATCCCGCAGGTCTCTGGAAACAACCTTCTAAAGCAGACTTTACCAATATGGTTCGCGGGGATATTGAAGTAAATCAACTCACGGGTGCATTAGGAGGCCTGGGCCAGGTGGTTGATGCAACAGGAGTTACAGGACTTGCAAATATAATTACGAACCTGTTGACAAATGCAACATCTTCGCTGGTAAATACTGCAGCGCCGAATTCATCTTTAACACCATCTAGTCCATACAATTACGGTCAATACACACTAGCATCTGGCGCAAATGGAGCTCCTACTTCAGGATCCAATGCCTTTGGCGACGTAAATAGCGCTTCTAATAGATTGCGCTTCTACTACAATGGTGAGATATCAAATGTCAATATCTTGCCCCTACTTGGAAACGGAGGTTTAGCAAATGTTGGTTTGAATGATCTTAGTGTTGATATTGCAAACTTCCAAGTGGCAAACTTGAATCTACCCTTACTTGATAGTTACGGCAGAGCAACAACGCTTTGGACAAATGAACAAGGTACAAATATCGTCGGCTTAGTAGGCGCGGGCACCTGGGGATATTATGGTAATGCCGGCCGGGGATTAACATTGATTCCACTGGCATTAGGTACTAGATTCCATATGGCAAACAATACAGGACAACTTCTCAATGGTGTGAGTGCATTAGGAGCAAATGTATTGAGTACATCATTTAAGAATGTTCGCTGCGTACGCACAAACTAAAAATTATAAGCATATAATAATTTTTGAAGCTTCGGCAACCAGACAAAGACGGCTAGAAATTCTAGCCGTCTTTTTTTTGAAAAATGTAGTACTTAAACTACTTGGCAAATTTTCACATGATTTTAGCATTTTTTAACAGGAGCAATTCCATATTATTTTTTTAAATTTGGGCCATCAAGTCATTTTTTTTGCGTTCGACTTGATAATATTAATGGATAGAATGGGGCGAAGGCGTTCGCCCCATTTATTTTTCACCAACCTGTACAGCACCTGCCTTTACATACATCCAACTGATCAAATTCTAAATACAAAATACCCCAAGCAGAAAACTTTTCCCTAATGAAATTATAACTTTTCTTAGGGAAATCTAGCGGTTAAATAAATTTTAGCCCAGCTACATCTAATCACTCGCACGAATTTCATCTATAGCAAAAAGCGGCTTACGATGCCTAGAACCTTCAAACCAAGATGGAAATTCTTGTGAAAAAGAAAGTTTTACCTTTAAAAAACGTGCAGGTTGCGTTTTCAATCCAAATGAAACGGGGTAACAAATTGGACCTTCACGGATTACACTGGAATCGATCTTATGTGTTCCGATGCGCACATAAGATATATTATCGTTTGAACTCTCCACCTTTACTTCATCCGGCAGAAAAAGATAATGTGCTGGATCCAACAGAAAATTAAGATGAACCTGCGCGGGCTGTGTTTCCCGCGAGAAAGGAAAGATAATTTCCACATCCTTGCCATCAAACAAGAGCCAATTGTAATTGTAATCGATCGTACCAGATAGTCCATCATTCAATGTTATTTTTCCGTTAGCGGGGAAATCCTGCAAAAATAGCGGTTTGAAAAAGGGATGTACACCCTGCAGCAAGGACGGCAGATAGGGTTTATCTAATAGTGTTAACCATTGCTTCCGATATTGATCGAGGCTGCCGTTGACTTCAGCCAACTCGACAGCTCCACCGCGAAGTGCACAGTCCAAAAACAGATCAATCCGCTTAATCCAGTTGGGATTGACGATCCATTGACCATCGGCTTTGCTGGTTAAAAAGCCGAGCGGATGATCACCATATGCCTTTGCCTGCTCCAAAGAAGCATATTCTAACCCTAGAGTAATCAAATCGATTCGACTTAAAAATTTTGGATCTCCAATTACAGCTTTCCGCCCGTCCTCTAAGAGATCTTTATACATTCTCATCTTTTCCGGCCCTAGATATCCACGGCGAGAAAGAATCGGGTTACCGTATATATCGAGAGTCGAGCGACTCGTATTTCGTGCATTCAATAGCTGATTGAGATACTTTTTAACACTTTTTGTAGCTGGACCATAATACCCCTCCAGAAAATCATTTTCAACCTCAATCGGATCCAGCTCAGGATTCCACAGACTCTTAGCCTGCACATAACTCGCATACGCAGACATATCACCCAGCGTATGTCCTGATCCGTGCTCAAAAACACCTTTCACACCATGCTGATTCATAAAGGCAATATTGGACTGATAATGATCGTACATCGGAAAAGGATTTAAATACGCTGTAAATTGCGTAGTATAATCCCACACAAAAATATTAGAAGAAATTTTTGACCAGTCGTTGAGCTGCCTCCGAAAAGATGTAGCTGTGGGATTATCCCCCAACCCCCGCTCCCGCGTTGCATCTATGGTACTCAACATCACATAAACATTGGAAGATGGCCTTGTAATTTTGGGAGCTTCTGCAGTATAGCCATAGGCTAACGTTGTAAAATACCTGTCCGGAAATTGGGCTGCCACTCCATTCACGAATCGGATCAGCGTACCCTGAGGCCCTCCCTCCTCCTGATCAACCTTTGTACAGCGATCACAGGTACAGTAACCTTTTCCATCCATTGGCGCTATAGACCAATAGACCGCATCAGGGTTATCGGCAATGGCCTGACGTAAATAATTGATTGCAATTTTCTGCACTTCATGATTTGTTAGGCAGAGTTGCGTTGCACTACGCTTTCCATTTGTGAAAGCGAAAAATTCAGGGTGTTGACGAAAATACTTTTCTGGTGGTATAATTTTAAAAAATGAATGTCCCCATAAACCCCACAGATCTTCAAATCGATGCAAATGATGCCAATCCAAGTATTCACCATCGGCAGAAGCCGGATAATAGGATTCCCGATAACGTAGTGGCGGCTCATAGCAAAAATGGAAATTCAGAGGAAGCGACAGGTTCGACCGCTTAGGAACCCAAGCTGGCCCTTGATCATATTTCCGTGCACCAAACTGTTTTTCAATAAGCTCATATACACCATAAAGTAAACCTTTCCCTGAACCTCCTGTTAGGTAAATCTGACCTTCCCGAACAATAATTTCAAAACCTTCCCGACCAAGCACAACCTTCTTTCCCATCGCCTCCTGATAAAAAGTATTCCCTATATATACTACGTGTTTTTTCGTCCCAGAAGGGCTCGACAATATCGCTAACTCTGCGCCAGTAATTCGTTTGACATAATCCTGTAGTACCTGCGCAGCTTTACGCTCCAAAACTGAGGGATGCTCAGAAATAACAATTTCAGTTTCAGCTTTCCTATCCCGTACAATGTCCAGTTGCTGTGCCATACAGCTGCTGATTAAAAACACAGCAACAACAATGAACAAGCTCAGTCTATAATTCGTATCTTTCATCATTTGTCATTAAACTAAACAACAAAATCTTCCGCCCGCTTGTCCATAACAACACAGTGCACAAAAGAAGCTATCGTATCAAGCACCATGCGCAGCCGGCGCAAGTTTTCATAATAAGGTATTCCAAACCGGAGCAAATGCCCAGATTGCCCCTCTATAATACAATGCTTAATGCATTTTATATGGATTTCTTTCTTTCTCAAAAATTCGTATAGCGGATAAGGATCATAAGCGGACAAAAACAGACATACGACCGGAGATACATCATCACCCTTAAAACAATGCGTAATGTCTGCATCGTTCAGAATACTGTCAAGCTCACTTTTAAAATAAGTCGCCAGATAGGTACTACGATCGAAAATAGCTTTTGGTCCAATTTCCCCATAACGCTTTAGACTTTTCCTCAACCTTTCATACAATAAGAAATCCTGCCCCCCTGGAATACTGAAGCCATGTGTTTGCGGATGTTCAAAAAGATGCTGCTTATTCCAGTATAAAGCGCCCAGCCAACGTGCAAATTCCTCTTTGAACCAAGCTAAGCCTCCTCCCAAAGGACCGTGTAGCCATTTATGTGTACTTCCGATCAACACATCAGCATCCCCAAAAGGAAGTTGCTGAATACCCAATGACTGAGCAATATCAAGAATTAGAATTGCATTCGGGACAACCCTTTTTATACTGCTCAGACGCTGCTTATCCTGCATCAGTTGTCCTGTAGGATAATAGACATGCGACAAGAAAACGACATCTGGTTTCATCTCGTGCAAAAATCGCTCAAATTCCGCAGCATCATTAAGGATAACATCAGATACATAAGTGAGCTGATATTCTGGCAATTGTTCAAAGGGGCCAATCCCCCCCGGATGTTCATGCTCACTCGTCAGTACCTGAAAACTTCCCTTCCCATCCACTCGAAGTCTTCGTAAAAGCGCCAATGCCAATAAATTCATCATCTGAGATGTGCTAGAAGTCACATTACAGCGATATCCATCAGATGGAAACAATTGCGCACATTCATCTTGTATGGAATCAAAAGCTTCCCTTCCCAAAGCATATAAAGCGAGTGGACTACCATTGACCTGATAACTAATCGTTTCGAGCTGATCCTGAGGCAAGGTAGCCAGGCAGCCCGGATTCAGATTTACCTTGGTCGAAGGAAATATATTCACTCTGATCTGATCCCAATACGCTTCATCCGCTATTTTTTTTGCCAGACCTTGCGTTTCGGAACAACAATTTCGCCCATAAACATGTTCGTTCCAGGATCTATGCGGTGTAAAATGATGCGATTGAAGCCTATTATTATACTGTTGCAAAAGACAGATGGATTGTTCAATTACCGTAGGAAAATTGCTATGATATAAACTACTTCCCTGCAAGCTTGTTTCAATCGTATATACAGCCTTTTTAACAGCACTTTCTCCCCGAAGATCAGCTACAAAAGAAATCGCAGGATCCAAACCCATAGCCCCAGCGATGTCACCAATATCCTGGGCAAGTTCAAGAATGGAATAGTGCGTTTCTGTAACATGATTCACCACACGGTGCTCGCCCAGCGATGGAATATCTTTCACAAATCGGGCCAGCGAGTTAACCGCATCGGTCAGAGCCATCAGCCCTGTACGTTGCTTTCCACTTCCGTATACTGTCATCGGAGCCCCAGAAGCTGCCTGCGCGATAAAACGGTTGGCTACAGTCCCAAATATCGGATCATAATCAAAACGAGTAAATAGATCTGGCGAAGCATCCATTTCTGCCGTTAACAGACCAAAAACTGTTGCTTGCATTACCTCGGTGATACGAAGCCCCCAGGTACGTGCAGCCATTGCCACATAATTTGAATCATTGATTTTCGAAACATGATAAATATCATTGGCCGCTCTGGGGTAAGGCAATGGCGTGGAAGCAAGCTGTCCTTTATAACCCGGCTTAAAGTACCCCTCAGCTATTGGTAACCCACCCTTAGCATATTCGCCAAAAGACCCAAGCTTAATGATATGCGCTTCCGGAACATATTCACGTACTGCCCAAAGCAGACGCATATTACCTTCTTCATTGTTTCGTATCGTGTAAAGCGCTTGTTGTAACCCCAACATCGAGTAACTGGCCGAACACTGTTGAGCCAAGTGATAGATCGTATGCGGTCTTTCGCGACGAATCAGATCCGTCAATTCATCCGTACAAACATCAATATGCACACCGCACATGTTCCCTAAACCGTACTTTCGGCCAAATGCTTCAATACGACTGGAAAGGTCTCCAATCTGCAGCCAAGGACCAAATCCCAGATGGGCAACCGTGCTTTTGCGCCAGCCATTATCTAGCAATATAATTTTTTGGTCAGGATGATGCAGGGCAACTTTCATGGCCAACGGCCAACCCAAGTACCCTTCGGCACCTAAAATTAAAATTGTACCATTCATTGTTCAATTATCGGCTAGAGTTAAAATTTCACCTGTAAAGCCAACAGTAGATCATATTGATTACGGAATGTTGCCGTACCAATTTTTTGACTCGTATAAGTACCATTGAGACCTAAGGAAGTGCGATAGTTTATCGTACGCCTATACCCTGCCCCTAAACTTCGGCTCATAACACCACCCAATTCAGGTAATAGAATAAGCCTGCTTCTGTCATCAGGCGACGTTCCCATTCCAAAATTTGCCTGTAATAAATCAGCCTCAGTAAGCTCATATTTTGCGCCAGCCTGAAAAGCTAGGTAAAAATCCTTCTCTTCCTTGATGGCAAATATTCTTGCATTTAGCAGAAAAGGGGCAAAACTTTTACTCACACCCGCCACAAGGGATAAAGCTTTGACCTCCACAACTTCGAGAAAACGAGTACCAATCTCCCCTTCAAAACCTTTTCCCAACTGCCGGTAAAGCGAGTAGGCTAACCTATATTTAGGAAGCAACACATTGTTGGAAATACCGATCGAAGCCTTCCAGTAAAGCAATTTACTCGCCGTATATGTCAGGTCTCCCTCGCCCATAATTCCCGTACCCGATTGCCTTCCTGTGAATAATAGCTGTGCACCATAACTTATTTTTGGCGACAAACGACGGGTGTAATATAAAGTTGCAATACGGTAAGCAGGAGGCGCCGGATTATCATCAACACCCGAAAAGGAGCTGTTCAGCAAAGAAAGTCCAAAAGCGTGCTGCATAGTCTTACTGCGCAAAAAAGCAGCATATTCCCTATGTTTTCGCTGATCGAAGCGCTTGGAAAGGGTGTCGGCATACTGAGCAGCCTCAGCAAATCGCCCTAAACTATCAAGTACAATTACCTTTTTTAGTAGAAAAGGTTCGGCATATTCAAAACGCTGTAACGCCGTATCCACACAACGCAGGGCATACGCAAAATCTCCTTTTCCCATCAACAGACCTATTTTATTCATGTGGGCGAGCGAATCTGTCCGGTTCCCCTCCAGCACGCGGTTGTAACAGAAAATCGCGCTATCGACCAATGCCTTTTTTTGAAAAACCAATCCAGCCGCCATCCAGGCGTCCTGTACCATACCACGATATTTTTGATTGTAGGGATATTCTGTCCGAAGCATGGTGGCAACCTCAGCAGCTGCCATATACTGTGCACTGTTGTAGAGTATAGAAGCTTTCTTCTGAAGAAAGTCACGGTCACCCGGATAACTTTGCAGGGACCGCTGGACAACGAGCAAAGCTTCCGGATAGCGTCGTCTAAGGTCAAGAATATTAGACAGGTAGTGTAGGGCTTCTTTATTATCAGGATCTTCACCCAGCAGTTGGCGAAGATGCGTTTCCGCTTCACCGTACTCCTCAACGAGTATACAGGCATTGGCTGCGGCCAACTGTTGTTCCAGGTAAAGTGATTTAAGTTTCGAATTCTCGGGATATCGGACGTACAATTTTTCACTTAAAGCCACAGCTTGTTGTATTTTACCGGACTGCGCCAGAAAACCGGCCTTTTTCAACTGCAAATCGATATCGTTGGGATAATAACTGATCGCTTGGTCCAGCTCCCGCAAGGCCTCCGCCATATTATTTTGAACAAGGAGCGCCGAAATACGTCCTTGCAGAGCAGCCATATTCTTAGGTTCCAGCCCAAGCGTACGATCATAGTAAACCATGGCGCTATCCGCTTGTTGCTGTTGCAGGTAATAATGACCACAGGCGTTGATCATCTGTATGGCTTCCGACCGGAAAGCTTTATCGCTATTGTTTCCATAAAGCTTAACAGCAATATCTGCCGCGGCTTGATAACGGTGCAACTGATATTCGAAATCCATTTTTCGACGTAGCAGTACACGATCACCTATATTTCGTTGTAAGGCACGGTCTACCCAATACAGCGCCTGCGTCGTCTCCCCACGAGAAGCAGCAATGCCAACTACCTTTTCCAAGGCTTCGCGATCTCCCGGATTCTGATCCAAAATCGACTGGTAAAGCGCATAAGTATCCGTATTCTGATAATAACCAGCGGCTTCTTTTCGTAAACTATTGTTGAGGTCAAGGGCTTTTTTATCTTTAGGATAATAGCGTAAGATCACGCGAAGCACATCTAAAGCCTCAGCATAACGATGTGATTCCTGTAATAGGCTGAGCTTTTGAAATAGCGCATTGTACGATTTACTGTCGCTGTTCAATAGCGCATTTACCCTGGCAATACGAGCGTCGTAGTCGCCACCCTGAGATACAAGGTTGTTCATTTTTTCAATGAGATCAGTATTCTTTGGTGCAAGCTCGAGCGCCTTTTCATAATAAGAATTGGCCAGATTATCCATTCTATTCCCTTTATACCAGTCCGCTTTTGCTTCATAATGCCCTGCCATCGCGAGCCTTACGTTCCGATCAGTCGGAAACCGCCGCATAAGCACCTCCGCCCAAGAGTCTCCATCCTGATAGCGCTTGAGCATATCCAATATATTGAGCTTTTTGATTCCGAAATCTTTGTTGGCAGCAAAACGCGACAATCCCATTTCGACGTACCGCAAGGCTTCCCCAGGTCTATTTTTCGATAAATAAGAACCAATGATATAATAATATACATCTTCATATCCAGGCGACGCGCGCAGTACCAGCTGTGCCGTACGAATGGACTGATCATAGCGTTTCTGGGCCATATAAATACGAGCAAGTTGAACCTGCGCATCAATATGCGCCGGATTTAGCTTTATTGCATCTTCCAGTGACTTTAATGCCTTATGCTGTTGGGAAGATTTAATTTCTATAACAGCCTGTTGGTACAATTTTTCGGCACGTACAGAATTCCAGGTCTGTGCTCGCAACAACTGAGTCGACAGTAGCAAAAGAATAAAAATAGGATAACGGAAATTCATGGTAGCTTAAACTTGATTTTTGACGGTCGATTTTTGGTTTGCAAAACCTTTACGCTGCATATTCCCCCATACCAGCTTTTGTCGGAACATCGACTGAATATAGCCTTTGATACTAAAAAAAACGATGAGCGGATGATAAATAAACGGCTCGGCAAATGCCGTGAGGCAAAGTCCAATCACCTCACCTGTATTCCGATAATGCCTTTCAATTAATTGATCCCACAGCACAGCAATCGAACTTACCAGTACAGAAAACATATAAAGAAAAGCCAGTAATGTAAATGTATTTTCCCAATTAATCGCACCGATAACAATAAGATAGATGTAAAACAATAATCCCAATACTTCGAATATAGGCGCCAAAAATTCAAATAAAAAGTTGTAAGGAAAGACGATAAGACCGAGCCTTTTAAATTTAAAATTAAACAAAACATGCCGATGAAGCAGCATGATCTGGATCAGTCCCCGTGCCCAGCGTACACGTTGCCGGCTAAAAACCGGTAAGGTTTGGGGACCTTCAGTCCAACAAAGTGAGACCGGAATATAGCGAATTGCATATTTGTGATTATTCTGTATCATATAAACACTCATGCGGGTCACCATATCAATGTCTTCCGCAAATGAACGTGGATCATACCCACCAACCTTAACCGC
The DNA here is from genome assembly GCF_002325125.1 of Sphingobacterium sp. UBA1498. Taxonomy (NCBI): domain Bacteria; kingdom Pseudomonadati; phylum Bacteroidota; class Sphingobacteriia; order Sphingobacteriales; family Sphingobacteriaceae; genus Sphingobacterium; species Sphingobacterium sp. UBA1498. The sequence goes on from NZ_DCRG01000004.1 coordinate 85,899, forward strand.
AATATGTTTATCAAAAAGACCAAGTCCCCCCGAAACATTTGGAACACAATTAATTGAACTCCAAGCCATTTTAGAAAGCAGGTAAGCCCGAATGTATTCCAGCTCCTGAAAACGTGGGAGCACCTTATGGGGCGGTTTAAAACGGGTGATCACACCATTATCCACTTCAGAAGAATTGATCATTCGCAAGGGTGCACCCACTGCAATGACACGGCGTTGATTGTTCTCCACATGGATATACCCCGTATCGGGAATTACCTGAATGTCTTTTAAGCGGCTCCGGCTCTTTTCGTCTAAAATGGGGCGCATAAGCCTGGAAAGAGTATCTTCATGCAGAATGCAATCCACATCTGTACAGAGAAAATAATCAAATTTTGAGGCATTGATACCTGCATTCGAAGCGTCTGCTTTGCCTTTTCCATTCGCCTTATCAATGACTAGCAGCTTTTCATAAGCGCGCTCAGTAGAGCGAAAAAAACGCTTCACAGTTTTCGTCTTGATCTTTTCATTGTAGGGCAGATCTACCTCCCTAAGTTCAAAATGCGCCACCAACTTCTCCAAGGTATCATCCGTGCTACCGTCATTAACAATAATGACTTCGTACAAAGGATAATTCAGATGCATTAACGCATAAACATTATCTATGATCGTCAAACCCTCGTTGTAAGCCGGGGCAATGACCGAAATCCCGGGCGAGAGTGGACTCGAAATCACATTTTGCGTATAATGCTCTCTATTTTTACGCCTATACAGCATAATTCCCTTATACGATAGCACCGCCATGATGACGTAGATCACCATGGTCAGGCTACTGTAGGAAAATATAAAAAGTTGGAAAACGTCAATTATGTCTTGGATCATATCGTATAAGTTATTGTTCGTGCAGATAATAGTTTAGAATACGCTGTTTGCGGGAAGGCAAATTGAGCGGATTCCATACCAATTGATTGTTGCGAACTAACCGGGCGAGTATTGCCGCAACATGATTTTCGATTTCAAAATCAAAGGCCGACTGAAATTGTTCCGTCAGAAATTCCATCGCTCGTGGCGTCCGGAACATGCCAAGTGAAAACAGGATTTCGCACTGGCAGTCTACCGGCTGATTAGGATACATTTTTATCAGTATTTCTTGTGTATGCACAGCTCTTAAATGTCCCAGCGCATTGATGGCATGCGAGCGCAAGCTATGATCGTTCACATTCAGCAAACCTTCAATACTATCGATAGCCTCCACACTCTGCTCGTGTGCCGCAAGCTTCATACAACAAATAACAACCGTTTTATTGCGCGAATAACGGATCCAATTTGCAAAGTTTGATTTTACCGTATCGCGGGATTGTTCGAGAATCCGAAAAAATCCAATCAATTCCCAGATACTCAATGGATCCCGAACTTCATCAAAAAAGCGAAAAGGTTCATTTTTACTAAAACGCATAAATGCGCTTCGGGCTGCAGAACGCAGCTCAGACACTTCACTCAGATTGAATCGGAGAATATCAATGTCCGAAATCGCATAGTCCATAAGCGTCAGTTCGTGTAACCCCTGAACATTGCGGTACCATTTCCGCGATTTCATCTTTTGGAGCGAATCCAGATTCAGCCCAAGTAAAACATAAATGCGATGCAGCATCAGCGCATTTGTTCCGGCCACATGCCATCGAAGCCGGATCAAGGTATCAATTAGGGTTTGACGGTTCCCTTTGTCCATCAGCGCAAGCTCATCCAAAACGGACTGGTCAATGGACACCTGTACACTTTCTGTGCCCATTTCCTGGATAAACTGCGGCAAGATACGATCTTCAATCAGCTGGTCCAGCTTATCCTGACGACGCTGTGCTTTTGCTGTTCGAAAACGAAGAATCATAATCACTGCATAAGCAACAAAAGTTCCAATAAAGGAAGTGACCACAATCCCCTGAATTACTGCAATAAATGTTTGGTCTACCGTCATACCTTAGTTTTCAGCTAGGGCTACACGTGTTTGGATATTCCCAATATCAATACCCATCGGCAGTTTGGACTGATCCTGAATGTAACGCATGGAGTTCAGCAGATAACCCTTGACAGCCAGCGACTCTGGATGCTCGACAATTTTAACCCCTGCAATATCGCCAAACTCTTCCAAAATGCAGTCGATCAGATCGCCATAGTGGGCACCGCCCCCACATAAAAATATGCGATTTGATTTAGCGAGGTTTCTATCATTGACCACCTCTCCTAAAGCGGGTGAAACAATTTCAGCATAATACGTCTGTATAGCTTTTTTACGCAATTCTTGCAAATCATACTTTCTGCGGTTGATATAGAGATAGCCATTTCGAAAAGCCTCATCAAGTTGCTGCATGCTCTGGAAGGATAAATCATGAGTCTGCTGAAGTTGTTCGCGTAGTATATTAACAGCATAATGCATCCCCGGAGCACTTCCCATAGCATTTTCCACCACGCCCTCATCTGTACTCAACCCTGTTTCCAATGTCCCAAAGCCAAAGCTAAAAATAAAAAAAGCACCCCTTTCACAGCTTTCACCTCTGCGCAGGGCTACCATACAGCTCACAATCTCAGGCAATACATCCACCTGTGTAACATCTATCGGCAACGTGCCAGATCCCTCCTCACCATACACTCCAGGATCCGACTGGATGATATGCTTTCCACGAAGCGTTTGTTCTGCAGTTTCCCGATACAGGCGGTAGGTACTATTGGGCAGGCCTACGGTAACCATCAGCGGGGTGTTGGCACTCACACCGCTCGACAAAATTGCTGCTTTAAAAAGCAATTGGCATTCCAATGAGTCCGGAGATGCATTTAATGGCCTCCTTGGGCTGTTCCCTTCGTTTAGGGCCAATTTACCACATATATACCATTGCTCGCCCATCCTTATTTTTAATCCCGTCAATAGCGAGTTGGCCGTATTTACCAATGGTGAATTGGTCGCCTGCATCAGGCTTGAGAAAGACTGTATTGTATACATATAATTTTTCGTATATAAGCGTTATTTTACCACCATCTTCTACCTGAAGTCACCTGTGCTTTCGGCTCAAAAGCAAGCAGAACATGCGGCTCTGTAGCGACATCTATAGCTAAAGTTTCTTCCTTCGCCACAAATTCAGCCACAAAAAGCTCACTCATGACAGCTTCTTGCGCATCCAACCGCTCCTGTACATGAACGAAATCCTGCTCTGCCAGAAGCTCCAATACAGGAGCTAACTCTTGCACATTTACTATATCTTGTACATTTCCTGATACGGGCACATCCATTAGTTCTTGCGCTTCATCACAAGTTTCCAACCTTATTTGATTCACCTCGGTCGATTTGTAGCACATCTCAGGTGCAGGAATGACCTCCGGATCTCCCCCCATGATATGCTTCACCCGCTCGAGTAGTTTGCCCACCACGAGTGGCTTTTTAAAACAGTCTTCCCGCACAATCTCCAGCCCTTCACGGATATGAAGGTAGCTCATGTTCGATGTGATAATTGTCCGCGTCCGAGGAGATTCTTTCATCACCTTATTGATAATCTCATACCCGTTTGCATATTGCATATGCATTTCGGTAATGATAATATCATACTGATAATCCCGCGCTTCCAAAAGAGCGAATGCTTCCTTTCCATTCGCAGCAGAATCCAGCTGAAATGCTTCGTTAGAAAAAACATTGGAAATTATTTTTCGCATAAGCAGATCGCTATCTGCATGCAATACCGAAAACACCCTGGTTTGCTTAGGTTTGACATCATGAATTTGCATACTTTTAATTAAATAGATTAAGTTGCTTTAAAATGGCATCACAAACTTAAAAATACAAGCAAAGTATTTACCTACCCATTCGGGTGGTTTTTCAGAAAAAAATAACCGTCAAATTGGCTTATTATATTTCAGCATAAGCTCGGACCTACTGTTGACTTGTAATTTTCCATAGATATTTCTAATGTGAAATTTTACCGTATCCACGCTTATGAACGCAGTTTCAGCAACTTTTTTATAGGTATATCCTTGTTGCAACAGAGAAACAATTTCGATCTCACGCGGAGTAAGCTGTTCCCGATGCCGATAATCAATTTTATGGTCGAGTGCAGGGTTAAAATGGGAAATTACAAGCCGAGCCACCTGCGGACTCATCACAGAGCCTCCTTTCATCACTTCCACCAACAATTGTTCCATCTCAGGTAAAGGCGTACTTTTAAGCAGATAACCGGACGCACCCGCACAAAGTGCCTGAAAGATATGTTCCTTATCATCAAACACAGTAAACATGACCACCTGTATATGCGGAAACTTACGCTTTATATACCAAGTCACTTCGATACCACTTTTATTCGGTAATCCAATATCACAAAGCAACACATCCAAACATTCAGGACTCCAGGCGGCATACACCAGCTCATCAAATTCACGGGCAGCAATCAATAGATCAAATTGCGTATTATTATCATCAAAATAAGAACGTAATGATTCAAGTACCGGCATACGGTCTTCAATGATAGCTAATCTAAATTTTGTGTTCGGCATAAGAATAATATCAGTATATATGAGTTGAATAACTTACTTTTTTTTTATGCCATCCACTACAAACCACAGACTAAACAATAGAAAGCAAAAGCTTACCCACACCAGCTTATCCAGGCTCTTAAGAATATAGGCTTCCTGACTGCTGTTAAAAATAATAGCCAATACCATACTACATTGAAGCAAAAGATAGGTACTGTATACACAATTAAAAATCAGCACTTCTCTTTTTACTGCTTTAGAAGCGGCATCAGAAATATAGTACATCCGCCATTGCCCGATAGCATAGGCTATCGCGAGTGCAAATCGTAACATATAATGTAATTGCTGATCTACAAAACCATAGTGGTGCTTAAAACCCAAAGGGATATCCTCCACAAGCATCTTGAGCAGTTGCTTCTGTTCCGCTACAGGTGCTAGTGCATAAGGGATGATATCAACCAATCCAAAGAAAAATGGCAATAAATGCAGGATCCAAAATTTCGGCAAAGTTGCGTTCGTCGTAAATTTGAGCCAAACATAGAAATAAAAACAAGGCCCCACCAAGTAGTAAAAAGGAATACCTTTGTTATAAATTCGCGGATAATATTGAATTTCTCCGGTATAGATCATGCAATAAATCAACACATGCCAGATCAAGGCCATCACACCCACGCAGAGCAGCAACTCCCCCACCTCCCGGTATTTGATGAAGCGAAAAAGACGGAATAATAGGCCTGATGCACAAAACAATCCCCCAAGCATAGCAAAGCCTAAACTTATCCAGAATTGAGGATTATGCTGCATCATATCAATTAAATAGGTTAAAAAAAAGTTTTTTCACATTCAGCTTCGCAACTAATTGCAGATGATAATAGCTGCCGCTCCTTTCCACATCTAATTTAGCACCTATAGCCTCAGACCGGCGTTTCATGTTGGATATCCCCTGACCACGCCGAGGGTACCTCGTATCCGATGCAGCTCCCCCCGTAAATTGCAGGGTATTGGAAAGTCTTAAAATCAGCTGATGAGCATCAATTTTTAAAAATACATCCACTTTCCCCTCGGGACTGTGCTTAGATATATTATGTAAAGCCTCTTTAAATATAAGGTATACATTCTGCCGAACATATTGGGGCAGTTGTCCAGCACTGTGCAAGTTGATATCAAATTGTACATCCACATCTTGCATGGGTAAAATCTGCGAGACCAAAAACCTCATCCGGTCTTCTAAACTTCCTGCGCTATTATTGCGTGAGTCTATCGCCCAGATTACATCGTCCATCGTCTGAACCGCTTCCCGGCTATAAACTGCAATTTTTTCCAAAGACCGATGTCGACCTCCAATCTGCTGATCCATCGTCATCAGATCTGTCTGCATAGCGATTCCAGTAAGCAAGCCTCCAACCTCATCATGCAAATCGCGTGCAAGTTCCAGCCGTAGCTTTTTGTCTCTCTTGAGTTGGGATGATCGCATAATGGCAAGAATATAAAGTAGGACTCCAAGCCCCAAAGTAATCAGCACATAGAAAAGCTGTGTCTCATAAAAATTCGGCTTTTTATAAAAAAGCCATCGTTTGCTTTTCACACTGAGCCCATTGTCACTTACCGTCTTTACGTCAAGTTCATACTCCCCTGTTTTCAGATCGGAAAGACTGATTTCCCCCGATGCCGACAATTCCTGATAGGATTTTATGAGGGGGCGAAGGCGAAAGTAAATTTTGTAATTTTGCTTATAAGCATCTATTTTGGCTATCCGGAGGTTGACAAATTCAATTTGCTTGTCTAACAGCACAGTATCCTGACCAGCATTTGGAGTATATGAACGAATGATATTGCTCGAGCCACTACCCATAGAAATTGTACCCAATACCGGTTGCGGTACAGTTTGCTGCTTCAAACTATACAAAAATTGCTGAGGTCTAATGGAAATGCATCCCAATACCCCACCGATAAACAACTGTCCATTCGGTCTATCTTCTAATATGGAAGGCTGATTGAACTCCTCAAATGGAAGACCGTGCATGGCATAAGCATTATAAAAATTTTTACCGTCCCAAACCGACAAGCCCCTGAATGTTCCCAAAAATAGTAAGTCATCTACCCAAGCCATATTATAGACCACATTATGTGCCAGACCAATACGCATGTTGTAGTTGTCAACCTGACCCGTAATAGCATCAATCGCTACAAGCCCTTTTCCTTTCGTTGCCAGATAGACCTTGTTGTGCCGAAAGGAATGGCTATATACCTGGATTTTCTCACGCTTATTCGGATAGATTTTACGTAGTCCACCCGCTAAATATTCAAAATAACCATTTTCAGTAGTGAAGGAGATGATTTGTCCCCGTAGCTGAATGGAATTGATCCGCTCACCCATGCCGACCAGCTTTCCCATTTTATCCCTTAACGGACTCACAATTCCCGTATCCCGATCATAAACCCAAATCCCACAGGATGTCCCCACCAGATAGTTGCCATCCCGATATTGACAGAGGCTGTACACCATGGTGGACAAGTCCTCGATAACGCCCTTGGCTTTTTTATAATATAAAGAGCTAAATTTTCCGTGCACCAACAAACCAAGAAAATTACCCTCCAGTCCTACTAGCGTCGTATCGCGGCTCAAAGGCAGGAAAGCATAATAATTATTCAACGGAGCCGATTCATGAATAGCGAAGTCATTCAGTGTAAAATATTTCAACGGCCCATAGCCACCCACATAATACACATGCTGCTGTTTGACAATTGATCTAGCCGTACCAGTGTTCCAATAGTTCAGGTCGAAAGCAATTCTTGTCAGGCTATACAAGCCATGCTCCGTAGCACAAAGGCCCTCATGATCATGGAAATCAAGCTGATTGAGTTTAGACTTAAACAGATCCTTACGGATAGCGTGCCGATCTTGACGCAAAGCAGTCATTTCTTGGTTGTTTTTAAACTCAAAATAACGGCCGTCACCAAAAACGAATATAATCTTTTCCCCATCTGCAAACGACCAGTGCGCCCAATCGCGCATGTCGCCTGTATGGAGCCCTTTCAGATGAGTTTTAGCAAAATGCTGCCCGTCAAAAGTCATGTAACCTAAACCATAATTCCGCAACAACAGCCCATTTTGCAATAAAAAAATATCATCTAAGCCCTGATATACCGTTTTAGGCATTTGAAAACGCTGCGTTTCACCCTTTTTTAAGTCTACACAATAAAGTGAGCTGTTGTAAGCAAACCAAAGCCTATTTTCATCGGCGAGCATACAGTGCCCCACCGGCCGCCGCAACTCCGATAATGCAGGTTTAAATTCTAGAACTTTCCGTTTCTTAAAACCGATAATCTGCCAGACAACCCCCGATCGGGTGGCCACATAAAGAGTATTACCCTTGTTAAAAATGGCGATAACATGCTCCCCGCACAATCCTTTTGAAAACGCATTTTGCCTGATAAATTGCCATTGCTGGGTATCAAAGATAAACAGACCATCCCGCGTCTCCAACCACAGCCTCCCACGATTATCAGCGGTAAGTTTGTTCACCTCTGTAAAAGCTAACGGCCCTATATAAAGTTCATGGAAAGGCTTTATTGCAACACCATCATATCGATAAAGAACACTTCCGGCAACAAACCAGATAAACCCCTGCTTATCGCGACTCGCGGACTCGATATTACGGTGAAAGGGATCGACTCCTGAAATAATTTCAATTTCATGATAGCCCGATGCCCATGCCATATTAAACACAGGCATAGCAAAATAAGTGCTTAACAGCAATAGAATTTTGAGCGCTTTTTCAAACACAATAGACTAAGTTCAATAATATGGACAAATCAAATATAGCTATTTTGAAAATAATTATATATTAATAATCGATATAAAATTTTCCTCCAAAGAGATTTTAAAAATCTGTAGAAATAACAAAATCAGAGCTAATGATGGTTATAATACCCAGAATCTTTTCACAATAGGGAATTTACACACGATAATCCCCAATTTTTACACGCTGTTATTCATTTAATTCAACTAGCTTTGTCCATTAGTTTTCAAAACATGCCACATTAGACCCTAGTGTACCTATTGAACTTATTGACTAAATAGTATTATAATACGCTCTTGAGATAAAATTGCAGAGAAAAGATTAAGTATGGGAAAAATATCAGATCAGCAATTAGCAGAATTAATTTCAAAAAGAATACTTGAAATTATTGATTTAACTGGATTGACGATAGAAAGCCTAGCAAGCTTTGCAAACGTTTCCACATCCACGATTAGGAGTGCTTACCGCAAAACGAGCTCGCTATCCGTAGACAGTCTTTCAAAAATCTGCACGCCATTTGCTATTAGCCTTACAGACTTTTTTGATCCAGCTTTATCTTTAAAAATCGAAGAAGAAAACCTGTCCCATTTAAAGCGACTTAAACAGGCTTACACAGCGAGTACAGAATTAAAACACTTAAAATTACCGATGGATGAAAGGGTTAATCGAAGCGAATACCATCGCAAGCAGCGTGATTTAATTGCCAAGATCGTCCACGAATCAGACTATTTTGATAGCCCAAAGACAATTGATGCAATGATCATTGATTTCAGAAAAGATTATCAGATGACCTTCACGACTGACAGATTGTACGCCTTACTTTTGAAACATTTAGGCAGTGGGCTGCTCGACAAAAAGGCTTTACCGAAAGTAACTCAAAGAATGCCCGCCAGTAAACGTCCTTACCTCTACTTTAAAAAAGAGTCGAAAAAGCAAGAATAGATTCCCCTAATTAAATCTGACGAAAGGAAAGCGGATTGTTCCCTGTCTGTCTTTTAAAAAAATTGCGAAAATTCGACTCATCCGAGAAACCCATTTCATAAGAAATCTGAGATATCGATAGATCAGTATGCTGTATATAGCGCAATGCCTGCTGAGTCACCACAGTAGATATCACACATTTAGCCGATTTGCCGGTAACTGACAAACACAGTTCCGTCAACTTCCGTGGCGAAAGATGTAGACGGTCTGCATAATATTGTACACTGGTATATTCGCGGTAGTGCTTATGCAGCAGAATCGAAAATCTGTTAAATAACTGAATGGAAGGAGTTTCTACAGATGACGTCGATGTATTCAACGTTAACATTTTTTGATACCCATCCAGTAACAACGATTCAAAGCAGTGATGCGCAATCATCATATCCACTCCACAATCCGCAGCACATTCCTTCAAACGCTCCACGATGAGTCGCTTAAAAACCAGATCCGATCTGCATTCACGCATAGACAGAAAAGGATAATTTCCAAAAAATAATCCCGAATGTAGTATTTCTGTATCAGCTTTGGACCTTTCGTAAAAATCTGCGGTGAACCACAGCAAATATCCGTCAGCAGCATTAGCTTCAGCAAGCTCAACTTCGTATTGTGGTCCGATAAATATGAGTTCGTTTGCATCAAAATCATATAACATGGGACAAATTTTTATACGGACAGGCAAACAGGTTCGAATGATTGAAAATACCGACGCATTGTGTAGCCTTTTAGTTTGCTCACCACGATACTCAGCGAGATGAAGCACATCAAACTGTCGCTCTTCTTTTCCTATAATTGGCTTACAAAATTCCATTTCCTAAATAAATTTTTCTCAAAATCAATAATATCCAGATTTTCACAGAGCATGGTATAATGATAGATGGATGTTAACATTTTTCGGGGAGATTGTTTTGAAAAGACAAGCTTGACGCCACTATCCAGAAATCTCTTTTTTTCATCTGCACTTTCGCTAGCAGAATAGCCAAATAAACGAATCATCGGATATCGACGTCGTAATAAACGAGCCGTTTCCATACCATCCATCTCCGGCATATGCAAATCCAGAATGCATACATCTGGGTGATCGATACTCTTATCAAGGAAATGAACCAGCTCCTTCCCATTGTGACAAGAATATAACATCTCATAATTTCCCATTTCCCTGGCCAAATGTTCAATTACTTTTAGGTGCAACACATTATCATCTACAAATGCAAGTTTTAGTTTCTTGTCCATGGAGGTAATTGTTACTTTATAAATTTGACGCCTTATAATCTATACTTTGGCTGTACTTTGCTCTACTATTGAAATACATGTTTATCGTCTTGTCAAAACTTTCCTGTACAATTAAAAGCATCTCAATTTTCGGCGCGACATATCTCGGTTTACTGTTCATATTTCGGTCTATTAATTTATTCAACAAGCTTATATGAGCTATTTTAATTGTAAATTATTAGTCTAATTCAGACTAGAAAAAAAACATTACAATCTGATTACAAATAAGATACGTGGAAAACTTTTTGATTTTCAACGTGTATTTTATACAATTAAAAACATTCAATGACCAAATGGTTATTTTAAAGGCATATCTTGTAATTAGTTAAAAAAAAATAGTTATATTTGAATAGATAGAATTGTAGTCTGAATTAGACTAATCTGTATAATCTAGTATCTTTATGCTCAGACAATAGCAAAAAGTTTACCTCATGATTTTTAATTTTATCTTATTGAATCCTACTTCAATATCTTTCATCTACCTTGCATTCGTTGACGAGCAACAACAGCAAATCCTTATTAAAACTCCTTTAAAAATTAAGCCGTCTCAATGGGATCAAGAAAAACAAAGACCCAGTAATATTTATTTAAAAAGTCTCAAAAAGCTCAATACAAAGCTGGACGAACTAAAGATTTCAATAGCAATGTATCTTTCTGAATTAAAGTCCAATAAAAAAGAATTTTCCCTACGGGCAGTCAACCGTTTCGTCAAAAAATGCTGTATAGACCACGAACCCTCACTGCCAGCAGGAGGGCTCTTGCAAAGTGTCGACAATTTTATTAAAAGCCGAATACACCTGATTACCCCAACCACACACAAACGCTATCTGGTCTTCTTCCGTTTATTGAAACGATTTGAAGGATTTCAGCAGAAACATCTTATGTTAGAGCAAGTGAATAGCTTATTTGTACAACAATTTATTGCATATGGTGAAGCTGAAAACTATAGTATAAGCACCATCCACCGCACGATACATTTTGTGCGAACAGTGCTTAATTTTTTGGAGAAACGAGGCGTCAGAACATTTGTTTACGAATTGGAACTACCCAAAGTCAGAAAAATAAACCGTGCTATCAGCCTCAATGAAGACGAAATTAGCACAATAAAAAATGTGGACGTACCCGTCCATCTAAAGGCCGCTAAAGATTGGCTGATAATCAGCTGTTACACAGGACAACGTGTCTCTGATTTTATGAATTTCAATCTCGATATGATGGAAATTCTTGATGGCAAACCCTGCTTATCCTTTACCCAGCAGAAAACACAGAAAAACATCTTACTCCCACTTCACCCTACTGCATTAATCATTATGTCAAATAATGGGCATAGTTTCCCTCACAAAATGACCGCCCAAAAATATAATGAGCAAATCAAAGAGGTGACACGCCTTGCAGGCATTACAACACTCGTCAAGGTAAGGAAGCGCAAAGGATTCCGGGCGTCAGAACAACTCATCCCAAAATGTGATGCAATTACCAGCCACATCGGAAGAAGAAGCTTTGCCACAAACTTTTATGGTAAAATTCCGACAGCATTGCTGATGGATGCCACAGGACATAGTACCGAACAAATGTTTCAACGGTATATTAGCAATGTGGATACCGAACGCACCCGCTCCCTAGGAACTTACCTAGAAAACATGTATCAAGATCGAAGCAGGTTGCAACAAAGACATCCAAGCAGCTAATTGTAAAATTTGCTTTTCAGAGACGCATCAAGGGCATCTCGATGAACCATTAAGGCTGTGCTTTTATAGCGAAAATATTCTTTCGTGAGGTAAACAATCCCCCGGAAGGCATTGCCCCTGCCCCAAGAATTCTTAGCGACATAGTATGCTCTCCCATGTTGATCTTTTGCTAAGCCTATAATATGTAGTGCATGATCATCTGTTGTTTCCCACGCGTCAAATGCTCTTTGACGTATCATAGCGTCGACTTTGCGTTCAGGTTGAGGCCGCACAAATTGATACCTCTTTTCTTCCGCTGTCATCATTGACACTGATTTCTGGGGGACATAAGCGATGCCATAAGGCCAAGAAAAACCTGGCTCCGAGATGTCGATCGTACACGCTACCGTAAAACCTTTTTTTAAAGCCCCATCAACGACAGTGGATAGATCTTCCATAGGCATATTGTAAAATTGACTGAAAGACCAATTGTCGGGAATCAAAAACACAAAAGATTTGTAGTAAGGTGCGGTCATAACGGAAGCAATATGGATATATTGATCTGGATCAATCCCAATAACCTGATCAGCAAAACTACGCGCTGTAAACTCTTTACCCTGATAGTCAAAATGAACAGGCAACTTCCCCAGATGGTCGTCCATCACAGCATCAATTTCTCGCTCCCAACTGCTTTTCAATATCCTTGTCTTTACCATCCCAGATAGTGTGCTATTCAAAACAGCGCGCATGCGCTTAAAATCCCCCGGGCTTTTCCCCGCTTTAATACCAGTATAGGCAGCTGTCGGCATCGCCCCATGTAAACGCAACATATCCATCACATCATGAAGCTGCCCGCCCTCGTTTAATTTTAATCCACCATGCAGGCGAAGATAATTCCGCGCACGTTCCAGATAAGCCATCCGGACCGTAAATAGCGGCGAAATCGCCACAGGGTTTTTACCCATTCGGATCATTTCTGATTCAAGAAAGGAATTCCCAGTATAAGACCAACAGGTATTGGAGGCACCCTGGTTCTTTACTGCTGTACTTTTCAACCGGATCAAATCAGTAAAGACAAATTCTGACCGCAATAATGGTGAACTTTGCAGATAATAAAATCTATAAAAAAGTCCAATACCTACCAAAATAGTAGCTGCGATGGCTAATACGATCCGTTTTCTTAGTTTTTTTCTCATAATCTACCTCCACAGATAACAGCAGTAAAGCGGGGAAATAGCATGCTTATAACCCAAAAAAATAATAAGCCCAAAAGAATAACACAGACTGGACAAACGAAATACAAAAACAGCAGAGCGACATCCGTTTGCGGTCTAACCTGAATAAACAAAAATTTGATAATAAAGACCAGCGGCAAACGGTGGTAAGCAAATATGAAAAAACTCGCACTAACCAAAAAGTGATTTGGCCGCCAGCTACCCTTTTCAATAAAGTAGCCTGTCACTGCAACCGCAGATAGCAATCCCAATAATACATTGGCACAATACAGATAACTCCACCCACCTTTTCCAAAACCATAAAATGCTGCTATGATCAGCAGCACATAACATAAAACAGACCAGGGTAAAAATGACTGCATAACGAGCACAAAGTTCTTATTATGTAAACTAAAATAAGCCCCTGCCGAAAAGAAAAAAAAGGATACAGTACTCCATCCAGGCAGATAAAAATAGGGTTTGAAAAGCCAGACTACCCCAAGTATCAGTACGGCAAATACACCCACTTTCCTAATTAAAAAGTAAATGATCGGAGATAGCAGTAAAACCACCATAAGGTCACGGATAAACCAAAAAGGCGAATTGATAGGTAAATTTTTTGCTGCCTTCACATGCACATGTGACGTGTCCCACAAAGACCAAAGCCAATCGGTCAAATTATACTGGATTATAGGTTTATTGACACCCGACAAAAGGCCTCCAAAAAAAGTCTGTGCCAAAAAGAAAAAAAGTAGTACCGCCAAATTCCAAAAAATATATGGAATCAGCAAACTATGTACCCGCCTCCGTAACTTATTAAAATAAACCGAAAACGTGAAAGACGCTGTACCATAAAAAAAAAGAAAACCGGAGATAAAAAAGAAAAGAGGTACACACACCTCAAACACGAGCTTCGAAAAGAGAAGAAAAACCTGCGCAAAAACAGCAAATTGACGCAAATCAACCTGCTTCGAGCCTTGAATGATAATGTTTGAAAAATCTGTATGAATAAAGACAACCCCAACAATCAACGGAAAACGCAAAAAATCGATTGTTTTCGACAACAGCTGCTCTGAAGTCAAATAACCTAAAGTCGAAGGGGGAGAATGTTCTCTTTCCATAAATTGGATTCGGTTATTTTGATTATTACCGTTAAATTAAACATTTTCCGGCAACTTCCATCCTTTTTTTCATTAAAAGAAACCCGTTCCAAATGCAACTTCATTATCCCTCATCAGGAACTCGATTATCGCTCTCCTCCTCTTTTCCAGCAGCAATCATTTCTTTAACATCGGCCATATCCCCAGCTTCCAGATGCTCGATCGCCTCAGCTTGTTCCTCAGAATAGCGGTCGATAAAGAATGAACAGCCCATTGGAAAATGATCCGAGCCTACAGACGGATAAATAAACAGTTTATCGATAAATACCGTTGGACTGTGAAATAAAAGATCCAATGGCACTCTGAAAAACCAATAATTGGCATGGAAAGTAGATAGAATGCCCCTACCAATACGTGCGTCAATCAATTTGCTGGTTTTCTTAAATAACAGTGAAGTTTTAGCCCAGGCTACATTGTTAAAATCTCCGGTCACAACCACCGGCATTTTATAATCTCTTACCCGTTTCGCCACACTGAGCAGATCGCCATCACGCTCTTTGCTATTTTCTTCTTCTGTAGGACTTGGTGGCGGTGGATGAACAGCAAAAAAAACAAACCGATACCCATCAGGAGTTTCCAGTTCGGCCTCAATACTAGGAATATCATCAGCTACAAAATAATGTACCTGACTTTTATTGATTTTCAGATTAGTATAAAAATGCATGCCATAGGTATTGTCTAATGTTACCTTCTCATAATTAGGGTAATCCTTTTCCAACACACGCAGGGCTCTTTCCCATCCAGCATCACTTTCCATGGTCAAAAAAATATGTGGCCTCTCCTTCTGAATCAGCTCGATAAAGCGATTATACGCTGTATTGAATTGCAATACATTACAAGAGATCACCTTAATGCTATCCGATGCATCCTCGCCCTTTTGATACGTTTCCCTCCGCCAAAATTTGGTATAGCGTATCAATATATAGCTATGGTATACAACCAAAGTGATCTGTATACCCTGAAGCCACCAAATCCAAGGATCATCGCCTACCAAATAAAAGCCCAACGCAAGGGCGGGCACCTGAAAGACCAACAGCTGCAACTTCACAAACTCAGCTACCCGAAAGATCCAGTGTTGGCTTTGGATAAAGGGCAATACACTCAGTATAATCAATATACTCGAGACTACAATATAGAAAATCAGCATATCGCTAGCACTAACATTTTAAACAAACTTAAACAAATTATGCATATTTTTTCAAGAGACCATCATCTTCGACTGCTCCGCAGAAATTAGGAATCTTTGTGCAAACCCTCCTGATAATCCACCCGCGTTTTGGCTAACGTATGAGGGAAGTTCGTATGGATATACGCAATCATTTCTTCCCGGATGTAACAGCGTAGGTCAAAAGCCTGGCCCGAATTGCGGCAGCTCATCAGACACCGGATCTCCATGGTACGCTCTTTGAAGTCGGTCACCTGTAGTACATTGACCTGACCATCCCAAAGCGGGTGGCCGCTGAGTAGGCTTGTGAGTTTCTCACGTAATAGCTGTACAGGTACAGTAAAATCTGTATAGATAAATACAGTCCCCAATATCTCAGAAGTAGTCCGCGTCCAATTCTGAAAAGGCTTTTCAATAAAATAAGTAATCGGCAATACCAAGCGGCGCTTGTCCCAGATATTAACAACCACATAAGTGAGGTTAATTTCCTCCACACGACCCCACTCGCCTTCAACAACAAGTACGTCGTCCATGCGAATGGGCTGTGTAAAAGCAATCTGAAAGCCTGCCAGTAGATTCCCTAGAGACTTCTGGGCTGCAAACCCAATGATGATACCGCCCACTCCCACGCCCGTCAACAGACCAGCACCAATTTTTTGCATACTATCAAAACTTAGCAAAATAATCGCCAGAGAGATCACAATAATCAGCGTAACAACCACTTTTCGGATAAAGACAATCTGAGTTCTGATCTTTCTTTCGCGCAGGTTATTCTCTTTGTTGATATCAAAACGATGGTAAAGATAGTCTTCAAAAACCTTAATCCCCTGTATCAATACTAGTGCAAAGAAACTCACCAGCAAAAGTTCATTTGTTTTACTCACCACACGCAGCGTCCGGTCGTTAAATTGAGCAAAAGGCAACAAACTGTTAAATAAAATCAAAGGTATAAAAACACTCAGTACACGGTTAAATCTTCTGACAAAGGAACGGAACACACTGTAAGACTCCTGCTGAATGGCCTGTCGTCGCAAAAGCGGTATAAAAATCAGTTTAATCAAAAAACCTACTAAAAATGAAAATAGAATTAATGCAATATTCCAGAGCCAGGCAGGCCATTGCTGTGAAAGTTGAATTAATGTTTCGTTCATCATGCTGTTCTATCTTTGTGTTTATGTTTTATTCTTATGAAAGAATAACTGTTAAGAAGGGCTAACGTTTGCTTTAATTTGAGAAAGATCAATTCAGACTTCTCATGTCGGTTTTGAACACCATCGTTCTGTTTAAATTTGCAGCAGCTCGGAAACTCTTTTTGGTATGTTTTTTGAGTCTAGACAGCCTATTGCAAGGCAACTAACAAAATATGTACATCAGCAAGAAGATATACTACAGAAAACACATTTACCGTTTATTGATGATGGAAATAGGTTAGCACAATTAACTTTCCAAGAAAATTAAACCAAACACTAATAAAAAAATGAGCAAGAAAAAAGACAATTCAAGATGGCTAAATGTGGCCATATCCTGGGGAGCAAGTATCGTCATCATTGGAGTACTGTTTAAGATCCTGCATATCGGTGGCACCACAGCCAATTATATGATAGGAATCGGTTTGGGCGTAGAGGCTTTCCTTTTCTTTTTAATGGGGTTCAATCCGCCCCCACCCGAGCCCGACTGGACCCGTGTCTATCCTGAATTGGACGAAAAATTTAATGGTGAACTGCCACAAAGAGCAACAACTGTTGTCGCCCAGCCGGCCGGCCCCTCAGCAACTGCAGCTTTAGATAAAATGTTTGCCGATGCCAATATCGAACCAGCAAGCATTGAAAACCTAGGCCGTGGCCTACGTGACTTTAGTGAAAAAGTAGCTGCCATAAACAAGCTTTCTGATGTCTCATTAGCAACAGAAGAATTCACCAATAAGCTACGAACAGCGACTTCTAAGTTTGACAACCTAAGCCTCGCCTTCGAAAAAGCATCCGAAAACCTGGTCGCAATGTCAAATACTTCAGGCGATACGTCCAACTACCACCAGCAGGTAAAAAGTTTGACAACAAACCTAAGCCAGCTGAATGAGATGTACGAACGCGAATTGCGCGATTCGGCCTCCCATTTACAATCGATGAACAAGTTTTATGAGAATCTAAGCTTTACCATGCAAAACTTCAATGAATCACTGGATGACTCCAAAGCATTTAAAGATGAAGTAGGCAAACTTGCGAAAAACCTCAATGCCTTGAATGCCATCTATGGAAATATGTTGAGCGCGATGAATCAGCCGCGTGTGTAATTAATTCTTGTATTACTTAAATCAAAAACAATGGCATTAGGAAGAGAAACTCCAAGACAAAGGATGATAGGCATCCTCTATCTGGTCCTGCTCGCCTTATTGGCGCTCAATGTACCGGATTCTATCTTGGATGCATTCAAAAATATCAACAACAGTCTCGAAACATCCAAATCGAATGTCAGCACAGCAGTACAGCAACTGTTCAATGCATTTGAAAACACCAAACTGAAAGAAGAGCCCGCACGTGCGAAGCCCATCTATGACAAGGCAAAAAAAGCTCAGGCAATTATCGGCGAACTCAACCAGTATATCGCCTCCTTAAAAGAAGAATTTGTCAAACAGGGCGGTGGATATGACGAAGAAAAAGGCGATCTAGCCCAGCGTGAAAACGAAGACATCTCCCCAAATCTTATGATCAATGAGAAAAAAGGCACCGTGTTAAAAGACAAAATCAATGCTACGCGCACAAAATTGCTCGCCCTGCTCACACCTGAAGAACAAAAGATGGTATCATTTTCCTTGGAGGCAAAAGATCCAGAAAAAGCCGTCAATGGCAAAAAATCATGGGAGGAAATCAATTTCGGTAGCGGCACCCCTTTAACCGCTGCGATGACCATTTTAACGAAAATACAAACAGACGCGCAGAATGCAGAATCTGATGTAGTTAAACTTATCTTGGGCAAAATGGATCAGGCGGTGGTCAATCTAGATAAATTTGCAGCAGTTGCTGTTGCCCCAACATCCTACTTAGTACAGGGCCAGCCCTACAAAGCAGAAGTATTTCTTACAGCATCCGATTCCAAATCTCAACCCGCAATCTCGGTCAATGGATCGACACTTCAAGTAGTTGATGGAAAAGGGGTATATGCAGTCAATACCAGCCGTGAAGGAATCTATACCTGGACCGGCGTGATCAAAGTCAAACAGACCGACGGATCATATAAAGAGTATCGCACCCCTGTACAGACCTATCAAGTAGCACGTCCATCGGCCGTTGTATCACCCGACAAGATGAATGTACTATATATCGGTGTAAACAACCCCATTTCTGTATCAGCCCCAGGAACGCCAGCCGATAAAATCCGTGTCAGCATGAGCGGAGGCAGCATTTCTAGTGCTGGTGGCGGCAAATACAATGTGAAGGTAAGCTCTCCGGGCACAGCACATATTTCAGTCTCTGCTGAGGTAGCACCTGGAAAAACACAGACATTGAGTTCGACCGAATTTCGTGTAAAACGCATTCCAGACCCCATTGCCAAATTTGCTGGCAAAACAGGTGGTTCCATGGCTACCGTGGCCCTTAAAGCGCAAAATGCACTGTTCGCAAAATTGGATAACTTTGACTTCGATGCCACCTTCAGGGTAACCAAGTTTACGATGATCATTGCTAAGCCACGGGCCGATGCCATCGTATTATCGACATCCGGAGGACAGTTGAGTTCA
The DNA here is from genome assembly GCF_002325125.1 of Sphingobacterium sp. UBA1498. Taxonomy (NCBI): domain Bacteria; kingdom Pseudomonadati; phylum Bacteroidota; class Sphingobacteriia; order Sphingobacteriales; family Sphingobacteriaceae; genus Sphingobacterium; species Sphingobacterium sp. UBA1498. The sequence continues at coordinate 105,379 of NZ_DCRG01000004.1, forward strand.
AGCATGTCTTCTGCCTTAAGTGGAATTGTACCAGGTACACGTGTAATATTCGATAATATTGTTGCAGTGGGTCCTGACGGTACATCAAGACAACTGAATGCTGTCGCGTTAACGGCAAACTAAAGTTGCCAAATATACTTGCATTTAAATTTTTTTAGCTATTAAAAACTACAAAAACAGAGCTACCAAAAATGGGTAGCTCTGTTTTTATTTTAAAGAATGAACGCGAAAAACTATATCAAATAGTTGTTCCTGTGTATACCATAGTTCCTATGAATGATGCGGAAAAAACAAGCGAATAACCGTTCCCTTACCTAGCTTACTGGAAAGATTAACAGTACCGTCCAAACGTTCCATCAACTCCTTTACCAATGAAAGTCCTATTCCCGATCCCTGCGCTTCAACAGTGTTGCTCGCACGCTCATGCGCTTTAAATACAAGCTCCAAATCTTCTTCCGGAATACCGATCCCATTATCTTCCAAATAATAGACAGTCCCTTTGCTCGTATTTTCACTATAGATAGCAAGATAATCCTGCTCTGTCTGCTTGGCGTATTTTACAGCATTAATGATCAAATTAAAAAAGATCTGATATACCACACTACAGTCTGCTTCCAGCTGGAGGAGATTCCCCAACCTAAATGCCAGCTGCGAAGCCGGATAAATAAGCTTCGCTTCAGCAACCCATTCAACAAGTTTCTTATCCATCTCGATACATTCCTTAACGGGATTGACAGCACGTATTTTATTGATCTGCAGCGTTTGGTTAATGATAGACTGAATATTCTCTATCGCACCGCGCATATTTTCATACCACTTTTGCTGAACATGTTCCGGTAAAGTGATATCCTTTTGACGCAACATATCGTTTCCCATCTTCAAAATAGACAAGGGATTTTTTAAATCATGGGAAAGCGTATTGGACAGGAGATCCAATTTTCTATTGAAAGAGATTTGCTCCTTCTGGCTTTCGGCTTTCTCATAGGCAAGCTTTCTTTCGGTAACATCCCACGACGAATGTAAAATAGCATAGGTATTTCCCTTCTCATCCAGCAACGCTTTATACTCGAAATCAAAGTATCGTCTGATAATATTTTTCCCGGATACGATATCGGCAGGTGTGTCCTTGGCCCGATAGCTAATTCCGGTTTTCCATACATTTTTTAAAATAGATGAAAATCCTTCTTTTTCAAAACTGGGAAAGCAAGCGCTTAAAGTACGTCCTATAATCGAGCTGTCTGCATGCCAGGTATTCAACATCGCCTGATTGGCAAAGGCAATATTCAAGTCCGCACTATCATAGATAGCCGTAGCTAGCGGAGACTGCTCCAGTACCGAAAGCAAAAGGTGCTCATCAAAAGGCATAAACAAAAATTTAATGTTCGTGTATCAATAAATATATGGGAATTCTAAACAAATTTACGCAACAGAAATAATGCCATTATTGCACTCCTGTACACAAAGAAAAATTAAAAAATAGCTGCAAAAAACGCATATACCAGTATCCTAACAAATTAGCGGCGCGCGCGGCCTGAGACAAATCAACAAAAGATTGAATGGATTGATATTGCGCATTCGCCGAAATTAGCAGTATTAGATAAACCAATTTATAAACCAAATTCACGATTACTCTTAATTCTCGCTGTCCACAAACGCGAATCTAGAGAAAATCAAACACATACTTCACGTAGTTTGAAAATCGGCAGAATTTAACCGAATGAATGATGAAAAAGTATAAAAAGCATTTCATGTACCTCAGCTTAGCTGTGATTTTCGGTCTCCTTTTTAATTCCTGCAAGGAAAAAGAAGGTGCCAGTGAAGATCCAGACAAGGGCATCTCAGGCAAGGCCGTTTTTACCGATTTCGCCCCAAAAAAAGGAGCCGTCCGCACAAGGCTGTATATTGAAGGAAGTAATTTCGGCAGCGATGTCAACAAAATCAAGGTCTTTATTGGTGAGCAGGAACTCAAAGTTGTTGGGTCAAATGGCAGCCAGATTTATTGCATGATCCCGCGGTACACCAGCTCCGGAAAAGTAAAAGTGGTTATTACCCGCAGCGCAGGAGAAGCAGTTGAACACATTTTCCCCGAGGAATTCCAGTATGCTAAAAGTACCGCTGTCGGCACCCTTGTCGGCAATGTGGATGAAAACGGTAATTCATCCATTATAGATGGTAATTTTGATGAGGCTAGATTTGCCTATCCAGCCTATATCACCTACGAGCCCGAAAGCAATGCACTCTTCGTAACCGAACTGGACAGAGCCGTCCGCCGCGTAGATTTGCAAACAAAAACAGTTTCCACACTGATTACCAATGGACAGGCCGGCTTCACGAAAATGCAGACCACCACATTGAGTGCAAATACAGATACCCTATTCCTCACCGACGACAACCAGAATCTGACGGCCAGAACCAAGGTCGCCATTGCCTATTCCCTCCGCTCCGAAAACTACCGCCGGGTACATCCATATCTCTATGATCCTGCCGCCTATTCCTGCGCCCCACACCCCATTCACAATAACATGTTCTACAATGGATATGCCGGTATAGCCATCAAAAAGGCTGTATTTGACCCTTTCCTCAACGAACTCGGACCCAAGGAACTCTTTAAAATCGGCGGAAATACCAATAACAGCTCCCTGATCTTTTTTCATCCAACAGGTAACTACGCATACATCGTTTCCTACGGTTGTATCTATAAAAGCGTGTACGACTGGACGACCAGAGAATTACAACCGCCCATTATCTTTGCCGGTAGTCCTACAGCCAAAGGCGATGTCGATGCCATCGGCACCTCCGCCAGGATCGAGCGTGCTTATCAAGGTGTATTTGTCAAGAATCCCGACTATGCAGGACAGGCCGATGAATATGATTTTTACTTCTGCGACCAGTACAATCAAAGTATCCGCACGTTAGCCCCCACAGGTGTGGTCAGCACTTTCGCAGGCAAGGGTAGCCCCACCCCCGATGGTAGTAAAAGCGGCTATATTGATGGCGACCCGCGCAAGGAAGCCCGGTTTGCCGATCCCACCGGAATCGCCTACGACGAAGAACGTAAGATATTTTACATTGCCGAGCGCAATAATAAACGTATCCGCACCATATCGATCGAATAAAAAAATTTAAAAGCATACAAACAGATCCATTCCGTACGCTATAATCTAAAGATAGCGTCCGAAAGGCGTATTGACCAATAATAAACCAATGAAAAAAAGAATTCTACTGCTCCTACTGGCTCTGATCGCCGTTAAGCTCAACCATGCGCAAAATGGCTCGCGCATTCCGGTCGCCATCACCGGAGCTGTCAGCAACAAGGCGAAGGAACCGCTTAGCGGCGTCACGGTAACCATAAAAGACCAACCCGGACTCGGAACAGCCACCGACAACAAAGGAAACTATACCATCAAAGCATCCAAATACCAATGGCTGGTCTTTGCCATGCTCGGTTACGAAAAACAGGAAATATTAATCAAAGATGACCTCAAAATAGATATTATACTAAAAGAAGCGGACCATAGAGCCATGGACGAGGTCATCGTCACCGCGCTCGGACCACAAAAGAAAGCCACAGTTACCGGTGCCGTCACTACTGTTGATCTCTCCCAGCTAAAGACACCAACCTCGAGTATCACCAATGCACTGGCAGGAAATGTAGCAGGTGTGATGGCGATGCAGTCTAGCGGCCAGCCCGGAAGCAACATGTCCGAATTCTGGATAAGAGGTATCTCCACATTTGGCGCCGGTACCTCCGCTTTAATCCTTGTCGACGGATTCGAGCGTAGCCTAAACGAAATCAGTATTGAGGATATCGAATCATTTTCGATCCTCAAAGACGCCTCCACAACCGCGATATATGGTTCTAGGGGAGCCAATGGTGTTGTTTTGATCACCACAAAAAAAGGAAAAACGGATCGCGTGAGCATCAACGGCAAACACGAGGCCTCCTACAATACACGAACATTTACACCGAGTTATGTCGATGGGCATACCTATGCAAGCCTCATGAATGAATCACGTATCACCCGCAACGAAGAGCCATTTTACAACAACGAGGAACTCTTCCTCATAAAAAATCGACTCGATCCTGATCTATACCCCGACATCAATTGGATGGACATGTTTTTAAAGGACGGTGCCTTTACACAACGTAGCTCGCTCAATTTCGACGGTGGCGGCTCACTGGCAAGATACTTTGTTTCCGGAAGTTACATCAACGAAGGCGGAATGTACGAAACCGACGAAAACCTCAAAAATTATAATACCAACGCCAATTATAAAAGATGGAATTACCGCGCCAATATCGATATGAACCTCACCAAATCCACTTTGCTACGCGTGGGTATCAGCGGGTCGCTGGGCAAACAAAACCTTCCCGGCGGCACATATGATGAAATCTGGGCCTCGCTCATGGGGCAGAATCCCATTTCTATTCCCATTAAATACAGCGATGGACGTGTTGCATCCAGAGGTGGGGCAGAAAAGCAGAACCCCTGGGTATTGATCACACAGCAGGGATATATCGAAAATTGGGAAAACAAACTGCAGACCAACGTTACACTAGAGCAAAACCTCGATGTGCTGACCAAGGGGTTACGTTTTGTAGGACGCTTTGGTTACGACATCAACAACAACAATAATATCCGCAGAATGAAATGGCCAGAAGGCTGGATGGCCGAACGGCTGCGCAACTCCGACGGCGAGCTTGTACTCAAAAGAACAATTACCGAGCAGCTTCTCACACAGCGCTCCAATGCCACCGGCGACCGCTTTGAGACCATGCAAGGTGAATTACACTATAACAAACAACTCAAAGATCATACCCTCGGCGGAGTAGTACAGTATACACAAGAAAAACGCGTCAACACCTCCAATTATGGCGAGGATATTATGCAGGGCATAGAACGCCGAAATCAGCGGCTCGCAGGTCGGTTTACATATGGCTATCAGTCGCGCTACTTCTTCGACTTCAATTTCGGTTACAACGGATCAGAGAATTTTGCCAAAGGCCATCAGTTTGACCTCTTTCCAGCCGTCTCCGGAGCATGGAATATAGCAGAAGAAAAATTCATCAAAGAGCGGCTTAGCTGGATGAATATGCTCAAGATCAGGTACTCTTTTGGTAAGGTCGGCAACGACGCCATGCCCGTACGCTTCCCCTATCTAGCTTCTTTTAGCACCGATGAAAATCTCGGCTACAATTGGGGCGATATCGAAAGCAAAAACCTTTACCCTGGACTCACCTATTCCCGTATAGCCTCCAATTCCATTACCTGGGAAATTGCCACCAAACACGACCTCGGACTCGATTTTTCTTTTTTCAATGACAAATTCGGTGGACAGCTCGACTACTTTCATGAACAACGTGATGGAATATACATGGAACGTAAATATATCCCTTTTGTGGTCGGCCTACAAGGACAAGATCCCAGGGCCAACGTCGGTTCTACACGATCCGAAGGCTTTGATGGCCAGATGCGGTTTACCCAAAAGATCAATCAGCTCAGTCTAACGGCGCGTGGCACCCTGACCTACAGTAAAAACACCATCCTCGAAGCCGACGATCAGTTCAGCAACTATCCATACACCACCCTTTCCGGCTTTCGGGTCAATCAGAACAAAGGGCTCATCGCCTTAGGACTTTTTAAAGACTATGAAGATATCCGAAACAGTGCTACCCAAAACTTTGGCCGTACTGCCCCCGGAGATATCAAATACAAGGATATTAATGGCGATGGGAAAATCGACGACACCGATATCGTACCCATCGGCGCTACGCGTTACCCTAACCTCGTCTATGGCTTTGGCTTATCAGCAAACTACAAATCATTTGATGCCAGCGTACATTTCCAGGGTGCCGGAAAATCCTCCTTCTTTATTAACGGGTATACAGTATACCCATTCAGCCAGGGCGACTGGGGAAATATTCTGACCGATGTTGTCGAATCCAACCGCTGGATACTTGGCGTCAACGAAGATGTAAATGCCCAATACCCCAGACTCAGTTACGGCGGTAGCGCCAATAACTACCGCGCTTCAACCTATTGGCTCCGCGAGAGTTCGTACCTACGGCTCAAAACCCTCGATATAGGATATGCCATACCCAACGGATTCACAAAAAGAATAGGCGTCAAATCGGCACGGCTCTATGCCATGGGCACCAACTTGCTGACCTTCTCCAAATTTAAATTGTGGGACCCCGAAATGAACAGTTCCAATGGTCAAGCCTATCCACTGGCCAAAACAATCACCCTCGGACTTACCATCAACCTCTAACGATAGAAACATGAAGAAAATAACACTACTCGCACCCTTGCTGCTCAGCGTCAGTTTATGTCTATCCATCAGCTCCTGCTCCAAATACCTGGATGTTGAGCATTTTTTTGATGACCGACAGAGCGAAGATCGCATTTTTAAAAGCAAGGATTATACCGAGCAATGGCTCGGAAACTGTTACAACAAACTATTGGACTACAACCTCGAAATGGGCCATCGAAATTATACCATCTCCAACTACTCGGACGATATGTTCTACAATGAATCCGCCGGGGGCAACGGCGATGAGTACCGGCGATTTAAATTTGGAGAGTACGATTATACCTGGCAGCGTCAATCGTGGGCACAGTCCTATGGCGGAATCCGTCAAGCCTCAGTCATGATACACAGCATGGCTGAAGGCGGAGCTTTCACACCAAAACAGGTAACAGATTACAAGGCGCAGGCACGCTTTATCCGTGCCTACCTGTACTGGCTACTCCTACGCAAGTATGGTCCAGTACCAATTATGCCAGACAAAGGCGTAGACTACGACGAAAGCTACGACAAACTAGCCTACCCGCGCAACACCTACGATGAAGTAGCCACCTTTATTGCCGAAGAAATGGCCCTGGCAGCGCAAGATCTACCCCTAAAACGCGACAATCGCAATATCGCCCGTCCTACGCGTGGAGCAGCATTGGCCACACGCGCCAAAGCATTATTATTTGCGGCAAGCCCCCTGGCCAATGGTAACGCAGAAATGAGCGACTTTACCGACGATAAAGGCCGTGCGCTGATTTCGGCACAATACAACGAAGATAAATGGGCACGCGCAGCAGCGGCGGCCAAAGATGTGATCGATTTAAATGCTTACAAGCTCTATACAGCCGATTTTAAAGCCAAAGGTACTACCGACTATCCAGCCACCATCACACCCCCACATCATCCAGAATACTCCGACAAGAACTTTCCGGAAGGGTGGGCCAATATTGATCCCTTCGAATCCTATCGCGCCGTATTTAACGGTGATCTATATGCGTCCGAAAATCCAGAGATGATCTTTACTAGAGGGGAAAATCAAACCGATGAAAACCATGGTATTATCGCGCTGACAAGGCACCAGATGCCCCAGGTGGGCGGCGGATACAACTGCCATGGCATTACCTTAAAACAATGTGATGCGTACGCCATGAATGACGGAACCACATTTAATAGACAGCAAATCCGGCAGAAATACGGAGCAAATATGTTTGTGCAAAAGGCTGAACTTGATCAATTCAAGCCACTCCTGGAAAATGTCTGGAAAGACTTTGCCCATCGAGAACCACGATTTTATGCTTCAGTGGCCTATAGTGGCACGCTGTGGACCATGTCTAGCGCCACCTCCAACTTATCCAATGTCACGAACAAACAGATCTTCTATTATCGGGGTGAAAATGAGGGCATGATCAATGGTGACCGCTGGCTACCTACGGGGATAGGCATGATGAAATTTGTCAACCCAAAAGATAATGCCACAGGCAATGGCGGCAAGATATACCCCAAAGTGGAAATCGCCATACGGTATGCCGACCTGCTGCTCATGTATGCTGAAGCGCTCAATGAGATCAATGGATCCCATATGATTGCCAGCTGGGACGGCAAAACTACGCATCAGATCACTCGAAATATTGATCAGATGAAAAACAGTATAGGTATGGTTCGTATCCGCGCGGGAGTGCCCAATTATGACAACGCCATATATACCGATCAGGCAGCGTTACGCCGCCAAATCAAAGGTGAGCGGCAGATCGAATTGCTGGGCGAAAATCAGCGCTACTACGACTTACGCCGATGGAAAGATGCTCCAATAGATGAAGCACAACAGATCTACGGCTACAATGTGTATATGACCAAAGACAATGCCGACCTATTCTATACCCCTGTGCGCGTACCACAACTCCAGACTATATTTTCTAAAAAAATGTACTTCTGGCCCGTCGACTGGGATGAGCTCCGCAAAAACAGACGCATGACGCAGGCACCGGGATGGCCTTCTTTCGATTAATTAAACCAGCCAAAAAGAATTAGATAGAAAATACCGCAATCGACATTGCATACTTATTTAAGCATTTAAAAAAAAACACATGAAAAATCCTTATATCTATATTTTAACCCTAGTCTTGGCCTTGTTCCAAACGGGGTGCAACGATGAATGGGAGGAAGAACTGTATACACAGATGGTGTCTTTTAAAGCCCCAATTGGAAATGAAGGTGTATCTGAAGTGTATCTGCGCTACAACAAGACCGGCGAAGTCACCTACAAATTGCCTATCATACTGAGCGGCTCCCGCGAGAACGACAAAGACCGCTATGTCAAGGTGGCTGTTGATAGCGATACACTAGCCACTTTTAACCAGGAAAAATATCAGTACCGCAAAGACTTATATTTTAAACAGCTTCCCGAACAGTTTTTTGCACTGCCCAAGGAGAGCTGCCTGATCCCCAAAGGAGCACATACCGAAAATTATCCGATCAAATTTAAGTTTGAAAACCTTGATCTGGTCGAACGCTATGTACTTCCACTGTCCATTCAGGAAGACCCCTCCTATGTGACCAATAAGCGCAAAGGATGGCGCAAAGCATTGCTCTATGTCAAGCCATTTAATAATTATTCGGGCAACTATTCAGCTACATCCATGAATGTCTATGCCGACGGGCAAACTAAAAATCCACTTGTATCCAGCGTCAGAACATCATGGGTGGTAGACGAAAAAGCAGTGTTTTTCTACGCCGGAGTGCTGGAAGAGAAATCAGAAGATCGGGGCCGTTACAAGATTATCATGGAGTTTATGGAACCCTCGGAAGATGTTAACGGTATCAAATCGGGTACTCTTCATGTGTATGCCGCCGACAAATCCATCAACTTTGAAATGCTCGGGCAGCCCACGTACCAATTAAGGGAAATCGCAGATGCCACCAAAAAATATTTGGTCAAACAGTACTGCACCGTCAACCTAAAATACAAATATGACGATATCACCACCATGCCCGGTGTGCCCGTACGCTACCGCGCAGAAGGAAGCATGACGATGGAACGATCACGCAACACGCTTATTCCCGATGAAGACCAGGCCATACAGTGGTAGCATACGTCCGGGTAAATGCTGATCAATCAAGCGATGCAATTCAATTGAAAATCTTTAAACAAACACATCCATGAAAAGAATGACAGTAACCTTTTATTTTATGATGAGCAGCATGTTATGGGTATCTGCCTGCCAAAAAAACAATCCTAAAAACGATTTCGAGCCCATCCCCAAAAGCAATACGCAACCTGTAGATTCTGCTGCCGACGATACAGTAGTGTTAGATAGTACTTTCTCCAATCCACTCATGCCCGGAGGTCCCGACCCCTGGGTAATCCAAAAAGACGGTACTTACTATTATACCTATACCCAGGGAAGTAAGCTCGTTATCCTCGAAACCAAAAGCATGTCCGAACTCGCTTCCGCACGTCGATATGAAGTCTATACCCCCCCTGCAGATCAGCCCTATTCAAAAAATTTATGGGCACCCGAATTGCATGAAATCGATGGTAAATGGTACTTCTATTTTGCAGCAGATAATGGCAGCAATGCCAACCACAGAATGTATGTGCTCGAAAATTCTTCTCCCACCCCCGTTCAGGGCAACTGGGAAATGAAAGGTAAGATTTCCGATAGCACAAGCGAATGGGCCATTGACGGAACCATTTTGCGGCATGACGGAAAGATGTATATGATCTGGTCGGGCGGAAATGCCGGCGCACCGCCCCAAAACATTTATATAGCTCCCATGAGCAACCCCTGGACAATCTCAGGACCAAAGGTCATGATTGCCACGCCCACCTACGCATGGGAGAAAAACGGAAATCCAATCAACGAAGGCCCCCAGGTGTTGATCAATCCACAGGGCAAAGTCTATATCGTTTATTCGGGCAGCGGTTACTGGTCCGACGGCTATTGCCTAGGCCTACTTGAGCTAAAAGATGACGGAGACCCACTACAGGCAGCAGATTGGACAAAACGCAACCATCCCGTATTTTCCATGAGACCCGAAAGTAGCATTTATGGTCCCGGCCACAACGGTTTTTTTAAATCTCCTGATGGAAAAGAAGACTGGATGATTTATCATGCACGTAATGTAGCCAATGACGGCAATGCCACACGCAGACCCTACATCCAGCGATTTTCCTGGCATACAGATGGCTCGCCAAACTTCGGTCTACCGGCCAATCCTGCACTCAAACAAAAGCGTCCAGCAGGAGAAAAATGGCGGAAAATATATACCAAGAAAGGATGGACTGTCGCTGGCTTCAGTTCCGAAGAACCCAATAACAACCGGGTGGCTGCCGCAGTGATCGATGACAATATCAACTCCATATGGATAACCCGCTATTCAGTCAATCCAACAAAGTACCCCGACCATTACCTCACCATCGACATCGGAAAGGCTCAACCCATAGATGGTTTTGTAATCCATCAAAAAGATGGCGACAGAAAGATCAAAGAATTGGAAATCCATGTCGGCAATGACAATCAAAACTGGGAAAACCTGGGCACCTTTACCTTGAGCGATGTCAATCTCCTGCGGCAGTTTATCGACCTGGCGCAGACCAAGCAATTTCGCTATTTTAAACTCATACCTAAGTCAGGGTACGACAATCAACAGCAGCCCGGCCTGGCGGAAGTAGGCATATTCCGCAATAGTGATTAGCATACACTAAACGATGATTACTGAAAATTATAGGGGCAGTCCAAAAATTATTGGATTGCCCCTTTTTGATCCCCTATCGTTATGTAGAATTAGGATCTCGGCATTGACTTCAGGTAAGCCGACGGAGATACCTTATAATATTTTTGGAAGTTCTTATTAAAGATACTCTGTGAACTATACCCTACTAGGGTTGCTATCTGCTGTAAACTAAATTCATTTTGTGCCATGAGTTCAGTCGCTTTCTTTAAACGCGTTTTATCGACAAGTTCCTTGGGCGAAAGCGCAGAAAGCTGCTTTATTTTTCGGTAAAATGTAGGCCGGCTCATCAACATATGTTCAGCAAGTTCATCAATACCAAGTTCCGGATACCTAAAGTTTTTTTTGATATAAGCATCCAGCTTGTGCAAAAACTCAGCGTCCAGCTTCGAAGGCGCCAACAAACGGACATCTTCAAACGGCGCATGAGCAAAATGAGTTTTTACATTAACCCTATTTCTTAGCAGATTGTCCACCTGCACCAATAAAAGCTCCAAAGGAAAAGGCTTCTGAACATACGCATCGGCACCCACTTCAAGCCCCTCAATATGCGCCGTATAACTATTTTTTGAAGTCAGCAATAGTACCGGTATATGGCAATAGTTCAGATTCGATTTTATGAATTTACAGAGTTCGAAACCGTCGATTCCCGGCATCATAATATCCGAGATAACCAGATCAATCATTTCGCTATCTAAGATAAGTTTTGCACTTTCACCGTTGTCAGCGGTGTGTGTACAATAATTTTCATTCAATTCTTCAGACAAGAATTCCAGAATTTCTAAATTGTCGTCAATAATCAATATGTGCTGTCTCATAATTATCTGATTTTTTTCCAACTGCTAAGTTCAAACTCCCTTTCCTGCCGTAGCGGCAGCACCAATTCAAATACAACAAGGCTACCACCATGTTCTATAAGCTGGAGCGTACCCTTGTGCAGCTCGCTGAGCGACTTGGCCAGCGAAAGACCAATCCCGGTTCCAAACCCAAGACTATTTTCTATCCTAAAAAACGGCTCAAAGATCTTTTTTGCATATTTATCAGGAATAGGTTCACTATCATTTTCTACCGTAATGTTAAAACTGTTTTTTTCGATATCTGGATCTGCCAGCCGCACATTCACGTAGGTGAGACCATATTTTATAGCATTAGAGAGTAGATTGTTCAATATTTTTACCGTAGCTTCACGGTCGACAAAAGCGATGACATCATCCTCCGGATAAGCACTGTTCAAACGGATATTATTCTGTTCGGCGATCTGTTCAAAAGAAGACATCACTTCTTTTAACAAATCAACAATATTTGTTTTCACAAAATTGAGCCCAAATTGATGCAATTCTGTTTTTCTAAAATCCAACAATTCCGCTGTCAGTTCGGTCAGTCTCAATGTATTTTTTTCAACCTGTAACAAGTTTTTACGGATAGTGTCGCTATCCGTAACTTTTCGTAGCATGCCCTGCACACGACCAAGGATCAACGTCAACGGCGTTTGTATTTCATGCGTGATATGCGTAAAAAACTCAATTTTAGCCGCATAGATTTCACGTTCCTTTTCATGTTCAAACCGCATAAGTTTAGCCACATTTTTTCGAATGGCCCATCGATGGTAATAAAAAGCAATCAAAACCAAAAGCACGATCACCAGCAAAGTATAGAAGCTGTATGCGGCAAAAGTTTTCCAAAATGGCGGCGTTATAATAATCACAAGCCTACGTTCAATACTCCTCCAGCTGCCCGTATTACTTTTCGCCCGCACCGTGAAAATATATTTACCCGGTTGTATATCCGTAAAATAAGCCTTTCTATTGCTAGCAAGAATTGTGCGTTTTTGAGCTAACCCCTCCAATATATATTCATATCTGGTAACGGCCGGAGAAGCATAATTGAGCGCAGCAAATTCAATACTGAAGTTATTTTGGTTGTAAGCTAAACAGATACTGTCGAGGTATACTACCGAACGCTTGATTGGACTGTTTTCCACACCAGGATGGATAGCTTTATTGTCTATCTCCAGGCCAGTAATAAATAAAGCCGGGCGAGGTCCAGTGTTTAAAAAATCTTTGGGATCAAAGGCGATCAGCCCTTTCACTGACCCAAAATACAAGATACCAGACCTGTCTTTGTAAGCCGAACAAAAATTAAACTGATCAGTGATCAATCCGTTGGCTTGCTGATAGTTTTTAAAGGCCCCCGTTTTAATATCCAGGCACAAAATCCCCTTCAACGAACTTATCCAAAGGTTTTGAAAATCATCTTCCAGTATACTAAAATACACATTGGTCGGAAAGCCCGCAGCAGTGTCGTATCTTTTAGTTGACGTTCGGTCTCGACTTAAGCGGATCAGCCCACCACCTTCCGTGGCAAACCAGATCGCCCCCATGCTATCTTCATGGATACCATATACCGGAAATTCGGGAATCTGACCTATTTTAGTGCTGCTCCCAAATCGAATATTCCCCTGTACACCCGACTTGGGATGATAGTAATAAACACCGTTCGACATGGTGCCCACCCAAATAAACCCATTTCTATCCTCCCGGATGCTTAGCACATAAGGACGACCAGGGATATGATTGATGCGATCAAAAGTCTTTCTTTTGAGGTCGTAGCTGAACAGGCCGGCGTTCTCATCATAAGCAGTACCCACTAATACCGTGCTGTCACTTGTCTGAAAGATGCTCAACACAAAATCGTTGCCAGATTCGGCGGGTAGACCGATAGCACGATGCTGCTGACGGATTAGCCCTGTCCGAATATCCATAATCTCCAATCCCCGATGAAAGGGTCCCACAAGAAGATCATTTCCCACAGCGAGCAGACCGTGGATATTCGGATAGGAAAGCGCATTTTCACCTGTTGTTGGATAGTGCCTAAAAAATTGCCTCTGCGGATCAAACCTATTGAGACCGGCATCTTCCGTGCCAATCCAGAGGTGACCATCCCGATCAGGAACTAGCTCACGGACGGCATATCCTGATATCGAATTCTGTCCCACAATAGGGTAGTATTTCCGAAAACGTGCGTTTTCAAGCGAGCAATAGTTCAGTCCACCAAAAAAAGTACCCAGCCACATCCCCCCGCTTTTATCTTTGCATACTTTATAGACCGCGTTATCCGTCATCGCATACGGGTCATCAGCACGCTTGCCAAGATGCCGGCATTTTTTGATATTGGGATTATAGATATACACTCCAGATTCAGTTGCGATCCAATAATCGCCATTATTTCCCTTACAGATATCCCGCACAAAAATAGCACTATCCTCCTTTTCACTAAGCACAATGGTATTCGTTGTTTGCTTATCCAAATCATAGCGCTTAAGCCCAGCTCCAAAATATCCAACGAGTACGGCACCATCATCAAGCGGGAAAATAGCACTAATGGTATTCATATTCGAAGGCCTGTTAAAGTTCACCGTTTTCATGGTTTTCGCAAGCACCCCACGCGGGTTGAAAATACGGAGTTCCCCCTGCTTATTACCCGTCCACAGATTTTTGGCACCATCCAAAAATAAGGCAGTAGTCTGTATTTGATAATTTTTGACCATGGTCTTTTTTATGCTATAGCGCCAAAGCGACGAATTGGCAATAAACCAGATATCATCCCCATTGGCAATTACCTGTTCGATATACACCTGCGGAATCAGATCAACCTGCGATATCACCTCACCAATGGTATCGTACCGATACATTCCCTTTCCTGTACCGATCCATAGTATTCCTGGCTGCCCTTCGGTCAAAGTATTGATTACATTGTTGCCAATGTTATTAAAAGGATCATCCTTATTTTCGCAAAGCTTAAAATTGTAGCCGTCAAATCTGCACAGACCAGCACGCGTGCCAACCCACATAAAGCCTTTGCCATCCTGTAAGATGGAGCGAACAGCCTGATGAGGAAGTCCATCCTGCGTCTGGTAGTGCTTGAAATAATATTGGGCATGACAAACAACCACACTAAACTGCAGGATCAGCCAAACAAAAAAAGTAGGATAAGACATAATCTATGTTGGCAATCGGTTCTTTCAAATATAATCAAATGTACCAAAAAATGACAAGAGCACATGTGATGATATTGCGGACAGCCAATAGCCGTGTGAAACAAAAAATGGTACAGCGCAGTCTAAATCAAGAAAATGTTAGCTAAGTCTATTCACTTTGAGACAAAACGACAAAAGATTGAGCAAAAAAGGAATGAAATTTTGACTTCTTTTGAAGAATTTAACACCAATTATACATGACGATGAAAAGACCACTTCCATTATTGTTATTTATCCTACTATTATCTTTTGTGTTAAAGGGACAGACCGTAATACAAAATCCTTTACCAATCGCTTTCGGTGATCCTTTCGTCCTGACGGATTCCGATGGGAAATATTATATGTATGGCACCGGCGGCGATGTAGACAAAGGCTTTGGAGCCTATTCATCCACCAACCTGCAAGACTGGACTTTTGAGGGGCAGGTTTATCATCATGACAATAAAAACGGATGGGGAATAGATGCATTTTGGGCACCTGAAGTATACCGGCGAAATGGTCGTTACTATATGCTGTATAGCGCCCAATGGAAAGATAATCCGACGCGAGAACTTGAGAATTTCAGGATCGGTGTTGCCGTATCAGATAAACCCACGGGGCCATTTATCGACTGGTACGATCGGCCAATTTTTGATCCAGGCTATCCCATTATCGATGCCAATCTTTGGTTTGAAGATGGCCGGGTTTACCTCTATTATTCCAGATGTTGCTACAAACATCCGGTCGAAAGCGAGGTGGCCACCTGGGCAAAAAAGAAAGGCTGGTATGATAAGGTGGAAGAAAGCTGGGTATACGGCGTAGAAATTAAACCTGATTTTTCCGGTATCATTGGCGAGCCTAAATTACTGTTGCGTCCACCACTAACAATGGGCGTTTCGGACGATTGGGAGAGCAGATCGGTAACCAGCAGAGAAGTAAATCGGCGGTGGACAGAAGGCTCTTATCTCTTTAAAGAAGGCCACACGTATTATATGATGTATTCGGCGAATAATTTCGATGGCAAAAATTATGCAATCGGTTATGCCACTTCGAAAAGTCCATTAGGCCCATTTAAAAAAGCCTCAAACAATCCCATTTTACAAAAAAATGGGCTGGTAACAGGTACTGGTCACAATAGCATAGCCTATTCGCGGGATGGCAAGCAGCGGTATTGTGTCTATCACGGTCGCACCGAAGCAACGGGGCATCAACGACTGGTTTTTATAGACCCGATGGAAATTACCGCTGATGGCAAGCTTATCGTACATGGACCCACATTAAAAAAGTGATAACACAAAAAAGCGATGTATTCCTACACAGTAGAAATACATCGCTTATATAAAGACAAAATCTCTTATTAACTGGATTTAAAAACCATGCACCTATTAGATCAAAATGACTAAACCATTTTAAGTTTTTCAATTTCTTCAATAGAAAGACCTGTAATATCACTAACATCCGCTTTGTTATAGCCCTTCACTAGCATCTTTCGAGCAGATTCCAAAGCCTGTTTATGCTCTCCTTTCGCGAGCCCTTCAGCAAGACCTTCAGCAAGACCTTTTTCAAGACCTTTTTCAAGACCTTTTTCAAGACCTTCAGCAAGACCTTTAGCAAGACCTTTAGCAAGACCTTTAGCAAGACCTTTCTTAAGACCCATTGCTTCGCCAGACCGAATAGCTGAATTGTAAACGCTCTCTGCATCCCGCTTATGTTTTAAACTCGATTCGTATGACATCCGATCCTCCTCTGTTAATTTACCTATTTCTCCTATTTCAAAGATAAGGCCAAATATCCTTTTATCCAAAAAAGACGGTAATTTATCCATGGTACTCAAGTGTTTAAGTACATATAACCACTGATCCATGACTGATTGAAGCTCCCCGGGCTTTTTATTAAACATCGGCAAAGAAACGAGTTTATACCCCAGCTTATTATAAAAGATTTCATGCGTTGTCTTATCACATAATGCGACATCATAGAAATAAGGACGATCAGTCTTGCGTAAAAGAAAAGCCTCATCCTCCCCATGAAGTTTAAATTCTAAAACCCCTATAAAATAAATAACAGGTAAACAGTAATCATTACCCTTCTTCCCCTTTGACAATTGCTTATTAATCAAACGTGACGTATAATAGACAGCGCGATCCTTGAAATATTCCTGAAATAATTGCTGCATCTCTATAATAAATATCTCTCCATCTGTACCGATACAATGTAAATCAAAAACAACCCTTCGCATATCTTCTTGATCACCATCATACTCTATTGACTTATAAAATAAATCGGAAATTATTTTCTCACCTTCAAATAAGCTATTGAGGAATTCGATTAAAAGAATCTTATTTTCCTCTCGCCCGAAATAAAGCTTCCAACCAAAGTCAGTACGGGGATCAACATATTTACCGATCGATTTTAATCTTGCCATGATAATTTAAGTTTTTGGTTATCAATACAAATATAACAAAAAAAAACTAAAATATTTAGTAAATAAGTTTAATATATTACTTCCTTTATTTTGGCCATTCCAAAAAATGTTTTAAGTAGCTGCGCTCATTTCATTTACAGCCGAGCCAACAGTTCAGGACAGTTGATTAAAAAATTACCCCTATCATTACCCAACAAACCTGTTACAAAGCAATTCTTTAATGGAATATCGTCCACGCAAAATAGTGGATAATACGAACTTGTTCAGGTTTGCACGATAACCAATTAATCTGCCGTAAAACGCTTTTTAAAACCTATTATAAACAAGTTAAATGTATGAATTATCCATTTTTCAAAAAATCTTTGCTAAAGCGGAGTATCAAGCTTCTTTGCCCCCTGCTTGCGCTCTCACCAGCCCCGGTTTTTGCATTATCAACAACAAATTCGCCACTTCTGCTTTCCACAAAATTTGCCGGTGTTACCGGACGTGTGCTTGATCAAGACGGCAAGCCTGTCCACGGCGCAACTATTCTGGTCAAAGGCAGCAAAGCCGGCGTAAAAACAGGAGAAGATGGGGTATTCCATATCAACCTTCCTGCAGACAATACAGTTATTGTTGTGAGCTATGTGGGCTATAAAGTACAAGAAATAGACACGAAGGGCAAAACCAATATCACAATCCGGCTCGAATCCAATACCAGCATAGATGAGGTTGTCGTGGTCGGATACGGCACAAAAAAACGGCGCGAAGTCTTGGGTGCCGTAGCCTCTGTTGACCCAAAAGAAATCCAGGACATCCCGGCAGCCAATATTGCAGCAGCCCTACGCGACCGCGTCGCAGGATTGGGCGTAAGCGAGTCTTCGGGAAGGCCAGGCGCAGCAGTTACCCTCAATGTTCGTAATGCTTTCGCCTCAGACCAAGCCAAATTGCAAGGGGTAACCAATGAGCCACTGTATGTTATTGACGGTATTATTTCATCATCCGATGTCTTTGAAAACCTAGATGCGTCCATGGTAGAAAACATTTCAATTCTTAAAGACGCATCCGCAGCCATTTATGGGGCATCCGGAGCAAAAGGGGTTATCCTCGTCACCACCAAAAGAGGGCAGGTAGGAAAAACACAGCTCACCTACAACGGTTACCTCGGTATCTCAGACGCTACGGTAAAGCCAAAAATGCTTTCAGCCTATCAACACGCCAAATTACTGAACGAAACCTACGCACTCAATAATGTCCAACCCACAGAATTCTTTTCGGATGAAGACTTAGCCTATTTAAAAACAAATCCGTACAAAAGCTGGTATGATGAACTTTGGAAACCCTCTAAAATGGAACGCCATAACCTATCCATTTCCGGTGGAAGTGAAAAGATAACCTTCTTTGCAGGCGGAAGCTATCAAAAAGAAGACGGTAACTATGCAGGTATGAGCCAACAGAAATATTCATTCCGATCCGGCTTCAACACACAAATTATTGATGGTTTAAAAGCTGATATTGCCTTTAATGTAAATAATACAAAGACCAATAGCCAAAACAGCCTATCCGACGACCGCGATCAAAACTTCTATCAAACCCTGATTACGACGCCGCAATGGGTACCCATACAGATCGATGGCCTACCGGTAAACTTCAGTAACATCAATGCCAATAGCAATACCAATCCACTGGCAATTATCAACTCAGGCTACTACCAAAAACGCAGCAACGCAAATTATAACATTAACGCCTCCCTAAATTATGCGCCAGAATACCTCAAAGGATTCAGCGCCCGCATACAGATCTCCAATTCGGGAACATCTTCCAGTGGTCAAGAATACCTCCCGGCTTACGATCTATACGAGTTTGTACGCACAGGAAACAACAACAAGTTCTACACCAACACCGTAGACAAAGTGTTTCGTATGGACGGTAGCAAGACAAGAATTTTACCCTCCTTGGGTAAAGGGAATAGTTACCAGGGAAATATCGTATTACAATATGCAAATACTTTTGGAAAGCATAGCCTTGATCTCATGGTAGGTGCAGAACAGTCGGCTTCCAATGCAGAAGGATTATCCGCTTACTGGACCAATCAACAGCTGCTAAATTTAGATGAATATTGGGCATTCGACCAATCGACTTTCACGCGGTCCGACCGATCAATCACCGAAGCCGTCAAACGATCCTTCTTTGGACGGCTCAATTACGATTACAAGAAAAAGTATCTACTTGAAGTGATCACCCGTGTCGATGCCTCCTCCAATTTTGCGAAAGGTAATATCTGGGGGGTATTCCCCACGGTAGCGACTGGTTGGGTGGTCAGTGACGAAGAATTTTTTAAAGACCTCAATTATCTCAGCTACTTAAAACTAAGGGCTAACTATGGACTGGTAGGTGAAGACCGCGTGTTAGCGCGGCTATGGCAAGAACGGTTCAGTGTCGACCTCGTCAATACAGGCTATCTCTACGGCGAAACTCCGGTCGCATCACTCAACCCAACCATTATTGCCAATCCCGATATCTCCTGGGAGAAACACCGTACCTTCAACTTCGGAATAGAATCCCGCTGGTTTGACAACAAACTGAGCTTTGGGTTCGAATACTATCTCCGAAACTCGTACGATGTATTTGACAAAGGTAACGACGAGAATTTTCCGATGTACGCCGGATTCAAAGCACCAGTCGTCAACTACCAGAAACGAAGAGGCTGGGGTACCGAATTTTCCTTGGGTTACCAAAACACCTTCTCCAACGGATTCAAACTTTCCACCAATATGAACTTTGGCTATTCGGCAAGTTACACGACCCAAATGTACTTCAACAAATTCCAGCTATGGGATTTCTCCTATCCAGACTGGAAGGTGGAAATGGGAACAGACTCCCGTAAATACAACAGTTCAAATTATGGACTGATCTATCAGGATATGTTACGTACACAACAGGAAGTGGATAATTTCTTGGCCAAGAACCCCAACTATACCATCGACGGCAAAGTACCACAGGTCGGCTGGACCGTATACGAAGACACCAATGGCGATGGCAAGATCACCGAAAAAGACCTAACCACCATGTTTGATAATACATCGCCGGTTTTTTCAACAGGGATCACCGTTGGCTTGGCTTATAAATCGTTCTCCTTAAACACCAATTTCAGGGCCGTATTTGGCGGAAAAGTATTCTATGAGTCCCAAGCCATGACCGCTCCTACTGCATTCGTGAATGTTCCAAGTTTTTGGGAAGACCATTGGTCGTTGGAAAACCCCAATGGAAAATTCCCACGATATGACGATGCTGCGATGATGAAAAAGTGGAATTCTACCTTCTGGGCAGAAGATGGTACAACCATCCGGATCAACAATATGGTGTTCAACTGGAGTGTCCCTAAAACCTTTACAGATAAGATCAATGTACGCTCGCTCAAGCTGATGCTGTCGGGTAATAACCTATGGACCATTGTCGCACCATTTAAACACCGCGACCCCTATTCCTCTTCTTTGTACAATTATCCCACAATCCGTACGATTTCCTTTGGTTTAAACTTTGGTATTTAAAATTTTAAGACATGAAAAGACATTTTACATACATAATAGCCTTATTGGTGGCGTCGAGTACAGCCCTGATGACACAGAGCTGTAAAGATGATTTTTTTGAGCTCGTAGATCATGGTGGTCTGGACGCCCGCATTTGGGACAACGAAGGTGCCATTGAATACTATCTGGCTGGTACCTATAGCATGATCATGCCTACCCATCCGCATGAAGTCACAACAAACGATATGCAGATGCACTATGCCAGTGACGAAAACTACTTTTCGGGAACGAATGCAGCCAGCAAAAAAGTATTGGGTCTGAGTGGGGAAATCACACTTAATGATGTCAAATACATTGCCACCAAATACCAGGGTACCAATATTGGGGATAACCGCTACTTTGACATTGCACGCTGCAACAATGCGATCGCCTATATTCCAGCAGGAACCCTGCCACCAGAGGTCAAGAAGAAATTTTTAGGACAGTTTTATGCCCTACGCGCCATAGTATATTTTGAGCTTACACGGCTCTACGGTGGCGTGCCCCTTGTACTCGACCCTCAAAATCCAGACAAACTGGAGTTAAGTGGTCGGGTATCCGCAAAAGCATGCTTTACACAAATCGTCAGCGACTTGGATGCTGCAATGACGAATTTAGATGGCGTAACCTGGGACGATGGCACTGGCCGCGGTAAAATTACCAAAGCAGCAGCAGCAGCGCTGAAAGCCAAAGCGCTGCTATACTGGGCCAGTCCACAGTTTAATCCAACCGACAATGCAGCGCATCCCTACGAAGCACAACGTTGGCAAACTGCTTTTCAGGCAAGCAAAGAAGCCTATGAACTCTGTCAAGCTACTGGGCGGGCCTTAATGCCCAACTATAATGAAATCTTTTTAAAAGAAGGCATAGCCAATACAGAAGCGGTACTACTTCGTTCCTATTCTGCCACATCACCTAAGCGTTACACTATTGTCGAACGCGCATCGCGCCCCGCCTCCGAAGGCGGAGCACCAGCAGATTATTATGTTCCGACCACCCTTTTGCTCAAAGCCTATCGCATGAAAGATGGCACACCCGCCAACGGGGATAACCTCCTGTATGATGATGCGCTTTTTTGGAAAAACAGAGATCCACGGTTCAAAAACACCATCGTCTATAACGGTGCAGACTGGCCATTGAGCGGCAAGACCGGACGAAAACAGTGGAACTACACCAATGCAGACGGAGAGTCCTCCATAAAATCCTTTTATTGCAAAAAATTTGTCAATCCATCACTTTCATCTGCATCTGTGGGCATTTTCAATGACATAGGCGGCAATGGTATGGACTGGATTGAAATCCGATTTGCCGAAGTCATGATGAATTATGCTGAATCAGCAAATGAAACAGGCGATCTGGCGCTCGCGAAAGAACTGGTCCGTAGTATCCGGCAACGTGCCGGCATCGAACAGGGGAAATACGATTACGGTTTGTCTCTCGCTGCCAACAAAGAACAGATGCGCGATCTACTGATGAACGAACGGCAAATTGAATTCGCTTTTGAAGGAAAGCGCTATCACGACCTACGACGGACGCGTCGCATGCATACCCTCGAAGGAACGATCCAAACGTATCTGTTCGAAACCAAATCCGATGCTCTAAAGAAAATATTAGAAGCAAAGAACGCTGCCGGGATCATGCATCGCGAGCGTTTGGACATGAACAATAGAGATACCGTATTGAATTACTTCAAATATCCCTATAATTTACGCGCAGAAAGCGCAAATGGAGCCTTTGCTTTCCGTGATTATTATTATTTCTACCCACTACCAAATACCTTTATGAGCTCCTCTCCATTGCTCGAACAAACAATCGGTTATGAAGGCGGTACATTCGATCCACTAAACAACTAATTATGAAAAAGAAATATTTTTTGCTCCTTATCCTCTTCAGCATATTGCTTTCCTGCAAACGGGAAGGCGACAATATTTTCAATCAGTTTACGGATGTTAAAGTGACCCTGCACCAAGAAAATGAATTTAGTATTGGTACTTACAAGGATGTTGCTTCCGGAGACTCCATCTATGTCGATTTTACGATTAGCTCAGCTTCCAAAGACATGCATCAGGTATGGATCTTTTACAATGGCGCCGGTGCAGCGGCACTCAAAATCCCATTGGCAGACGGCGAAAAAAGAAGCTTCCGCTATGTCTATAAAATTAAGGCCGATAAGGTGGGTCTTACCACTTTTCGAATAATGGCGGTGGACAGCGAAGGCGTATTTATGGGCGATGGTTATACTTCAGTGACCTATAATGTGCTATCAGATTACGCCCATCTGAACAATCGCGTGCTCTATATGCCAGATAGCACAGCGCAAAGCAGCGCTTGCTTTATTGACCTGATGGAAGGGAAAACATATACCTATGCTGAAGCCAAAGCGAATGCAGGAAAAATCGATCTGGGGATGTATCGCACCTATAAAGTAGAAGCCAATGGTGGCATTACCTATTCCTATAATATCTATTCGCTACAAGCCAGTCCGATTCCCTTTAAAGCTTTCGACTTTACGGATCTATCCGGAAAAGGCCGGGCAACCTATTTTTCCGGTATACAGACCAATCAGGCCTCCACATTTCTAAATACCTTAACGTCTGGAACAGTTATTCAGAACAATGCAATTTCCCGCAAAACGACCAATCTTTCGTTAAATGATCTTAAAGTGGGCAGCATGTTCTACTTTAAGACACCAGACGAAAAATATGGTGTCGTTATCGTCAATGCTTTGAGCGGATATGACAACAATCGCTATCTAAACATCAGCATTAAACGTCAAAACTAATCTGTCCCTTTTATCCCTTTATAGTATGGGGTACCGCAGCTCTGCTGGTACCCCTAACATAATAACATTATTCAAATGTAAATTACCCACCTATTTGGACCAAAAAAAGCGATGTATCCCCCTATAGCGTAGAAATACACCGCTCCTAACCCGAAGCATCCTAGTAACCAGGATTTTGCTTTAAGTTGGGATTCATCGATATCTGCTGTTGAGGTATCGGAAACACCGTTTTGTTTTCAGCAGTAGGTTTATGATCCCACCACGTTGCGGTATGAAATTTACCAAAACGGATTAAATCACGCCTTCTGAACCCCTCAAAAATAAACTCACGCCCACGCTCCGCCAAAAGCTCATCTAACGTCAGTGTACTCGTATTGTATTGTGCTGCCGCCCAGTCGGCATCAGCAAATGCCCGTTTTTTGCACCTATTAATCAAGTCTACTGCAACTTGTGAAGCCGTACCGCCGCTTTTGCGCATCAGCGCTTCGGCTTTCGCAAAATAAATCCAGCTCAAGCGATACACATTCCAATCGGTATTGTTGTAATTTTCATTAACAGGTATAACAACGCCATTCACATTCCCTTCGACGTTATTTCCAATTTTATATTTATTAAATCGGATTCCACTGTTTTCTTCACCGTCGCTCATGGTAGACGATGTACCCCCCGATTTTGCCCGACGAATATAATCCACAAAGACAAGCTGTTCACCTTTATACTCTTCCGATCCTTCAACCATTTTACCGTCCACAAATTTCACCATTGGGCCACTTAAAAACCATTCCTTTTTCCGTAGATCATTTGCTGCATACTGACCGAAAACACCGGGAACCAATACAATCCCATTATTTCCGTTTCTGCCGCCACCATAGATTTCACTCTGCACAAAATGATAGAACTCACTCGGAAAACCCGCCGAAAAATCAGCTTTTTTATAATCGTAAGCGATAGAAAAAATGGTTTCCTTGGAGAGATCATTCGTCGGAACATAAGCGTCCTTAATATTCGGATCTAATTCCATGGCACCATTCAAACCACCCCCGTCACCCGATATCAACTTATCAGCTGCCGCGATACAGTCATCCCATCTCGGCTGTCCATACCATTTCTCAGCATTTAAATATAGTTCGACTAGCATCGCGTACCCTGTAGCCTGCGACACCCGACCCAACATCGCCCGCGATAATTTTGGGGCTAAGTCAATATTATCTCGAATTTCTTTCTCAATAAATTCAAACACTTCTTTGGTAGAAGAGGGCTCCGGAAGAGGTTCTTCAGCAGTAGTGGGCGCTTTTGTGGTTATCGGAATATTTCCGAAAAGATCCATCAGCTTCAGGTAGTGCAATGCGCGTAAAAGCTTAAGCTCGGCAATGTATTGATTCTTTTCTTCCGTTGTAATTCCCATACTGGCCACATCAGATTTTTCAAGAATATCGATGGGGCTATTGCATAGACCTACCCCCCAGTACATCAGTACCCAGGCTTGATTCAACCCACCTTCATCGACCGTCCAAGTATGGTAATGAAGGCGTTTCCATTTTCCATTATCTTCTCCATGCCGCCCTTTTGTTGGCCAGGCCAATTGATCGGCCGATAATTCGGCTGGACGCCACCAGCCATCCTGTCCCGAGGGCGATATCCAGGCGTTGGCGTGGGTATACGGTCGCAATACAGCAGAAATCACTTCATTCTTATTTGCATAAAAATCTTCTGCGACAATAACATCGTAAGCATTTTCATCCAATTTTGTACAACTTGACGCACTGACGACGCACGCAAGCATTAAAATTTTAAAAATATTTTTCATAGGAATTAGAAACTAAAATTTACACCAAACAAAAGCGACCGCGTATTCGGATAAGGACCGCGGCTGTCAATCCCCAAGCGCTGCCCATTCACTTCATTCCCCAAACCCGTATCCAATACCAAATCCGGATCGTTGCCCGAGTAACCGGATATCGTCGCCAGGTTTTGTACAGTCATGTAAGCACGCAGGTTGTTTACCCAGCTGTCATTTTTTAATTTAAATCGATAGCCCAAGGTGACTTCGTCAATTTTTAAGTGACTTCCACTTTCGAGGTAATAGTCCGAATACATATAGGTATCGTTTATATCTTTGTATTTGGTGAAAGCATCTCTCAACAGGTTGCCCGACCACACTTTATTACCATACGAAAGCGCAGTCGTATTTAAGATGTCATAATCAAATTTCCCACGCATAAACACCCTGAGGTCAAAATTTTTATAGGAAAAATTGTTTGTCCACGAAAGATAATATTTGGGTACAGCATTTCCGATCACCGATAAATCCGAAGCGTTGAGATCATCCCGAGAATTATTAATCTGATCATTTCTTACCGCCTCACCATTTCGGTTATAAAATAGCCATTTCCCATCCGCATCAAATCCGGCAAATCTTTTACCGAAAAACTCCCCGATGCGATGTCCTTCATAGGTGGTAAATGCGTTGCCGAGGGCACCTGCTCCGCCGATGTCCCCAAACTCCTTATACTTAACCGTAAAAATATCATTCGAGTAACTATCCATTACATTCTTCAACGTACTCGCTGTAAAGTCCATATTCCATTTGAAATTGTCACGTTCAATAGCGCGATAACTTAGCGCCAATTCAATACCTTTGGAAGAAAGGGTACCCACATTGGAATAGACATTCTCTCGTATGTAAGGTGGTTGAGGTGTAGTGTACGTATCCAACAGATCAACGGTTTTACGCTGAAAAACATCAATCGAACCCGAAAGTTTGTTGCTGAATAGCGTGAAATCGACACCGATATTCGTCTCCTTTTTTGTCTCCCAACGCAAGTTAGGGTTGGGGTTACGATCAGGACCGTAGGTTTCCCGGTAGGCTCCGTCGGGGTATAGGTACTTTCCGCCGCCCCCTAATGTCAATCGGGAAGCGTTGTTGGAAAACCCTGTATTTCCCGTTTCTCCATAACCCGCACGAAGCTTCAAATTGTTGATAAAATCAACATCCTGCATAAAGTCTTCATTGCTGATATTCCAGCCTACCGATACGGCAGGAAAACTGCCCCACTTATTGTTTGCACCAAATTTAGAAGAACCTTCTCGTCTAAGGATAAACTGAGCCATATACTTATCGGAATACGTATAATTTACCCTTCCAAAAAAAGCAATCAACGTATTGTCATTCTTGTAGCTGTCCATATTAGCACGACCATCGCGTAATGCTTGCCCTTCCGAAAGGTTATCCTCATGAAAACGATCATTTATAAAACCCCTATTATCTGCACTCTGCCCCTCATCTTTCTCATAACGATAACTATAGCCAGCTAATGCTGTTATGCTATGCTTCTCAGCAAGGGTTGTGTTATATTGGAGTGTAGGCTCAAACGCATACCGCTCATTCAGCAAATTCGATTTCGAAGCATAGCCTCCACCCGGATAATCCTCATCTTCCATAGACGCTTCACTGTTCAATGCCCGATACGAACCATCGATATACGAGTTGCGTTGCACCGATCCAAACACGCTGGCTTTTAGTCCCTCAATGATGGTAAGATCCGCCTTTCCATCCAGCGACGATGTTTGTTGCTTCCGGTAACTGGTTTCCGTAAATAAGCGTGCAAATTCATTTGTGCTTGTGCGGTCGTAACGATACGATCCATCGTCATTAAAATTTGACAAGGTGGGATTTTTAGTCGCCTCACTCTCCCAGCCGCCCCCGCCCAGCAGATTCGCATTGTTGGTATTCGTCGCGATGTTCATCAATACATTCAAGCGGTCATTCAAACCTTTCTGATTAATACTGGCGCGCACCGTATATTCCTTCCGCGAATTTTCCTTGGCGATACCTTCCAGATTTCTGAAATTTACACTACCACGATATGTGGTCGATTCATTGCCACCAGACAGGGATAGATTGTGATTTTGTGAAAAATTATCCTTGTTGACCAAATCTTCAAAAAAGTCTGTTGAGTGGCCAAAATCCGGCTGTTTTAATTCGCCCGATGCAATCTTATCCCTGAATTCCTGTGGAGTCAAAAAATCGGGTCTATTATACACAAATTCCTTTCGAAAATAATTGGAATAGTTAAATACCGATTTTCCCGGCTTTCCTCGCTTGGTCGTAATCAATATGACACCTGCGTTGGCACTGGTACCATAGATCGCCGCGCCCGAACCATCTTTCAAAACATCCACAGACTCGATATCATCCTGTTGGAGCAGATCCGGATTTCCGCCAGGTATTCCATCAATTACAAATAAAGGACTTGCACTTCCGGTCACAGAAATTGCTCCGCGCAATTGCGTCGCTACACCTGAATTTGGGTTAGAACCGCTTCTGGACACCTGTAAACCCGCCACTTTACCCTGTATAAGATCTAAGGGATTTCGCGCACCACTTTGACGAAATTGGTCTGCGCTCACATGCGCAACGGAGGAAGTGACCTCCTTTAGCCTTTGTGTACCGTATCCGACAACGACCACTTCATCCAATTGACTCTGATCAGCCTCCAGTTGAATCGAAACACTGCTGTCCTCCACAAAGGCTTCTTTGGTTTTGTAGCCGATGGAAGTCGCCACCAGTACTTGCCCCGCCTTCGCATCCAGCGTGAAATTTCCCGATGCGTCAGACTGTGTACTTTTAGCAGTTCCTTTGACGGTGATCGTTACACCTGCAATTGGCTTTCCATTGCTGTCCAGCACTTTACCTGTTAATTGTTGTTGGTTAGTTTGCGTCTCCTTCAGGAAACGGCTCTCCAAAATGGCTCTCGGAGCTGATTGTGCGTGAGTGATCGTACCTGCGAGCACAATCAGTGAGAAAAACAACCTGGATTTCCCAGTCAAGCGCACCATTGTCTTTAAATCAACATTGCTCATGTCTAATAATTGTTGGTTTTAAAACGTTTTAGCTTTTAGCCAAAATCGCATCTTGTTTAATAGTTAGCATTATATATAAATAGTTCGTTGGAATAACTCAGGCACATCTGCGCCGCCTGTTTTGCAGGTTTACAACAATGAATTAAACAAATCTCAAAAGCATTTCGTTTGGCAAAATCGGTTTTGCATGAAAAATTTAATAGAAAAAAGCAGTCTACATCAGTACATAAAAAAGGGAGTCCAATACAAGACTCCCTTACTGCACCCTTTTTACTAGGCCGCCAAATCCTCATGATCAACGTCTCAATCTTCTCTTTATCAAAGCCTAATCTTTCTTACTACTGACGCCACATCTTTCTTGATATCCAGCGCTCTTGGCTGTTTCTTAATCGTATTGAAATACAACCGATACAGGCAAATGATCCGATGCATATTGACCGGTCAGCGCAACGGATGAAACCAAGGTATAGCTACTGGCGGCCTGAGCATTAAATAAAACAAAATCAATGGCTTTCGTCGGTGTCTTAACCGGGAATGAAAGCGGACAGCTGCTCATACAAGACAAAGTAAACCGCTCTTTAAGTTTGAGCATTTCGCTGCTCGACGGTATTGCATTATAGTCTCCCCCTACAAAAAGCGCCTTGTTTAACGAAGTGCTCAGCTGGTTCAAAAATTCAGCCTGTGCGGTCCTGTTAGGCACATTCAGATCCAGATGCGTCGATGCAAATTCAATGCTTTTGCCATCGGGCAGAGTCACCGTGGCCACAGCAATACTGCGTTGTTCGCCCGCTGTCGGCATGGGCAGCAACTCCCGCCGCTTGTTGGTCATCGGATACTTACTTAAAATAGCCACACCATATTCACCACCATTATAATCAATGGACTTCGAAAAATGATATTCCATTCCCAGTAGCTTTGCCAGCTCCGCAGCCTGATTCACTTTACCCGAACGTGCCACATTGACATCCACTTCCTGAAGTGCAACAACTTCCGCTCCACTGCTTTTTATCACCGCAGCAATATTAGCCAGATTGACCACCTCCGAATTTTCAGGTGCCCCATGGTGAATATTGTACGTCATGGTGACCAACTTTTTCTTTGCAGGGGGCGTAAGATCTATTTTCTCATCCCCACTGCAGCTCATTAAATTTAACAGGGCCATCGCCCCAAGAATTATTTTTTTCATGGTATAATTTATTTAGGAAGTTTTAATTTGAACTCTGCAGTCATTGGCAGAAAGTTATTGGCCGATTTAGAAAAAGGGCCATATTTAGCGAGTTGGAGCTTATCGTCCGTATTCTTAAAGGTGATATAGTCAAATACACCTGTGGGTTTATCTTTTGGTGCATTCCAGGGGCACCCAGTACCTAAACACGCAAAGGTAAAGCTGCCCTTAAGATAAGATAGTACAGGACCATTGGCCGACTCCTGTTCATTGAGATTACCGACCAAAATCACGGGTTGCATCAATTTCTCCGTCGCATTGAGCAAGTCAACGACTTGAAGCGCCCGGTTATTGGCAACCGATGGATCCAGCTCAGTGCCCGCAAAATACAGTGCATGCCCTTCCTCCACCTCCACTTTAACCATCACCATACTCCGAAGCTCGGCCGTACTCCCCTCCTCACGACTCAACAATTGGCTATATTTCTCCTTCACCGGAAATTTGGACAACACGGCATTCCCAAATCCCCCCGTCTGGTAATCTATATTTTTCCTGAAATAGGATACCATACCCAATGCTTTCCCGATGGCAGCTGGACGATCTACTTTCCCCGCCCGGGTCGTCGCACTATCCACCTGCCGCAAAAACAATAGGTCAGGATCATATTCTTTAATCAGATCCAACATAGCATCAAAGTTCGCAACGGTTGTACCCACATTCATATTGAGCGACATCACTTTCAAACTTTTGGTAGCTGTATCATCGGGCTCCTGGGGCTGCTCTGGCTCTTTCGCCGGCAGCAAATTCCAATCACCTGGACTATAGGTCTTGCGGCATCCCTGCAAGCCCACAACAGCCTGCAGCAGGAGCAGGCCCAACAAAACGATCTTTATTTTCTTTTTCATCAGTATGAAATATTAATAATTTGGATTTTGCACCATATTGCGATTTGCAATGATCTCAGCCTCTGGAATAGGCCACAGGCCCTCGCGATTTCTTTTGTACGTACGGCTCTGTACACGCACAAGTTCTCCCGTTTTAGGGTTTGTGGCTCCAAAGACCTCACCGTTCATTACAGCTTCATCGATTCCCCAACGGCGGATATCGAAATAACGGCCTCCTTCAAAAGCAAGTTCCGCCTGACGCTCCCGACGGATGAGCTCGCGCATTTTTGCCTGCGTGCCGTATATCCCACTGTTAACCGCAGGCATCGCGGCCCTTGCCCGCACTTCATTGATCGCAGCAAGCGTTTCAGCATTGCTCCACTGCCCCGTCTCTATCATTGCCTCCGCATAGTTGAGCAATATTTCAGCATAGCGTATGATCATAAAATCAAGACTTCCGCTCTTAGCCTGACGATCTCTGGCATCAATATATTTCTTTATCCAATACCCTGTGGCAGTAGACTTCGTTTCACCGATTTTATCTGTCGGATTATAAAAAGGATCAAGGGTATATTGGTTCTGAAATTTATCGTTCGGTGAAAAAACCGACGCTGCCAACCGTGGATCCCTGTTGTTTTTATAATTTGGATTACGCTGATAGATCAGCACCGAGTCACGTCCAAGCTCCTGGATGGTCTTGCCCTGTTTGGTTTCAAAATTATTGACTACCGTATTCGTGGGCGACAGATAAGTCTCGCCCCCGATACCAAAAGGAGCAAAAGATGTCCAGGCATTCGCGCAGCCATTTTCTTTAAAAAATATCCGTTCATCATTCAGTTCACCCGCGTAGCTAAAGAGCTCCGAATAACTGTCATTTTTATTTGTCGTACTGATCCAGAGTTTATACACTTTGGAGTCGATCACCTGCTTTGCCGAAGCCTTCGCAAGTTCAAAATCTTTATAGTACAATCCCAGTCGCGACAGCAGCGACAGGCAAACACCACTTGTCATCCGCCACCGATCAGCATTTACATAACTTGCCGGCAGCTTGGCAGCACAGTCCTTCAATTCGGCTACAATAAAATCGTATACCTCTTTTTGAGCAGTTCGAGAAGACTGATTTTCCGTCGGCGTCAAAGACTGAGTCAATAAGGGGATATCACCAAACACCAACATCAATTCCATGTGATAATACGCTCTCAATGCCCTAGCCTCCAGCTTCATCCTTTCTTTCAGTTCGGCATCAATATAAGCCCCGTCTATGTTTTCCAAAAACCTGTTGGCCCGGCGGATACACGTATAATCATCTGCCCATAAGCTATTCGACACCCCCCAGCGGCTAGAGGCCAGGCCGCGGGTGAAACCGTCGTAATCACCTTTAAAGTCACCGCGCTGTACGGCTTCGTCCGTAAGTCCAGCATAATACATGATGTTCCGCCCAGAACTGCCCCCCGGTATTCCCGCATAAACAGTTCCCAAGGCATTATACCCATCTGTTTCTGTATTCCACCACTGCTCGTCCGATACACCGTCCGGACTGTCGATCGTCAGGAATTTTTCACATGAGCTAGTTGACAGGACCACCACAAGTAGGCTCAGTAATTTTATCTTAGTTTTTATTGTATTCATGTTTATTAGAAATTAGCCGTTAACCCAACAGAAAATATACGCATCATACCATAGGTCCACGATCCCCCTTGCGACTCCGGATCAGCCATTTTCAATTTGGTAAAGAGAAAAGGATTTTGCGTATTGATGTAAAAGCGCGCATTTTTAATTCCGTATTTATTGAGGTAGGCGCTATTCAATCGGTACCCAGCCTGAATAAATTTTACACGGAGGTACCTCGCATTAAACAACCAAAAGTCACTGCGCAGCACGTTATTTGCCGGATTTGCCAGCAAACGAGGATAGATGGCATCCTGGTTATTTTCGCGCCAGGTATTCGCCGCCCGATAGGTTGTTGGGATACCACCCGAGGCACTCAAATTCAGCGGATGCCATAAGTAGCCGGCAGATTTACCCCCGAGATTCGCCGAATAATCGTGGTTACCTGCCCCCTGCAACAAAAACTCAAAATCGAAGTTCTTGTAACTGAAACTTACATTACTAAAATAATTGATCCTCGGCGTAGGGTCGCCGATCACTTTTTGGTCGCTCTCGTCAATCATACCGTCGCCATTAAGGTCAACATACTTGATATCGCCCGGGCCTTCGCCCGCGAGCGCCGGAACCAATGCTGTTTTTTTATCAGCAGCAAAATCAGCATATTGCAAAATACCATCCGTTACATAACCATAATGACTCTTTATAGCATACCCCACCTCATTCGTCGAGATACCCGAATAATACGGACCACCCAATAGTTCAGTGATCTTATTCTTATTGTAAGAGATGCCCGGTCTTATCGAAAAACTAAAGTCATCGCCGAGCTTATCGTTATAATTCAGCGACAGTTCCATTCCGGTATTGCTCACCTTACCGGCATTCAAAGGAGCCGAACCAATAGCGCCGGAAGGTGCCACAGTAGGTTTCAGAAGCACATCCTTCGTTTTTTTGTCGTAATAATCAAAGGTCAAAGAAAGTTTATTTTTGAAAACCGACAGATCCAAGCCCACATCCAGGATATTCACCTTTTCCCAGGTAATGTTTGGATTACCCCATACAGACTCTGTTCCATTGGTCGCATTGATAAGATTTTGGTACAGATATAAACCAATATTCTCATTGCCCAACTGTCCATACGAAGCCCTCAGCTTCAGATTACTGATCGCATCCACATTAAAAAAGGCTTCATTATGTAGGTTCCATCCCAATGCGATGGACGGGAAATAACCATATTTCTTTCCAGGGCCAAATTTGGAAGAACCATCTGCACGAAAGGATAGCTCGGCAAGATAGCGGTTGTCGTACGAATAATTTGCTTTCGCGTAGCTCGACACCAACGACGATTCTTTCCAATAACCCTCATTAAATTTTTCAACAGAAAATCCACCCATGGCAAAGAGATTATGCTTTTTGAACGTCTTGTTGTAATCCAGCGCGCCGCTCAAATAATAATAGGTATTTCTGGTCTCCGAATATGCATTCCGCTGTACCGCCCAGGTCTGTACCAACTGTTTGGTATAATAATCGAAGAAATAGAAATTATCCCGGTTTTGCTTATAAACATCACTGTTGAGCCTATAGCTAAACTGCCCCCGCAAGTTTAAATTGTCAGTAATAGACCATTTTGGCTGTAGATTGATTGTTGCCTGATCATATTGATACCCAAGGGTACCGCCAACCTCCTCATAAGCCAGTGGGTTGACAATATCCGCATACCGACCATAGATGGTTGGCCATCCCTCCTCTTGTGGATATTTGGGCAGTACCGTAGGCGGCAGCCGATAAAGGTCGTCCAA
This sequence comes from Sphingobacterium sp. UBA1498, assembly GCF_002325125.1. Classification (NCBI taxonomy): domain Bacteria; kingdom Pseudomonadati; phylum Bacteroidota; class Sphingobacteriia; order Sphingobacteriales; family Sphingobacteriaceae; genus Sphingobacterium; species Sphingobacterium sp. UBA1498. Next base: position 139,493 of record NZ_DCRG01000004.1, read on the forward strand.
GATTCTGCTGCCTCCATTATCGATGGTTCGGTTTGGGTACAAGGTATTCCGTCTGATACCCAAAACATCCAGATTAATCAAAAACCGCTTCGAAAGCGATACGGAGGTATTCGCACGGATATTAAAGCGATCCATCTTGTTGAGCGGCAACATCCCTTTCTGGTACATGTAATTGCCCGTTACCGCAAATCGCGCCACATCATTTCCACCGCTCACAGCTAAAGAATGGGAGGTTAGCGGACTATAATCATCGATAACAATATCCGTCCAATTGGTATTCGGATAATTGATGGGATCTTCCCCAGATTCGGTTTTGCTAATCTGCTCATCCGTATACAATATTTGCCCTCCGGAGGCCACCTGCGCATAGTTATACATACGCATGTAAGTAGGCGCATCCACAAATTCAGGGAGGATTGTCGGCGATTGCTGACCGTAGTAACCATCGTAGAGCACATTGATCTGCCCCGCTTTTCCGCGTTTGGTCGTCACCAAAATAACACCGTTCGCCGCCCTGGCACCATATATAGCTGCTGCAGCCGCATCTTTTAATATGGTTACACTCTCCACCGTTACCGGATCGATATGATTCATATCCATGGGTACGCCGTCGACAAGCACCAGCGGGTCCGAATTATTTAACGTCGAAATACCCCGTATTTTAATACTGGCCGCATCACCCCCCGGCAGGCCTGAGCCTTGCTGAACGGTAAGTCCTGTAACACCGCCCTGCAGCGACTGCGAAAGATTGGTAATAGGTTTTCCTTCGATATTGGATTTAATATCCAATGAGGCGACAGAACTGGCTATATGTTTTCGCTGCATTTCCGTCATCCCCACGACCACCACCTCATCCAGATCCGAGACATTTTCCTTAAGCGATACCGTAAGGTTCGCTTCAGTCTTATTCACCAGCACCTCTTTGGTCAAGAAGCCAACTGCCGAAAACGACAACCTGCTCCCTTTAGCTATCGTGATCGAATAATAGCCTTCATCGTCCGAAACCGACGTGGCCATCCCGCCTTTTTCAGCTACCGTAACACCCGAAAGAGGAACAGGAGGTTCAGCCGTATTAAAAATGCGCCCTTTGACCGTTACTTTTTCCTGGAAAACAACCGGTCTGCTGATTGGCTGACTGCGGGCAGTCAGGTCGGGTATTACAGTGATTTGCCCAGCCCCCTGTGTAATCGTCAAATTAAATTTCCGGAGCACCTGCCTTAGCGCTGGCACCAGCTCCTCTTTGTCAATATCGACGTTTATCCGTTTGTCGGCCAATAAATTTTCAGGGTAAAGCAGCGCAATATCAGTCTGTTTTTGAACAGATTGTAGAAAATGCTTCAAGGGTACATTTTTCATTTTGAGCGTTATTCGCTGGGGAAACGCGAGTGCACTGACAGAAAGTAAAACTCCTGTAATGGCAAGGGATCCTATCTTCATATTATACCTAATTTTAGGTGACAATAATTGTCTAGAGGAGAGATTTTGTCCCACCTGTTTTTTTTTCATAATTTTGATGAAATTAAATTTTTAGAAACGTTTAATTTAAACGGATAAAGGGGACCGCAATTCCTCTTTATCCAATTTTATGGTTAGTAATCAATTGTTTTTTATCCACACCTCCTTTTCTACTTGTGTTATCCTATAGTTTCTCAGTGCATATATCGTACTTAGCGAAGTCAGTATATCAACATCCAGATTGATCCTGCCAGAATAGACTGTTGCATTTTCCAGCACCGATGGGTCAGCATGAATGCGTACATTATAAATACGTTCCAATTTTTTGATCAGATCTTTCGTAGACAGACGGTCTAGTACAAGCTGCTTTTTAGTCCATAAAATTTCATTCCCTTCCGCTTTACTATCCACGATGACTTTCTGCCGTTGCAGATCATATGTAATCAATTGACCTGGCACCATGGTGATGTCTTTGAAATGCGGACTGCTCAGTTCGACCTTGCCCGTAATTAATTCAATAGCCATTTTTTTATCCTCTTCATACGACGCTAGATTAAAGCTGGTGCCCAAAACTTTTACGGATGCGTTTTTTGTTCTAACGATAAACGTTGTACCCGTATGAGCGACATCAAAATACCCTTCGCCATTGAGGTATACTTCGCGGGGTTTGCCCAGCATATCTGGACTGTAGGTGAGGTATGAACCTGCATTGAGCCATACCTTGGAGTGGTCTGGCAACGTAAACTCCTGCCTTTTTCCGTAAGGAACAAATAGGGTATGGTATTGAGGTGTAGCTGCTTTAGGCTCAGGCCCCATCAAGTCGAGTATGTCAGATGAAACCTTTACGTTCAAAAATGAAATCGCATGGCTTTCGGTATGCGGATCAACAGAAATAAGCTGGAGGCTATCTTTGTGTGTATTCAACGTTTGGCTGATGGATGCTATCCTTTCGATATCTAGCGTCGGCTCCATTGCTGCATCCTTTGGAAAGAACAGCTTGAAGCAGACTAACAGGCACGCCACAGCTGCGAGCGGCCCAACATAGAATAGCAACCTACGCGTACGTTTTTTGGCTGTACTGCGGACAATCCGCTCAAAGAGCTTTGCCTTATCTTCTTTCGACAGGCCCTGCTCTGGCGTGAGGTTGAATATGTGCTTAAATTTTTCCTTCTTGGTTTTCACAAACTATGCTTTTATAACTATAGAGCATAATTTTCAAAAACATAGACTAAAATCTATTAAAAAAAATATAAAAAATAGTAAAAAGTTCAATGGGCTTCAATTCCACTTTTAATTGCTTGATTGCCCGAAAGGTCAATGTCCTGCAGGTCTCCACATTTACCCCCATCATTTGCGCAATCTCGTCGTAGGAAAAATCGAGGTAATAGCGCAAAAAAAGTACTTCCCGCTGCCGCTTCGGCAATGCATCTACCTTTTCTTTGATTACTTTCACGACACCGGCTTCCACCTCATCGTTGATGAGCTCAAGTTCGTGGCTATTCGTCCAATACATGTCTTCCGAAAGCGAGTCGATAGCCACAGTCTCCACCTTCAGCCGCAGCAGCTTCCGCCGCAACGCCGCGAAAAGATAATATTTCACCTGAACGTCCTTCGCTATTTTTGGATTATCAAATAAGTGCACAAAAAGGTCGTGGATACAATCCAACACGGTATCTTTATCATAATGATACTGCTTACCATAGCTGTACAAATCATCGATATAAGTATCGTAGATTTCCTCAAATGAACTTCGGTTACCCTGTATAAATCCAATCCAAGACATAAAAGCTGGTAGAAATTTTTCGCTAATTTCCTCTTTTTAATATTAATCTTACATGAAATAATGGTTATGTTATCACTTAGGTCTATTTCATCAAGACAAGAGCTGGAAACCCTCATGGCAAGTATAACAAATTTAAAATCAATAATCAAACTAAAAATAAGCCCGACCGAGTGTCCGCTTCTTATCCAGATTTAAGCCCTTACTTTTTTAATACCGCATCAAAAAATTGTTTATGCATTTTTTTTCGTACCTTAACCCATTACAAATTTTCAAATGAAAACACTAGGCAAAAAGATCAGGTTGCTCAGGCAACAAAAAGGTTGGACGCAACAAGATGTAGCAAAGAAATTAGACGTTTCAATTCCTGCATTTTCAAAAATGGAAACAGGGATTACAGATCTTAACCTCTCTCGGTTAAATCAAATCGCCAAGATATTTAATTTGACATTGGTGCAGCTGATATCCAATTCGGAGACAGACGACGTTAAAGATTACACCAAAGAAATAAGATTCCTGAACGAAAAGCTACAACAAAAAGGCGATGAGGTTATCCAGCTCCGCAAAAAAATCATTGAGCTCTATGAGCAATTAGAAAAAGATAATCCAAGGCCATAAGCTCCGGTAACGGAAGTCAACAGTCCTCTACAGCCAGCCTATCCACATTTTACAGCATAGCATACTGTCGGCAGAAAACTATTGCCCGCAATAGGAAGTATTAAGCCGAAAAGTTGTAAATTTGACAGCTGGCTTCAGATTTAAACCGCATAGGATCTGACCGTTGAAAAGTTTACTATGGATATTACTGCAGAAAATAAGCTATTGATTTCGCTTTCCCATGGCGACGAACAAGCTTTTTTTGCCTTATATGATCAGTATAGCCATGCCCTATTTTCCACTATTTTTCGAATGGTCAAAGATCGGCAGGTCAGTGAAGAGCTCGTGCAGGATGTATTTCTAAAAGTCTGGCAAAAAAGATCGACCATTGACCCCACTCGAAGTTTTAAATCCTGGATTTTTACAATTGCTAAAAATGATGTGATCTCCTGGTATAGAAAATTAGCGAAGGAAGCCGCGATGCAGGAAAATTTATACCAGCATTTTGAGCAGCTCTACCTAATGGAAAAAGAGGTTGATATCGAAGAAAAACAATCCGCATTATTAGAAAAAGCGCTCAACACCCTAAGTGAGCGTAGAAGAGAAATATTTGTGCTATGCAAAATAGAGCAGAAAAGCTACGAAGAGGTTGCTAAGCAATTGCATATTTCTGTATCCACCGTGAGTAATGCCATGGTCAAATCCAACCAACATATCCGCCAATTTGTGCAAGACCATTATGAAGAGATTTTAGCAATTCTTGTCACATTCTATTTTTTTTAAAAAAAACACCACAACGATAGTGTTTTTGCTAATAAGTTGCGTATTAACTTATAGATATGGCAAAAAAAATAGACAATATTTACAAGAACTATCTAGATGGAAGTATCAATCGTGTCGACCTCGATAGACTGCTCCACTATTTTGAACGTGCCAGCGACGAAGAGCTCGAACAGCTCACTTCTTTGGCCTCGATCGATATTGACGAACATCAAATCGATCCACCTTTTGCGTCCCATATCGCCCGTATTAAAGAAAGATTGGAAGATAGGCTAAATCAATCAGAAGGATTAAACCAAACGAACAAACAACCGCTTCGTTTAAGATACAAACAGCAGTGGTGGGCCGCCGCTTCCATTCTACTGGTTGCCGGATTGGCCACCTGGTTTTACCTCGCACAGCGCGTGGCACCTTCCGATATTGCTGCACCATCAGCACCTACCTTATATGTTAAAGATAAGTCTGGCAAAGAAATCGCCATTTTACCAAAAACAGATTCGGCTTGGCAGATCGGCGAAATCGCATTTGCTCGTATCGACAGCCAAACGGTTAAAGTCACCGCAACAGGAAAAACCCCAAGTCTGCAAACCATCTATACCCCCAATTCCGACTTTAGGATTATTTTGGAAGATGGCACCAAGATTACGATGAATGCAGCATCTACCCTCACCTTTCAGGTTCCTTTTGATGCTGTCAAAAGAGAAGTTTCTCTAGAAGGAGAAGGCTATTTCGATGTAGCTCACCAGGCACAAAGACCATTTACTGTACACGCTGGAGCCACAAACGTCGAAGTGCTGGGCACCGTTTTCAACGTACGAAATTATGCGAGTGACGGACAGGTCACCACCTCCCTGCTGTCCGGCCGGATCGCGTTGAGCAAATCCGGAACGGCTCAGCGCATTGTGCTTCATCCCGGGGAAACAGCCATCACCGACCACAATGGCATACATCGGGAACAGGTCGCGCCAAAGCAAGCTACCGCCTGGACCGCAGGCTACTTTGACTACCGCGATCAGTCGCTCCGGGTCATCCTCGCTGATTTGTCCAGATGGTATGGTGTCGAAGTCGATACCATCACACTACCTACCGATCAATCGATCTATATGAAGGTCCGAAAAAATATACCGTTACAGGAAATGTTGAACCTCTTAAACGAAGCAAGCGGCCTCCATTTTCAATTGGACAATAAAAAAATCACCTTAAAAACTACGTATAAAAAATAAAAACTAAATTTTACATTAACCTACATCTACCATGTCCTACCTAACCCCAAAGCGACCGGTATTTTTGCGGAAATACTTGAGTTTGGTCGCTGGAATTGCCCTGATGAGCATGATTGATCCCTACGAACTACATGCTCAACAGGTTCAATTAAATTTTAAAAATGCCGAGGTCAAAGAAGTGATTACAAGCCTATCGGATCGCTACGGCTACGAATTTGTTTTTGACGGCAACCTGTTAAAATCAGCCCGTCCGATCAGTGTCAACCTTAAACTCTCGAGCGTTGAGGACGCGTTGTCCATTTTGTTTAAGGATCAACCCTTCAGTTACCGTCTGGAAAACAAGCGCATCATCCTTTATCGCAAAGCGGCATCCACCACTGGTCAGCTTGTACGCGGTAAAGTAATCGACAGTTTGGGCCATACTATTCCCGGCGTGTCTATTCATAATCTACAGGATAATAGCCAGACGATGAGTTCCGGAGATGGCGATTTTGAACTGAATGTTGCCAGCTCCGCCGACATCCAGCTGTCCTTTAGCCATGTGTCTTTTAATGAAAAGGTCATGCGCTTCAGTCCAGAGCAAATGGCGCGGCCTGTGCGGGTCATGCTGAGCGCAAAAGAGTCTATGCTCAACGAAATTATGATCACAGGATATCAGCGCATCAGCAAAGAGCGTAGCCCTGGAGCATATACCATGGTCAACAATGACCAGTTAAACAAACAGATCAACGTCGACTTAGTTTCTGCGCTCGAAGGCCAGGTGGCCGGATTGACCTATATCAAAAACCCAACACGTTCTGATGCAGACAAGCCCATCCTTCGTGGTATCGGTACCTACTCCAATAGTGTCACTACCAATCCGCTTATCGTTGTGGACGACTTACCCACCGAGTTCACCCTGAGCGACATCAACCCCTATGACGTCGAGTCCGTTACCGTACTCAAAGACGCAACGGCAGCATCCATCTATGGCGCCCGCGCAGCCAATGGCGTTATAGTCGTCACCACAAAAAGAGGAAAAGGCCAAGGAGTTGCCGTCAACTTCAATGTCGATCAGTTCATCACGCAAAAACCGGATATCGCCAAGATGCATTACGCCAGCACATCCGATCTGATCGACTATGAAATCGATGTCTACAACAAAGAACGATCGCGCTATGCGAATACCGAATCTTTGTTCAATTACTATGGAAGATTGGGTAGTGGAAGTTTAAAATATTATTCACCGTTGTACGATCTATTCCGTAAAGAATCTACCGGGGCCATTAGCCAGCAAGAACGCGATGCGACGATCAATACCTGGCGCAACAACGATTATATTAAAGAATTTACCGACAATATCTGGCAGAATGAATCACGCCAACGGTATAACGCCAGCATTTCACAAAATTCCACCAAAAGCAACACCTTTGTTTCGTTTAACTACGATAAAGGACAGGGCCAGGTGCTCCATGAGAAGAATGAGAAATTCAACCTGTATTTGAAATCCAGCTACAACATCACCAAATGGTTAAATGCGACAGTGGGACTGAACGGTACCTACGGTGTCAACAAACAAACCGATGGTGTCTACAATGATCTGTTTTTACAGCCACGGTATACACGCATCAAAGATGAAGATGGCAACCTCGTGTATGCGCCTTACGTTGACCTTTCCAGTTCCGTCGGACCCGGATCGGCCATTAACGGCGAGACAGCACAACAGATTGCTGCAAACCCAAATTTAAAAAGTACCGCCTTTAATGTGCTTGAAGCCCTAGGCGAAGGCATCGAGAGCAACAAGAATCTAAGTCTTCGCGCATTTACAGCGTTGCGGGCCACCATTTATAAAGGACTCTCGTTTCAAACACAGTTTTCCTATGAATTGGGGCAAACTTCCCGTGAAAGCTTCTACGACGAAGATAACTACATGATGCGTGTTGCCTCAAACGCAATGGTCAGCTACAATGCAGCGACGGGAGTATACACCAAAAACCTGCCAGCAGGAGGCCGTTACTATCAATTCGAATCCAAACGGTACAACTATACGTTCCGGAATCAATTTAATTATGACAATACCTTTGGCCAATATGGTCAGCATCAGCTAACCGCCCTGGCCGGCTTCGAGATGCGTCAGTCGCATACACCGCGCCCGATCCAACAATTGCTTGTGGGGTACAATCCCGTCACATTGACCTCCACCACCATCGACTGGGCCACATTGAGTAAAACCGGTATATCGAGTTATATCTATGGGGGCAATGTCCGCTTGGGCGACTTAAATGGCGGTGCACAAAAAGAAACTTTACACCGCTATACCTCGCTGTATGCCAATGCCGGTTATACCTATAACAACAGATACAACCTTACGGGAAGCATACGCGTCGATCAGGCCGATCTCTTTGGGGTAGATCCAAAGTTTAGATACCGCCCATTATGGTCTGTCGGAGCAGGATGGAATGTCAGCAACGAAGACTTTATGAAAAACAGCGACTGGCTAAACTCGCTCAAGCTGCGTGCAACGTACGGCATTACCGGCAACGTCGACCAGGAAAGTTCCAGCTATGGTACGGCCACCTGGAAATCGGATAAGCTGTTTCCCTACCTGCAGTATCTCGAACAAAAATCGTTGCCCAATCCCATGTTGCGCTGGGAGAAAACAGCAACGACAAACTTCGGTGTAGATTTTTCAATTTTAGACAACCGCCTGTCCGCGACTATCGATGCCTATAATCGCTACAGCTCCGATTTGTTGATCAGTGCTATACTCGACCCAACCGTCGGAGCCAATTCACGTGTTATCAACAATGGGGCCTTACGCAACAGAGGGATCGAGTTTAACATCAATGGCGTGTGGCTCAAAAAGAAAGATTTAATAGCAAGCACCCAACTGGTATTCTCCTTCAACAAAAACAAGGTCGAAAAAGTAAATGGATTAACATCGACCGCGCAGTCCTATGTTGGTTCACCCAGTAATTACTTTTTTGAAGGAAATAGCTACAATTCCATCATGGCCTATCGCTATGCCGGCATGGTGAATGGTTATCCCTATTTTCTGGATCAAAACGGCGAATCCAATATTGTTTTTGATGAAAATGGCACCCCTACAAAGATCAATGATATCAATTCACCCGATGCATTGGTCAACTTAGGGACACTGTTTCCAAAATATACAGGATCCATCAATCAGCGTCTGCGCTATAAAGCTTTTGATCTTTCGGCGATGTTTGTCTTCTCCGGTGGACATAAATTGCGCAAAGATGCCATTGACTTCGCAAGCGATAAACTGACCAACGCAGGTTTGGTAAACCGCTGGGCAGAAGGGGCCGATAACGACTATCCCCGGTTACTGGTCGACTATCCAGACAAATTACGTACCTATGCGGGAAACTTATCTACCCTATGGCGCTATAGCGATCAGCAGATCGTTTCGGCAGATTACATCAAACTGCGAAACATAGCCGTAGGCTATCAATTGCCTAAGCAATTGGCCCATAAAGCCGGGATGCAAAACGTCAGATTGACGGCGCAGGTCAACAATTTATGGACATGGAGCGCTGCCGGCAATGATATCGATCCAGAATCCTATTCGCTCAATAGTGGCACACGCAATTTGCCGCTGGCCAAATCATTCCTGATGGGACTTGCATTAACTTTTTAACCCGAATCTACGATGACTATAAAAACCATAATGGCGGCATGTGCGACTCTGGTAGCCTTTACCGCCTGCAATAAATACCTCGACATTACACCAAAGGGATCCCAATTGGTAAGCACTACGCAAGATTATTACGATCTGGTGGCCTATCCCAATAGAGGCTACCCCGTCAATAATTTTCAGTACCTGGTCGATGACCAATACCTCAAAGAATCCAATGTGATCGGTTTGACGCCGAACATCAATACCATCAACTTTTTGTTTCAGGAAAAGGAAGACAGGGTCAGTCAAATCAACTCATCGAGCTTTTACAACCAGTGCTACAAATACATTGCACAGTGGAACATGATTATTTCTTTGGTCGACGAGAGTACAGGTGATAGCCAATTGAAAACCCTGGCCAAAGCCGAGGCCAAGATGTTTCGGGCATTTGATTATTTCCACCTCATCAATGTGTACGCCAAGGCCTATGATGCCAGCACAGCAGCGCAGGACGGCGGTGTCTGCATCATGGACAAATATGACCTGGAGGCCAAACCAGCCAAAGCAACCGTACAGCAGGTATACGATTTTATCCAAAAGGATATTGACGACGCTATACCCCATCTGCAGGAAAAACCCACCAATCCCTATCACCCATCGCTGGCCTTTGCCTATGCATTGAAAGCCAAGGTGCACCTTTTTAAAAGGGAGATTGCCGAAGCACAGGCGGCTGCCGAAAAAGCCATGCAGTTGAATGGACAGCTCATTGACCTGGTGCAGTACGAAAAATTAGGCGGACCAAGCAAGACGCCTATCATCGCCGAAAATAATCCCGAAGTATTGAGCTACATGTATATCAACGGGTACACCGAAATGAACTTTGGGTACAGCTACATGCTGAGCCCCGAGCTGACGAGTATGTTCGATAAAGAAGACAAGCGCTTTAGCCTATTCTATACCAAGACCAATGCCAGCTTTCTGGATATCGGCGCCGGCGCAAGTTACTACAATGTCAGGTACACCGCATTTTTCTTCCCTACCGTAGGATTAAAAACACCGGAAATCTACCTGATGCTGGCCGAATGTTACGCCCGTCAAGATCAATATGCCAAAGCCATCAGCCTATTGAATACCTTACGCAAAACCCGTATCGAAGGCGAGAAGGCGATCCTGCCGGTTCCGACAACACGAAAAGAAGTGATGGAATTGGTCATCAACGAACGTCGTCGGGAATTGCCTATTGGGTACCACCGTTTCTTTGACCTGAAACGCTTAAATCTCGAAAAAGAATATGCCAAGACACTCGTCCGTGTCTTCCCGATTGTCAATAAGACGGTCGAGCAAAAGACCTATACGCTGGCGCCAAACTCCAGGATGTACATCATTCCATTTCCATTGGATGCCATGAAGTTAAACCCAAACTTACGGTTAAATACAGACGAAGCCGTACCGTTTTAATAGATGCTATAACAAACACATGAAAAACAAAATTATCTTTAGTACCCTCGCCCTGCTTTTGTCTGGCTGTATAGTCCAAGCGCAGCAACCCGTGGAAAAGAAAGCCGATAAAACGGCTAGTAAGACCGATACGAAGACAGCGGCCAAAACAGATACGCTAAAAACAAAAAATGACCTCTATGAGGCCTACAGTAAAATTTTAAATAAAAAAAGAATTTCCCGTTCAGGCGTTTTTAATGTCATCGAATCCGAAAAGAAGTGGTACCTGGAAATACCCGATAGTATATTGAACCGTTATTTTCTGACCGTAACACGTCTGGTGTCGGCACCACAGGGATTTACGATGTATGGTGGCGAAAAGCTGAATGAGCAGACACTTTACTTCGAAAAAGGACTGGGCGACCGTATCCAGCTGCGGGCAGCAATTTACAAACAGGACGCGCCCGAAAACGATGCCATTCGTACGGCATTGATCCAGTCGCAGGAAGATCCCATTATCGCTATCTTGGATATCAAAGGACTACAAGCAGGGGGCAACAGTTATTTGGTGGAGGTGACCGACCTATTCCGAAAAGACAACGCCGCACTTTCCTTTGACAGCAGAATAAAAAGCGAAAATAAGCTATCCTCCTTGGCCGACGACCGTTCTTTCATTACCGATATGAAGGTATTTCCCATCAATCTGGAAGTAAAGACCACCAAAACCTACAGCTCCACCTCAGGTACGCCCGCAGCAACCGCAACCGGTTCATTGACCTTTACCACCAACACCTCTATGGTTCTGCTGCCCAAAGTACCGATGAACAAACGGATTTACGATGACCGCGTAGGATATTTTGCCAACAAGTATATTCTGTTCACCGACAAAGACCAGCGGTCCAAAGCCCTGAATTTTATACAGCGCTACCGTCTCGAGCCCAAAGCGAAAGATCTAAAACGCTACTTAAAAGGCGAACTGGTAGAGCCTCAACAGCAGATCGTCTATTATATCGATCCGGCGACCCCAAAAAAATGGCGCCCGTATCTGATTGCCGGCATCAACGACTGGAACCAGGCATTCGAACAAGCCGGATTCAAAAACGCCATTGTAGGCAAAGAATGGCCTGAGCAAGATACCACCATGAGCCTTGAGGATGCCCGATTCTCTGTGATCCGGTACTTTGCCTCCGAAAAAGCGAATGCTTATGGGCCACGCATATCCGATCCCAGAAGTGGCGAGATTATCGAAGCCCATGTAGGCTGGTATCACAATGTCATGAAACTTGTTCAGCAATGGTTTATGGTGCAAGTGGGCCCATTGAACAAGGCAGCACAAAAAATGCAGTTGGATGACGAAGTGATGGGGCAGCTGATCCGCTTTGTGTCGTCGCACGAAGTAGGGCATAGTTTGGGCCTTCGTCACAATATGGGCGCCAGTAGCCAAACGCCCGTAGAAAAATTGCGCGACAAGAAGTGGGTAGAAAAAAATGGCCATACCGTATCCATCATGGACTATGCACGGTTCAATTACGTGGCACAGCCCGAAGACGGTGTGGGGCTAGCCGGCATCTATCCCCGTATCGGCAGCTACGATAAATGGGCCATCCAATGGGGGTACCAATATCTACCCCAATTTTCGAGCGGCGAAGACGAGCAACTCTACCTCAGCAAACAGGTGACCGATAGCCTAACGGCCAATCCCAAGCTGTGGTTTGGCGGCGAAGGGAACGACGAAGACCCACGCGGCCAAAAAGAAGATCTTGGTGACGATGCCATGCTGGCTAGCCGATATGGAATCAAAAATCTAAAGCGTGTGGTTTCCAATTTGGTCGAATGGACCAATGAACCCGGCGACGATTACAGCAACCTAAAGGATATGCATAAAGCCGTGCGCGCGCAGTTCGACCGTTACCTGTACCATGTCTTAAAAAATATAGGCAGTCAGCAGATTACAAAAAAAGTACGTGGCCAAGCTGGCCCCGTCTATGCGGCCATCCCCAGAGAAAAGGTCAAATCGGCCATGCAGTATGTCAATGACAATGTATTTACTCCACCCCTATGGTTATATCCCCAAGACATTCAGGATCTGATCGGCAAAGATGCCAACAAGGAGATCAGCGATCAGCAAGAACAAATGTTGAATATGTTGATGAGTCCCGGCATGCTCTATAATGTCTACATGAAGTCTATCGCCAGTACAAATCCCTACGGCCTCAACGAATATCTGAATGATATTGGCGGAGCGGTATGGACCCTGCCCCTGGAAGACAGCCGTGTGGCCGTATTTAAACGCGCACAACAACGCTATTTTCTTGAAAAAGTCAATCAACTTATCAATCCCAAAATCGCACAAGGATCCGATATCATTTCACAAGCACAGCGCAGCGATGTACAGCTGTATGTCCGAAATTATCTGAGCACTCTCGTACCGGCAATTAATCAACTTGTCGCAAAACAAAAAGATCCATTAAATAAACAACACCTCGAGCTGATGTTGCTCGAAATTAAACGCATTCAAAATCAAAGCTTACTCGAGCGCTCATCAGCCATTTAAAACAAAATAAACGCATGAAAAATAAACTAAAAGGAATTTACATCACCTGCTTGATCAGTATTCTCATGATTTCCTGTCAATCCAGCCACGGGCAAGATGTCGCACAAGCACAACGCGACCGATTGTTTAAAAGCTATATGGAGGTAAAAAAGGACATCCAGGATGAAAATTTTGCCAGCGGCAAAGCACATGCCGTTCAGTTGGAAAAAGAAGTTCAGAACTTTCGGCTGAAAGGATTGCAGCTCGACGACATGATGCGTCTAAAGAAGGTAAGCCAAACCATGAAGGCCGATGCAGCCGTCCTGAAAGCCGCACAAGATCTAACCGCCATGAAAGCGACTTTTTCTGCCCTTACGCAATCCCTCTTTACCATTATGGAGACGATGAAATGTACCGACGAGGCCGTCTACCTACAATACTGTCCGATGGAAAAAGGGTATTGGTTAAGCTACGACAAGACGATAGAAAATCCGTACGCAGCCTCGATGCGCAATTGTGGCCAAGTGGTCAAGGGAATGGCAACAGCCGATTATCCCGAGCCCGTTGCCTGCCATTAATTATCGCTCAAAATCTATGCAAAATATCTATAAGAGGCTATCTAGATAGCCTCTTTCTTTTTGATGTCCGTACATTTCCAAGCGCTACTTCCAACCAACATTTTCCCTTTTATCAAAACAGACGCTAAAGCGTCACAAACTTGGCTGATAATTTCTTTCGGCATGTTATTTAATTGTGGCCGTTTTTTTGTTATATTTAGAAACACGACAATCTACTGTCATATATACCCATAAATTTGTATGCGAAGTGTAGCGATCGAACAATCTGATTTTGACCGGGCAGTTTTTGACCTTGTACCTCTTCCCATGTGGATCTATGATCTGGATACATTGCATTTTCTTGCAGTAAATAAAGAAGCCATCCATCATTACGGGTATAGCGAGGAAGAGTTTAAGCAGATGACGATCAAAGATATTCGCCCGCGAGAAGACATTCCAAAATTGGAGGAAGCCGTAGAAAGAACCAAAAGTCGACGTACAAAGTTTAAGAAAAGTATATTTAGACATCAGAAACGTGATGGTCGCATCATGTATGTACAGATTAAGGGCAACACCATCGATTTCAAGGGCAAGAGAGCGGAAATCGTTACCGCCACCGATTTAACGGAGCTCTATGAAAAAGAGCGAAATTTAACCAAGGCTTATGAAGAGCTTTCCTTCAGCGAGCGAAGATATCGGTCATTGATTGAAAATGGCCGCGATCTGGTTGCCATCATTGGCCTGGAAGGCAACTATAAATATGTAGCCCCGACCTCCAGTACCGTTTTGGGGATTGAGGCCGACGCATTCTTAGGCAAAAATGCATTTGATTTTATCTATGAAGAAGATGCCCCCCACGTCAAGGAGCAGCTTGGCAAAATAACAGAGTCGAAGTCTGTTAGTATAAATGCGTATCGATTTCCTGATGCAAACGGCGATCTGCGCTGGTTTAAAACGGAATTATCCAACCACCTCAATACACCGCTGATTGAAGGGATTATCGCCACCACACACGAAGTTACTGCCGAAATAAAAGAGAAAATCGTTAATGATCTTTTTACCGAACTGATGTCAACATTTTCAAAGTCTATATCGTTGGTATCCTCGCTCGATCAGGCCCTTCAGCAGCTTGTACTGCTCCCCAAAATACGCATGAGCGAAATATGGTTAGTTGCGCCAGACCACAGTGAGTTACACCTCGTCTCGAGATCAGTACAGCAGCGTAAGTTCGACCTCTTTTACCAACAGACACAGGGCTTTACTTCCTGTACAGAAGGATCGGATTTGGCAGGCCGTGTCTGGAAAGAAAAAAAGGTGCTTGTTTGGGATAATCTCAGCGAAAATCAGCATTTCCTACGCGCTGAAGCCGCCCAGATGGTGGGCCTTTCCACAGGCATTGGTCTACCGATCATGTACGGCGATGAATTTCTGGGCTGCATCGTATGTTTTTCCACAACTTCGCCAGCCGTCCTTGCGGAGAAAATCACTTTGTTGACCCATATAAGTGAAAAGCTTGGCCCACTTGTCAAACAGAAAGTGACAGAAGAAGAATATCGTAACGTATTTAATATATCTTCAGATCCACTTTGTATTGTTGGTTTTGACGGCTATATCAAGAAATGTAATACCGCTTTTGATCTTCTAATGGGGTATCAAAAGCCCTATCTGTACACTACAGCAATTTTTGAGCTCATTTATCCCGATGATCAGGCACGTGCAGCTGAAGCGCTATCATTATTAATAAGCGGACAACTGACCGACCGTTTTTCAGGCCGGTTTTTAACGGCTCAGGGCGAAGTCAAATGGTTACAATGGTCCGCTACTGTCGCAGCGGAATCCAAAACAATTGTAGCCGTAGGGAAGGATATTACCAAACAAAAGCTTGCAGAACAAGCGTTACAAACGGCTTATGAACAGTTAAAGACCGCACAAAAAATCGCTAAGTTAGGCTATTGGTTTAGACCCATAGATTCAGATATATCCGAATGGAGTGAGGAGGTATACACGATTTATGACTGTTCACCTGACACCTTTATTCCAACGACAGAAAATGTAAAAAAGACCTTGCCGCTTAAACATGGGCATCTGATGGAGAGTAATGCCTTATTTCATCTTGAGCACGGAACGACCAAAAGCTTTGAGCACGAAATCATTACCCTTTCGGGAAAGTTGAAATGGGTGCATCAAGAAGTGAGATTGGTTTCAGATGAGCAGGGGAATACCGTTAAAATTGAGGGCACAATACAAGACATTACGGCTTCCCGTCAGGCTATGGATCAAATCAAGAAACAGAACGACACCCTTCATGAAATAGCCTGGATGCAGTCTCACATCATCCGCGCTCCACTGATACGTATCATGAGCTTAATTTACCTTTCAAGGGAATTAGACGGGGGTGGAAAATCTACGCCCGAAATTATGGATCTGATTATGGATTCCGCAAAAGAATTAGATGAAGTGATTGCGCAAATCACCGTTAAAACAAACCTTATTCATCACGAACATGGAACAGATACTACTGATAGATGACGACGCTGTTATCAATTTTATACATGAAAAAATCATTTCGAGCGTCTATCCCGATGCGGCTGTTGTTATTTTAGAAAATGGACAGAAGGCGGTTGATTATATCCAAAAAAATCAGCAAAACTCTTATCTCGTGTTTTTGGATATCAATATGCCCATTATGGATGGCTGGGAATTTCTGGAAGCGATGCAAGATTACCCCAACAAGGAAAACTTAAATATACATATGCTAACTTCTTCGGTAGATTTAAGAGACCGAAGCCGAGCGGAAGACAACAGCATGGTGCGCTCTTTTCTTCCAAAACCCTTAACAAAGGACGTTTTAAGATCGATACCCTTTGGAGAGGAGCCGGCATAAGTAAAAAAATTATTTGACTCAAGGACTATTAATGAAAATCCCGCCCCCGGATTGCTTGCTTATTATTGGCATAGCCAATTTCTACGTTTTCTACTTTCGGTGCAATAGCTTCAGGCGTTTCCCCATCTTTTTTACAGGATACTAATAGCGCAGATAAGAGCATACATGCCAGGATTATTTTTATAGGTTTCATGATAAGGTATAGTTTACATAAATGCAATGTAGTTGCAAATATAAAATAAAAGCAATATAGTTGCAATAGTAAATACATCAAATCTTCTCAAAATATCCTCATATTGTCTCAACAGGCAATACCTATCCTTTCTATGCTGTACATTTAGGGTTCAAATCACACCAATTATATGCAGTATCTTGAATTTAAACATAACTATGTTATCTGGAGTCCGAAAAGCATCTTGACCATGCTACAAAGATCGCGTCTCTCCCTTTCAGCGTAAACAACCAATACTTATTAATAAACATTAGCACATGAATTTTAAAATGAACAGTTTTAAAGTGGCTACTAAATTATTGCTATTCAGCAGCAGTTTATCTGCTGGAGCCGCTTACGCATTGCCCCATGCCCCCTATGTTCAGGAAGCCCAAACTACAATCAAGGGCAGTGTCAAGGACGAGCAGGGCAACCCCATTGTTGGTGCCACTGTCACCATCAAGGGTGGCACCACCCGTACCTCTACGGATGCCAACGGTGTATTTACATTGAATAATGTGGAGAAAAATGTCGTCCTTATCATCCGAATGATTGGCTTTACCTCCAGGGAAATTGCCTATAATGGCTCTTCCAGTGTAAATGTGCAATTGCTGTCAGACACGCAGCAGCTTGAGGAGGCTGTCGTGGTGGGTTACGGTACACTCGACAAAAAAGAATTGACCAGTGCCGTATCGAGCATCAAGCAGAAAGACATGGTCGCGGGGGCTGTATCACCGCTCTTGGCGATTCAGGGAAAAGTACCCGGACTCAGTGTACTTTCCAACAACGGCACGGATCCCAATGCAGGTATCTCTTTGCAATTGCGCGGTGTCAATTCGGTCAATGCCTCACAGGGTCCCCTGGTGGTTATTGACGGTGTTCCCGGGGGCGACATCAACTCCGTTGCGAAAGAAGATATTGAAACCATCAACGTACTTCGGGATGCCTCTGCGGCAGCGATCTACGGCACCCGGGCTTCCGGTGGTGTCATCCTGATCACCACCAAAAGACCTCAGGTTGGCAAGGCGCAAGTGAATTTTACGTCCGAATACTTTGTCGAAACCATCCGCAAACGTCCACAGGTATTATCGGCAGAGAAATTTGTCGAATATGGGCTCGGTGAAGACCTCGGACACCGTACAGACTGGTATGATGAAGTTACTAATAACAATCCATTTAGCCATCGGCAGGTCGCCAACATCAGCGGCGGATCCGAAAACGCCAATGTCTATACTACGTTTACCAAACGCGACGCCAAAGGGATGGCGATCACGTCCAAACGGGAAGAAATCGGCGGACGCATCAACAGTGCATTTAAATTTTTCGACGGCTTTGCGGAGTTGAGTACCAATGTAAGCTACAACCAAGTGAAAGCGTTTGGATCTAACGGAGACATCTTCAACAACAATGACATTTTTAATATGGCCCTGGTGATGAATCCTACCCAAACACCTTACGACGCCAATGATGTCAGCGGATACAATGTATTGGAGGGAGGATATGACACCTGGAATCCTGTTGCAGAAGCCCGCCTACGCAGCGATGAAAAGCAATTCAAATACCTGTTGGCCAATGCGACCTTAAAATTAAACCTCACAGAACACCTGACCACCAGTGCGACCATCGGCGTAAAAAACAACAGCGAGCATGGCAACTATTACCGATCGGCGCAACATCGTATTTCGCGGGAAAATAATGTGGATGGATTTGCCAAACAATATTATAGCCGATTCAATGACCGCATCTTTGAGTGGACCGCCAACTACACCAACCGATGGGCCGAACATTCTTTAAATGCAGTAGCAGGCTACAGCTATCAAGATTTCAATGGACAAGGGTTTTCTGCCGAAAACTCAAATTTTCCTGTGGATGGTATTGCCGAAAACGACATGGGTACAGGTACCTATTTACCAGACGGTCGGGCAGGTCTTGGATCCTGGAAAAACCCATGGGTCAAACTTGCCGCCTTCTTTGGCCGTGTCAACTATTCTTATCTAGACCGCTATATCCTCACTGCTACGGCACGATATGAAGGATCCAGCAAATTTGCCCCTAAAAACAGATGGGGATTCTTTCCCGGACTGTCCGCAGGCTGGCGCATATCACAGGAGCCCTTCCTCAAAGATGTTAATTTTATCAACGACCTGAAACTCCGCGCAGGCTATGGCGAAACGGGCAATGAAGGCTTTGATGCAAAAGTGGCAACACGGATGTATAGTGCCGACACCTGGTTTCTGCAAGATGGCAAATGGTTTAGAACCTATGGCGTGAGACACAACCAAAATCCCGATATCAAATGGGAGGTCAAAAAAGAATACAACCTTGGCCTGGACTTTTCTGTACTGAACAATCGCTTAAGTGGCCGTTTTGATATCTATAAGCGAAAAATTGATGACCTCATCTATGAGATCAGCGTATCCCAACCCCCTGCGATATACGACAAAACCACTATGAACGTAGGCAGTATGCAAAATACGGGGTACGAGTTTGAACTGAACTTCAAAGCCGTAGACAACGAAAATTTCAGTTACACAACAAGCCTCGTGGGTTCACATAATAAAAGTAGGCTCAACACCTTGTGGGGTAGTCAGACCTTTACCGACCGGAAGGACTTTCCGGCCCCCGGCTCACCAGGATCTGCGGTAAGGTTATATCCAGGCCAAGACATCGGGCAATTCTTTATTTGGAGATTTGCAGGGTTCACCGATGATGGCTATTGGAAACTTTACGATAAGGAAGGCAACGCATTTGATGTACGTGACCGTAAAAAAACTCCCGAAGATAAATCGTTTGTCGGCAATGCCATTCCCACACTACAGCTTTCCTGGAACAACCAGTTCAGCTATAAAAACTGGGATGCCAGTATCTACATGCGCAGCTGGATCGGACACGATGTGTTCAATATGATCAACATGTACTATAGCCTACCTAATGTAAAAGGTCAGAATGTTTTGGAAGAAGCCTACGACAAACATAAAAATATCAAGGGAGAAAAAGAGCTGAGTGATTACTGGTTAGAGAAAGGCACCTTTCTTAAGGTTGACGCACTCAACATCGGTTACCGCTTTAACCAGAATTGGATCAAGCCCTTAAAGTCCATGCGGATATATGCCACCGCACGCGACCTCTTTGTATTTACAAACTATACGGGGCTAGATCCGGAAGTCAATATCAATGGTCTCGAACCGGGCTTCGAAGAGCGCAATGTCTATCCCAAGACACGGACTTTTATGATGGGTTTACAAGTAAATTTTTAAAGCTAGCAGGACAAACATGAAAAAATATATTTCCATAGCCACCCTATCCGTAGCCTTGCTGCTATCCGGATGCACCAAATTGGATCAAGAATTCTATAGTTCGGTCACACCGGACACCTTTTTTAAAAGTGAAAAAGACATCAAAGCTGCCTTATTTAGACCATTTACCCATGCCAAATGGTATATGGGCGAAGACCGCTGGCGCTTGCAGGAATACACAGCGGACAATTTTGCCATCACCACGAAAGGACGTCATTGGTACAATGGAGGCGAAAATGAAAGGTTTCATTACCACCAATGGACAGCAGATGAAAACTGGATTTGGGAAAGCTGGCGCGGTACGCTGATGGGTGTTGCCCTGGCGCTTGATGCAAAGAGCGACCTGAGCAAACTGGACTACAGCAAATTTGCACTTACAGAAGAACGCCAAGCAGCAGACCTGGCGCAACTCGATGCCTTGATCGCCTATTTCTATCTGCGCGGGTTAGATTATTTTGGCGGTATGCCTATTTTCGAATCCCTAGACCAAGAATCCCTGCCGCGCAATAGCGATCAGGAGCTCTTTGCACATATCGAGAAGCTGCTCAAAGCAGCGATAGAGAATCTACCGGCAAAGAAGGCCGGCGACAGAGAAGAAGGGGCAATCCGAAAAGCTGCAGCTGCCGCCATGCTGGCACAGCTCTACTTCAATGCAGAGGCCTATATCGGGAAAGCCATGTACGCTGAAAGCCAAAAGTTAGCTCAGGATATTGTCAATAAAGTTTATGGCGACTACAGCTTGGATACCAAATGGAACGGCGTACATGGATTTAAAAACCACGAATCGCCCGAGATGATTTGGTCTATGCCATCTGAATTTAAAAAACTTGAATACAACTGGTTTTATGCAGATTTTTACCATTATAATACCAAGCAGTTCTTCGACCAAGATATGGGCGGCAACAATGGCGCCCACCTGACCCCATCCAAGAAACCCAATGGCTCCCTTTATGCAGCAGACTTTAAGCTAGGTTCACCTTTTGAAACTTTCGACCAAGGCGATCTCCGCAAAGCACCCTATGTCTATCATAGTGCAGATCAATACGAAGGTATGTTTATCGTAGGCCCGCATAAGACCCCAAGCGGCGAGACCATTGTTGGCGGTGAAGAATATAAAGATGAGCCGCTAGACTTTGTCGACCAGGTAGCTCACTTTTCAAAAGTTGGTCCTGGCAAAGAATATAGCTCCATTGACCAGCTGCCCTCAAAGATGTCCGAAGGTGAAGAAAACACTGGCGTCCGTCTTGTTAAGGTTCCTATTCCCAATTTGGCTAACAATGAGTTACGCTGGGGAGCGGATCTACCCGCTATTCGTCTTGCCGAAATTTATTATATGCTTGCCGAATGTGAATTCAGGTTAGGAAATAAGGAAAAAGCTGCAGCACTATTCAATACTGTCCGAAAACGAAATTTTGCGCAAGAGCAGGATCCGAATCCCGTAACAGTTACAAACATCGACAAGTACCGTATTTTGGATGAATGGAGTATTGAATTTTTAGGCGAAGGACGCCGGCGTACCGATTTGATCCGATGGAAAGCATTCACCACAGAAAAATGGTGGGATCATAATCCCAGCACTTCGGCCCATCTGAATCGCTTTCCCGTACCCAATAAGGCCATTGCAGGCAACAATAGTCTGACACAAAACCCTGGCTATTAAAGCGCGAAAAGAATCGATTTAAACGAATAGAGCCCAGTCTGATTTAGTAAACAGGCTGGGCTCTTCAATTTTACACTAAACCCTTGATTCAATCATCCCTGTTTCTTCTGAGCAAGTCATGATATAGGGAAAGCCAATCCCTTTGGGAAATGGCCCATAATAAAAAACAGGAAATCAAATCCCTTCCATGAATTGATATGTAAACAGCTGCGGATAGTTTTTTGGGAGCTCAGTTGTCAGGTTATGCATTTGGAAATCATCATTTCTAATTCTGCCATCCGGATCCATGAGTACGTAGCGCGGAATTCCGTTAAATTTAAATAATTCGCGTAAGGCCCTATATTCATCTGCAGAAACCCGATAAGATTCAAACATGCTATTTTTAACAATATAGTCTTTATAAAACTCCATATCTGGCGTCCCTTCACTATCTGTTATAAAAACAAACACCACATTCGGATGATCTTTGAGTTTCAGACGTTTCCCTTGCGTTGATTCAATACCCGATCGGCAGGGGCCGCACCACTGTGCCCAAAAGTCCACGACAACGACTTTACCACGATACTTATCTGTCATTTTTTTAAAAACGGCGGCAGCATCGGTTTGGGGTAGTACATAGCCGTTTCTGGACTTCCATACACGGTCTGCCAGACTGAGCGCTTCACCTTTTAGATCCTCGTTCGTCAATATGGCCCGCAACTGATCAGTAGTTTTTGCTATCGCGGCTGCATCGGCAGCACCATTTAGTGCAGATTGTAATGTACGTAGTTTTGCTACTTCAGAGACCAACGTATTGGCTATAGTAGGGTTTGCTTTTCGATTTGCCGAATCCAATACAAAATAGAAGTCCTTTTGGCGTTTACCATTTAAGGCATCACGACTAAATAGTGTCGAATACTCGAATCGGTTGATAAAGGTAGAAAATTCATTTTGTGTCAAAATAGCCGGATCATTAAGGTCTAAGCGCGCTATAAAATCAAAATAATCATGAGGGAGTGGCTCTTGTAAGAAGGTATTTGTCGGATTGTTCCTTAAATAACTATTTCGATCCATTTCCATATCCATTAATTGAACGGCATAATAGAGCGCAACATCCGTTCGGATCAGGTTTTTTAACTTGACGGAGAAGTTGGATTTTGCCAAACGCTTGTTTACATCATTTTGCACCGAATCCCATTCCGCAACAACCTGCTTTTTGTTTGCTGAAATAGTATTCTCTTTCAACATTTTTTCCAGACCTTGATAAAAGGCGCGCGGATTCTTCCCCCAATTGAAATCTTTGAACTGCTGATTATCAACAGCAAGCGGACCTTCATAACCTATTAGTTCTACATTTTGATCTGCAGTCATTTTAAATCGTAAGGCTAGTGTTTGCCCTGGTTCGATATAATAATCAAATAGGTTATCTTTAAATCGAATATAGGTTGAAATATACTAACATGAGCGAAGCGCATTCATTTATTAGCATGCTATATTACTTACTATAACATTTTTTCGTAATTTATTAAGTTTATAAAAGGTGCTCCTCTAACATCAATTGATTAAAGGGGAGTTTTTATATAATTAAAGCCACTCCCTTTTCGGAAATAGCGGATCAGTCTGAATTATTATACTATTTATCCTAGAATTGTAGGTGTAATGCAAGGAATATAAAAAGGGCTACCATTAAATGATAACCCTTTACAATATCTAAGGAAGAGAGTTAAATTGCGGAATTGTATCCAGAACCAAGATAACCTAGTCTTCCTTTTTTATCTTTAATATACTTAACGTATCTTTATCTCAAATTATAAAACCTATTACAAAGATACAACTTTTTTTAAAATGCAAGTAATCAATCACAAAAATAGTGGGCTTACAGTAACTCAACGCTTTTTCATTGAAAAAATTGTTGAAATGCTATATATGGGAACAATAGACTCCTATAGAGTTAGACTCCATAATCCATTAACGGTAATGGAAGAACTCCTTTATTGCTTGCAGGAATATAAGAATGGGAGAATAAAACACTTCCACACCATCAAAGCTAAGGAAGCTAAAAAACATGCCTTAATTGATGAATGTATACAATCTCTTGCATTAGATCCCAACTATTTAAATTTTGGAAGCATATCACAAAAATATCTAAATACTATATTTAAAAATATAGATGAACACAATTATCTTAAAGTAATTTCGTGTCTTAATGTACTAAAAAAAGAAAACGAGAACTATTTATCGGATATAATTGTGGGGTTAAAACAATTAATTGCTACGAATGATAATTCAATGGCGATATTGGAAAAGATCGATATCACATTAAATATATTATTGAGCCAATTAATTGCGATTGGCTACTCTAAAGGTTACCTTTATAAAATTGCATACGGCATCTTTGTAAATACTCTTACTCAGGATAAAGAGTTTGACACACATTTTGATATTTTTGAGCACAAAATAAACCACTCACCTAAGGAATTTACAGTGATATTCAGAATGGATACGACAGATAAGGTATACAATGCGATTACTGATATCGTGTCGGAGGGATTTCAATTAGAAGACACCATTCAAGGAATAGAACTGACAGCTAATCGCCAGGGCGAATTTAATAATTTTAATTCCCAACATACAAATAGAAAATTCCTAAAATGCATTGTGACTACTACAGATTATCTATCTGCATTAAAGAGGGCTAGAAGTATTCTATCCGAATACCTAGATGTAGTAAATCTTGGGCTTTCTGATGAGTACCTAAATATCCATAACCGTGTTTTAGTAGTCGATAACGATAATCCTGCATTTGGAGCATTTCAAAACAATGTAAACATTTTAGATGGAAAATATAAAGTCGCAATGGATCATTATCAGCAGTTTACCAGTAAAATGCCTGTAATATTAAATAACACTATAATACCCATTGAGACAAAAGACAAAATTAAATCTGCTGTAAGATATCTTAGGCTTGGCAATCAATCAACCGAAGTCGAACATAAGTTCATAAACTATTGGATCGGACTCGAATATCTTTTTTCAAACTATGAAGGTCAAAACACAATTAATAGAATAAAAGATCATTTTATAAATGCCCATGCTAGAGCATATGTCAAACGAAATTGCTTTGCTCTTTTAAAAGATATAAATCAACTAAGTACTGAAGACAAAGAAAAGATCCCAGCCTTCACCAATGAATTAAATAATTTCCTCAATACTGAACTATATGCACAAATCGATTCACAATTATCAACCCAATATCCATTATTGAGCTATAGGACCAAGAAATTGAGTATGTGGTTTAATCAAAATGGTGGGAGATTATCAGCAACAAAATATCTCGCCAAACATAAAGTAAACCTTGAAATACACTTTACCAGAATATACCGCCTACGAAACGAAATAATTCATGACGCAGCAACCAATACAAACAACGAACATATAGCTTCCAATTTAAGATATTATTTAACGTTCATTCTAAATGAAATAATTGATTACCTGCATACCTACGATGTGTCAATTGAAGACTATTTCATATCAAATGAGATCGAAATAGGAAATATCGAACTTGAGGGAAATCTACTTTCTGATATTTTTAATATCAATTGTTCTCTCGATTTTATAAACTAGAAGCATAAATAGTTAAACTAAAACAGAATGTCAACAAATTAATCTACTTTAAAATCATCATTGAATTATATTAAAAATCTTTTGATCTACTTGATATAGGTCGTTCGCTTTTCTAAAATTAGGAAAATCAACAAATTTCACATTTTCCTCGACAAAGACTAAAAACTTTCCATAAAAAAAGGGAAACAAATTGCTTCCCATTCTTATTACCGAAAAATTCATTTCTTATTGCACAGAAAAACAAGCTATTATTGTGTTGCTATTGTTTAATGCATTGGGGTTAGACACAAGAATTCCGTATTCACCTTGCTCCATACCGTTAATACTCAATTTGTAAGAACTGTCTTTGAATTTTTTTGCCTGATAGGCCACGGAATCCTCATTACCGGTTGATCCCCCTGAAAATGTCCCGACCTCAGCAATTTGAAATTTACGTTCCTTTTTAGTGGTTTCGAACTTAACAACGCTCACAATCGAAAGTGGATCAGACTTATTATCAAAACTCTTAACAATAAAAGTCACAGGTTGATTCGATGGAATTATTACCGGAGAAGTTCCGCCTTTGACGACCATCTTCGATTTTACTTTACCTATACCAATAATGTACATGGAAGCACTCGCTTTACTTTTGATTTTCACACTTTGCTTTTCAAGTGGAAGAGGTGCTCCATCGCTTTTTACATATACCGCCTCCCCTATATATTCAGGTTCTTCAATATGGTCAAAATTTTGTTGGCTAAACCCTTGAAGGGCAAATGTCAATAGGCTAATGATTAATAAAATTCTTTTCATTTCTTGATTAATAAATTGCGTAAATATAGAAAAAGAAAATATATCCGTCCAAATATTACCGCATCTTTAAAATGAAAAAGCCACTCCCGTTCGGAAATGGCTAAACAAAATTATTTATATGCTTTAAATATAAAAAGAAACATTTTGAGTATGGTTGAATATACATCATGCAAAAAGGGTTATTTAATGAAAATAGTTACATGTGGCCACAGTATTGTTAACATGCTTGAGAAAATCTCTTGGGATATACCAAATACAAATTCAACCTTACCAATTGTAGATTAACAAGCCCAGGTAAACTTGACATTTTGTAATATTGTATTACTCAGATAAAGAGCTTGCGCATCTTCACACTTAATGTGATGAGTGTATCCGCTGCAAATAATTAGGTTCTTATGTTAAATAATGGATTGATTTAAGATATAAACATATTTTTATGAGTGGATTTAAACAAAGCGAGTTAATCAAATTAGTTGGGCTAGCCTCAACAGATACCTCTTTGGTACAATTTTTTGAACATCATGGTTTAGGAAAGTTGCCAAAAACAATCACTAGCAATCAGGGGACAAAAAGCATTATTTGTAAATCATTAAATATATCATTTTGGTTTGCTTACGATATTATTAATGATCATTATCAGCCCCCAATTAGCCCTCGTAACGACAATTATAAATTTAAAGCTTACTTATCCAGCATCATTTTTACGCATAGAGAACATTCTGATAAACATCCTGATCCCAAACCTAAAGATTTTTGGGATGTACTCCCTCCACCGAGCGCATCCCGGGAAGAAACAGAAATGGTAATGGGTCCCCCAGAGCATGTCAATGATGACACCTGGAGCTATAAATTGTCCATAGAGGAAGAAAAAAAACTTGTTTTGAACTATACTAAAAGTTCAAAAAACCAGCTATCCTATAATAGCTGGATATCAATACGTCAAGAGTCAGAAATTGTAAGTAGAGTTTTCTATGATCGCAAGAATGATTTTGAGAACTTTCCTTTTTTAAGGCGAGCACACACTTCAATTATCAAATGGTTATTTGACAGCCGGTTTCTACAACTTACTGAGGATGTATATCAGTTGCCCCTAAAAGGGGATGCAGAAACTATTTTGGATTTTGTTGAACATCATCTCAAGAGTCATCTTTGGAAAAATCAACTGGTAGCTATTGATCAGCTCTCGAGTTTTTTATATCATATTACAACAAATAGAATAGTACAAGATCCTGAAGGTAATCGTGTATCGCTTTACATTCGCACCATCATATTAGATATTTTAAATCAGGCTGAAGTTTTTGAACAGATTTATGAGCAGAATTTTAGCGCCACAGACCAGTTTCTAAATGATATTTTATTTGATGAAACGCTGTATAGCGATATTTCTACTGTTTTAACGGAAAAATTTAAATTATTTCAAAGCTGGAAAGCATCACGATGATGCTTTCTAGCCCTCCTTCCATATTGCCTTTCTCTTTGCCTACGTTATCTACTTTTTTCAAGCCCTACATCTGATCTAACTGAAAGATGGATACCAATACAGTTTCTATGCTCCTTTGAAATATTTCTCAACCTCACCATTGGAAAGACCAAGTTTTTGGCCTATTTCAGCAATAGTAAAACCTAGCTCTTTAAGCATTTCAATCTTACCTTCAATCTTACCTTCAATCTTACCTTTCTGAATTCCCTTTTTTTCAGCCTTATCTAATAAATATTCTTGAGTGCCCATAGTATTGCTCCTTCCTATTTTTGTTTTTATCTCTTGTTCAAATATACCCAAAACTTCCTCATTATCAAAACTTACGTAGTAAGTTAGAAAATCATATAGCCCCTGGCGAGTGCCTTTATCCATGTCCCTTTTCATCATTTCATCATAGAGATTATGCTTTATTTCTTTCAATCCCTCATCGGTCACTTTCTTGTTTAATATGGCCATAAGTGCGGTTAGGACTATGACAGAAAATGGGTTCTCATTGGCTCTTAATAATGACTCATCCTGATGGAGGATCTTGTAACTGTTAAAGTCGTAGCGCAATGATGTTCCCATAAACTCCTGGGTGAAGACCCCCGGCCGATAACTTTTGTTGCCATCTGCCAAGACCGCAATAGCTGTAATTGGCACTTTGTAACGATCCCATATCCGATAAAAATAACGGAACATGCGTTCGGCCAGATCGCCTCTGCCCTTATTGCTCTGTATCTCTACATGACACAGTACAAACTGCTCGCTGCCATCCTTTAAGAAAACTTTTACGAGCTTGTCTACATAACGGACCCCCTTGCCATTACTTTCCGGAGGGAATAATTGCTCAAACTCTTTATCGAGATAATCGAAGGGTTTGCTCAAATCAAAAATAGCATCAGCATTCGGAAAAATAAATCGTAAAAAATGCGAAAATGTTTGCTCCAGGATAGATTTCCACAGGGGGTCGTCTACACGCCTTGATCTTAGACTCATAATTTTTTATTAACTGGTTAAGAATACTAAGATAGCAAATAACAATAAAAAAACTAATATATTTAGCAAGCTACTACCTTTTGCGATCTATTGAAACAAATCCTAACAGTAGCATGTTCTCTGTGGAGGTCACTCTATATTCAATCATCCGTATTTCGTAGAAAACAAATTAATTTTAATACTCAAATTGCCTATGACTTATATTTACAAAAAAACTGCAGCTGTATGTATCGTTGTTTTACTCTTTTTGATGATGACCGTTCTATTCGTCAAAGCAACCACGTTGTTACTCTTGCTATTTGGTGGAATACTATTTTCTATACTTTTTCATGCCATCTCTGCCAAAATAAGGCAATGGACCGGCTGCAATACCAGGATATCTTTGCTACTCGCTATCGTTTGGGTGGTTGTATTCTGTAGTGGCATATCCTATTTTATTGGCAATACTGCTGTAACACAATATAAAGAACTCGCTGCTACATTACCCGAAATGATTGACAATTTACAGCGGTATCTTGTTAATACACACTGGGGTTCTTATCTCATCGACAATATTGATAGTGCCGAAGATCAGATGAATACCGTCATTCAGCATTTGCCCCAGGTATTCAGTGGCACCTTTGGCTTTTTTGGAGATCTCTATGCTTTCTTATTCTTGGGCATATTCATTATGATCTCTCCTCGAGAGTATATGATCGGCATCCTCAGCCTCTTTCCAGATCAAAACAAGCAAACCGTAGAAACGGTATTAGATAAAGTAGGTGAGCAATTGAAGATATGGCTGAAAGTACAGTTGTTAGATATGCTTTTTGTTTTTACGCTCACAGCGATTTCGTTGCTTATTTTAGGTATTGACCTTTGGTTAATTTTGGCCTTGATTGCAGGACTGTTGACCTTCATTCCCAATTTAGGTCCTACACTGGCACTGGTACCCGCTGCATTGGTCGGTCTGCTGGATAGCCCCGCAACGGCCTTGTATATTATAGCCATTTTTGTTGGCGTTCAAATTATAGAGTCCGCCGTATTCGCACCCTTTGTCCAGAAGAAGATGCTGTCCTTACCGCCTGCTATGGTGCTCTTTTTTCAGTTGCTAATGGGCACACTCACAGGCCCCTTAGGCCTACTTTTTGCTACCCCGATCTTGGTCGCTATCGTCAATTTTGTCAATGAGATCTATGTCATGCGGGTATTGAAGCAAGAGACAGCAGGCGAGCTGATCGAAGAAATCGAAAACCTCGAAAAGGAGAATGATCCGGCTTGAGTAACCGCCAATCATAATGCCTAAATTAAGTATCCTTTCGTCTCAAAAGGAAATTTATATGAAAAAGGAGTAGCTGGATAACAAAATAAATAACCAAGCATATAATAACTATCAGTTATTATAACTATCTTTAGAATTATTCTTAGATTATAAATTACCATACTTGCTCATTCAGATTCTGAACCGGAGTGTCCTATCGACGATACCTGGTTTGTAGCAACTATGTACACTATTAACGTCAAAGCAAAAAGGTTGTGGTTAAACAAGGCTTTAAGCAAATTAAGGTGCTTATTTCCAATATAAAACGTGGATTTCTTATACATATGAAAAAAAAACTTGAAAAGAAAAACAGTATTAATAAAAAGAAACGAGAGCAACATAAAAAAGAAAGGGAATTCGTCTTATTTGTCGCTACAACATCCGATTATTTCTTCCGGCCAAGGACAATCTATCAAATGGCCGCCGACTTTTCGAATGAATATCAGGTGGAAATTACAGCAGAACGGATTCACTCCACTTTAAAAAGGATAGTTGCTGACGGTATTTTAAAGACACACAACGTTCCCTATCATTACGGATTTGGTATCCCTAGATTATTAAGGACTTATGTTTATTATCATCCCGATCTCAATTGGAATGAACGTCCTGACCTAATAGCGGGCTACAAATGGATGCCAACTTATATTTTCTAGCTATTTGCTTGCGGTTTTTCCAATCAGCTTCAGAGGTATTGCTTTTTGAGCTGTGCAAGGTCACAGCCATTTTTATAACTTAATAACTTAACGATAAATTATTTTTTTCATGAAAAACATAGGGAAGACAATTAGATTACTTCGGATACATTTCCCAGTTGCTCATAAATTTATTTTATAAAAACAGTTCGCCTTAAAAACACATGTTTTTTAAGGCGAACTTCAATTTGAGCCTCAAATCTATGAACCTACTTTCTCCGCCGCCACCAGATCCAATACCCTAGCACAGCTAGCATGACGCCCCCTATCGCAAAAAATTCAGCTGACACCACCTTATTTTCTCGCTTCACACGCGAATCCGAAACGCTTGCCGCTTCGCTGTTTGCCTTCCGCAGCTGCAAATTCTCTTCCTTTCGCTTTATGTTCGACTGATCTGAGAAAAGTCTTCCGCCCTTAGCCCATATTCCATTATCCGGGTGAAACCACAATGGACTATCCGTACTAAAATACCAATAAGAAGATAAACTATCCTGCTGTTTCTGATGATAGGCCAGATCCCACTGTTCATATTGACTATAGCGCTGCGTAGAATTTTCTTCCAGCTGCCGCTTTCCCCGGAAAACGCTACAACTTATGACCATTACAATGCTTATAACTAAGAGGCAAAACACTAGGCTGCCAAAGACTGAAATTGTGTATTTGTTCATGACAGCGTCCTCCTCAATTGATCCAGTTTGCGATAGCATAAATAGTAGCAAGTGGACGCCGCCGCGATTCCACGCGATCATGGCTATTGCCTTCTACCGAAATCAATAAAGGACCATGCAGCGCTTTAACTAGGCCTACATGATGGATCCGTTTCAATTGGCTGCTATAGATAGCAAATAGATCAGCCTGTTTGACATATCCCTTATCGATTTGGCTTTGTGGGCGACGACGTGCTTTCGGAAAGAGCGCAGGACTCCATGCACTGCGCGGTATTGAAAGACCAGCCTGCCCATAACACCAGCTGGCAAATGCGGCACACCATTCATAACCTTCATCTAGGCCTACATAGGCCAGGTACTTAGAAATCTCTGGCCCCTTATTATCGCCTCCGATCTCCCTTACCCCAATTTCATTTGCTGCAATTTCATAGATCTGCTGCCTAAGCAGATTGGTGTTTGGTACACTAGCATTGCTATACGTTTCCTCTAAAACAGCATTTCCAGTAGCAGCAGAAATGCAAAGAGCAATAGAAAAAAAACCGAGAAATAAAGAATGGATTGTTGCCATGAGTTCAATTGATTAAAATGGTAATAAATATCCTGTCTATAATATTTAAAGGGTCTCCATAGATATTCCTGCAACCAAGTGCAGCAACAGATAATGACCAGTCCGGCCATTAGCCCAAAATAAAGCAGGGACAGTACCCCCAGATCAAGCGCAGCTGATGCCGGGTCGAAAAATTGTAATATACTCCCAACAAATAGGAAAATAATTACCAGTAATATACTTGCCATACCAAGCAGATACTTGGGCTCAATCGGCAGTTTTTGTGTTAGACCATACCATGGTCCTTTCATTTCTACACTGTTCATAGTGATATAATTTAATGATATAAAATAGTTATATCTTACCTACATATTGACTGCGCGAATAGCGGTTTCGATTCCGGTCGCGCACCAAGATAAAGACATCGAGGCCGACATTTTGCATGTAATCCGGTAGTTCGAGCACTAACCCTGAGTCCGAGCGCGTTACTAGCGTCTCATTACGGATAGCAACTCTGGCTATTGGATCATAAACCACTAGTAGCAGCTCGTCATCGTGGTTTAAGGCTGTAATCTCACCACCGTCAAAATTCAGCCGCAAGGCATTATTTTCTAGCGTAATGCTTTCGACGCTTACGTTCTGTACGGGGCCATCGGATAGCATGATAAGAGCCGGATCAACATACAACTGGGGGTACTCACCCTTGACAGCATATTTTACAGCATGCGCCATCGCCAGATTGCGTGCAGACAGCTGCTTTGCTTTTTCCCGCTGTACACGCTGCGCAAACCCATCCTTAATAATCGATGCCAATGGCAGCAGATATTGGCTCGCCAGGTAAAACTTCTGCTGTGTCAGCAGCATGCCTATTGTCTTATTTTGTTTTCTTTTTTTCATCTGAAACTGTACTAATGATAACGTTCAAATTTCCTTTCCAAAATCTGCCAGGGGCAAATGATCCCCTGGCAATTGATCCAGCTTATGCGAGCATTATTTCACCGAGATAACTGCTTCTACTGATTTTGGTCTTTGTCCGGTCGGACATAAAATACCAGATATGCACAGCATCACCCAGCAGGTGTTCGGGCACGACAAATGTGACCACCCCATCTTGCCTTTTCGGCACAGTCGGCGAAGTCATAAATTCATCCTTTACCGGATGATAACAGATTACATAAAATAGATCGTCTCCCTTTGTTTCGTAGACATCGTTATTAGCCGTCGACCAGACCACTGTTAGGGCATCTGAATCGAATCCCGCTTCTACTGTTCCACCACCACCGTAGATTCCATCGGCAATTCTGATCTTGCTATAATCCAAGCTTAGATCAGGATAGACACCCTGAATAGCCAGATCCTGATTTAGCTGAAAAGCATAGTTAAGTGGCGTGAGACGGTCTGCCTTCTTCTGGCCGAAACCGATTTTTAGAAAGTTATTGATCGGTAGCAGAAAACGCATCAACGTCTTAAATCTTGCCTGCACAATCAGCTGTGCTTCCGTGTAAGGTTTGTTGCTCTTTTTAGCAAGTCCTCTGATGTAGTTGATGCTCTTCCAGCTGGCACCGATCACTGAGCCAGCCTTACCACTAAAGCCCCCGTTTGCTCCGTTTACTATTGTTCCCATTTTTAAAAATTTTAAGGATTAAAAAATAAATCGCCAAGATTTTTATACCGGTATTCTTGCTTGACAGAACAAACATAAGACATTCATAAACAGAAAAATACAGGACAGAACAGATTGTCCGACGCTTGTCCGAAGGTTGCCTACCAATTGTCCGACGACCGCCAGTAAACACGACGCATGCCCCGTAAAGACCTGCTACGGAACCGCTTATGGCCTGCTTTTGGGAATAACCTACCAAATACCGACAGATTCCCTAGTTCAAACCTAGTCCGATAGGGGGACACCCGGTCTGAACTAGGGTCTAACTAGGTACAATAGCGAACAAAGGGTATAGCAGGGGCGAACAAAGGCAGAAGCAGATGCGAAGCCCCAGTAGCCTGGAGCTTCACTGCAATTTAACATCAGCCATTTAAATAACGTTTGAGCCTGAGCACGTCGTCAAGCTTAAAATACTTTTTGCCCCCTTTATCGCGCTGGTACACCTGAATAAGGCCTAAGTTTTGATACCGCAGCAACGTACGGTCTGATACCCCTACGGTGTCTTTGACAAATGCTGTATCACGAAGTTCGACAGTAGAATCCGCTGTCTGAAAGCTATCCTGTATTGCTCTTTTTAATACTTGTATTTCTGTAAAGAGTATATGTAAAGCCTGCAAGAGATGCGCATCTGTCTTACGGCCGATATTGTTAAACGAATCTTTTCTCATATTTCTAATTGTTTATAATGACAAATACACTTATCCACCAAGGATATTGGAGTTAATGAAGCGAAAGAAGTCCGCATACAGTTTCTTATCACCTACAGGAAGTGTTTTTTTCGTCCCTTCAGTCATCAAGACACCGCCGACCCCATAGCTGTAAAAAAAATTGATATTAATTACAATACTCTGATGGCATTGCTTAAACCACTTAACCGGCAGTCCCGCCAGTACTTCCCGCATGGTACTGCTGCAGCTCAGTGTTTTACCCCCGATCATGTGAAATTTAACCTGTCCATTGCTACTTTCCACATAAACAAGTTCTTTCATACGAACCTCCGTACGCTGATAACGCACCGGCCCTTTGATCATAAAATAATAGGTATAATTTTCCAGTGAGTCGTGATCAGCGAGTGGGATCAATTTAGCGAGCGCTTCATCCACCCGGCGCAGTGCGGCATAGAAACGACTCTTAGACACCTCTTTAAGCAACACATCAACGACACCGAGATCATATCCCGGATCTTCGTATTGGCGGTGTGCAGTATAAAGTATCGTTTTTAGATTTGAGCTGGGCAAGGTTCTTAAAAAATCGAAAGCGTTAATCCTTCCAAGCTCCACGTCGAGGATCATAAAGTCCACTTTGTTGGCACGCAGAAAAATCCGGGCTTCCTGCGGATCACTAAATGTTTTGGCAATCTGCACATAGCCAATCTCTTCGACCATCTCAAGCAGATGGTCTATATGCGACTTTTGGTCATCAATGATGATTCCTATCCATATTCTATTCATATTTTCCGTCATTTTTTATTCCTTTAATTATTTATAGCGCTGCACGCATAACGTGAGTTCATAATGATCATCGTCCTGATTTTCTTCCATCGAAAAGTCAGTTCCAAAGAGATATTCCATGCGTATTCGTACATTTCGAAGTCCCACATCGTGACTTGGCATCATCTGAGGTCCGCTTCGTTTTTTATTTTTAACCGTAATCCGATAACCGGCATGGCCGGCAAGAATGTCGATTTTGGCCGGGTGATTTTTATCCCACAGGTCCGCATGCTTAAATAAGTTACCAGCAAGCGTCTGCATTACTGTTGGTGCAATACTAAATCGCATCAGGTTACCCGAGCAAGAAAGTTTTATGTAAAAAGGATTTGGTTCGACTTTCTCCTGTATCGACAGGTACTGCTTCAGTGCTGTCACTTCATCCGCTAATAAAATATGGGTTGCCCCCTCCACATGATGGGCCTCCATATAGAATTTCATTAAGCGATAAAGTTCCGAAAGCTGTTTACCCAATTCAATATCATATGGGTCTACCTTATTTTTTAAATGGCTAAAGATATTCGCCATCATATGCGGATGCACCTGTGCAGATAAGGTCGTATATTGAAAAGATTTCATATTTGATTCTGCAGCGAGACGTGCGTTTACAGCTTCAAGCTTATCACTTGATTCACGAAGTTTACTCTTATAGTAATAATAGCCCACCGCCATCACCGTATAATTACTATGCATGACGAGAAAGGTCTGGATATACTTCGCCCAGCTAAAAGCGTGTTTATTTATGACATACCTATTATTTATAATCTCCAGTCCAAATCTTCCATACAATTCATAGTACACGATCAGGGCGGAGAGTAAATAAAAGCCTATCATCAACACTATAGTTTCCAGTATATGCCCCCGATCGTAAACATACTTCAAGATCAGATACACCGCATAGAAGATAATCGCACAATAAAATACGGTGATGAGGGAAGCTCCCAGAGTCATTCTTGAATTGCCAAGAGCATTTACAACAAAAAAATAAAAGCTATATAAAATCCAGAAACAGCCGTGAAACAACCATTTTCTTTGAAAGAACCTATGCATTTATTATTAATTTTTGATTTATAATTGATAGTATAAAGATAATCATACAACCATGTTTAAACAAGAATTCCCCTATTTTCTTATAAAATCGTTACAGGAAGGGGATAACTCAGGTAAGTAAACTTATCAAACAACAGCTGTTTCTCTTTCATGCTAAATGAAATTATGCGATTAGTTGCCGACCAGGTTGCTACATCCGAGCTCGGTGACATGGTCCTATGCAGGTAAAGCCAGGCTTCCCAAGCCTCCGGATATTCCAACAGGACTTCTTCAAAATCCTCATAAATGATGCGGCTAAAATAGTCTGTAAACTTCCTGGCGCTCGGAAACCAGTTTGGATACCAATGGCTCAATGTACAAATAACTATGGGCTCACTTTCTACTGCTATTTTGGCAATTAAAACTGTTATATTTTTTTGAAGCAAAAAAGCCATATGTAGAATCCCATGCTTTATCTTAATGCTGCCATTTAGAAAAGGGATTTCGCTTAATTTTTGTGCCTGTAAATCTTTTGCGGCACTTACCCCTCCATCGAGGTAGCAGAATATATGATAGCCCAGATCCATCTGACGACGTAATTTAAAGAACAGGTAAGGATCTTCCGCCTCTAAAAATATAACCTGCTCCTCCCATTGCTCACCGAGCAGGCCTTCGTAATATTTTATCTGACGGATCATGACTTCTTTCGCCACGGGAATGCAGAGTTTATAACCGCGCTGAACCAGAAAGGCCGGAACAGCCCGATAGTAACCAAAATGAAAGCTCAGGATAACTTGTGGTCGCTCTGGCGGCGAGAGCCAAAAGGTTTTGTCCTCGAACTGGAATTTAGCAGGGGCCATTTCTGCCTGCCGAACCGAGAAATTGATCACCTCCCGGTGTAGATTTTGCTGGATACCGAGCTGATAGATACCCAAAAGATGTTGCACATTGGCTGAGAAAAAAACGAAGTCCCGCCAGTCCTTTTCGCTGTAAGCCTGCATGGCAGCTTTCCAAGTAAATTGCATAAAAAATACGTTAAGGTTAATCGTTAAACTATGCCATGCCTTAAGAATAAGGCAAAGCATAGTCTTTATCATTAGATTGTTAAGGGAAAACGATATTGCATTTTCCCCCATCTTCCTCCTCATCTATGCCCAGCATCAGGTCATTGATGGAGAGTGGCTGCGGATTGTATAGCCCAAATTGGGCCAATAGTGTTGTTATTTCCACGTTGATTTGAGTAACGGATAAAACCATCGACTGTTCTCGCAACAGCTTAACGGCTTCAGGCACTGAAGACTGTGGATCGATCGGAAGTAAATTTTCAACTAATAATTGAGGAGTTAAAGGACATCGCCCTCATCCGCTGCTTGGTTCCCAAACTTTCCTTTTTGTGTAGGATTCGGGAGGCAAAGGAGGTTTTATAGGGAGCAACTAGCTTTATAGCCGTAGTTTCGTTATTGATTTTCAATCATCATAGCTTTGTTAACGCAACATATATTACTGACAGTAAACCAGATAAACCAAAGCAAAAGATGACAGCAGATACGCGTAGCCCCAAGGCTGCACTAAAACTATTGTTTGATTTTTGGGGGAAATACCATACAATAGATCATTTTCACTATCAGTGGGTAAAGGACAACCTCAAAGTCAAGATCGTTAAACGAGGCGAGCAGCTCAGTCCAGCTGACCGTCATACGGAGATGACCTATTTTGTCGCGAAAGGCCTCCTGGCGCGGGTTGAAGAAAACGCTGAAACCGGCAAGCGCCGTATCTTGAGCCTGGCTATTCCGAATATGGCTCTGATGACAACCCACCATCTTTATACGCACAATCTACACAAGGGCGATCTTGTGGCCCTCCGTCCGGGAATTATTATTGCGATCCCACACCATGTGTTGCGGCAGTTTCAGGAACAGGAAAAATCCATCGATACATTGATTGACGTACTGGGTAATAAAAAGAAGAGGCAACTGGTTTTGCTAAGGCAGGCCACATTGGGCTATTCTCCTTTTGAGCGCTACCTTAACTTTACCCGGCTGTTGCCCGAAATTAAAGCTGTCACTACACAGCAAGAGCAGGCCGATCTACTGGGCATATCACGACATACAGTACAGCTGGCTCAGTATTTTCTGCTTACTGGAAAATATGCGCAAAAATAGCACCTATAGAACAGGCACATATCAGACTGACGAAGCATGCAACTTTGTATCAGAGCCAGCGATGCGTGCTGGCTCTAATAAACATTTTATAAACTAAATTTTTTGCCATGGCAACAAAAAGAAACAGCTGGCTACGTGCCGGCACATTAGCAGTATTAGGATTGGGTCTTGCATACGGTACTCAAAGTTTTACGGAAAAAGAAGAAGTGAAAGTAGAGCCAAAAACTACAACAACAAGAGCCAACCAGACTTGGTACAACAATGAGCTGGTCAATTCGGATCCTACAAATCCAGCTAACTATGCATTGACGCCTAAATTTGAATGTGGGGATAAAACAGAAGAAATCTGCTCTATCTCAGCACCCGACAATGGTTCTGGTCAACCAGACATGTCCCATGTTCAACCTTCGGGTCAAACTGTAGAAAGCGAAATTCAAGACGCGACTTCTACCCCTACTCCTTCAACGAATGACACTGTTCTCGCTTTTCGTTCTAGTCAGTAAAACAATAAGCAGGCTTTCAATTTCAGAAAGCCTGCTTTCCTTTCTTACCGTGGGTTTTGTGGAATATTACTTTGCATAATCACTTCGGCTGGAATGGGATATAGATAACGGGAATCATTTGCAGGCAGCTCGTACCTTTTTATTTTTCCGTTGACATTTATTTCACGATAGAGATCAATCGCATAATCAGGATCTACATTCAATCGCTTCAGATCAGACCACCGTACACCACGAAATAGCATTTCCTTACGCCGTTCGTTCAATATCAGATTTAAAAGATCCTTCGTATCTGAAACCACCAACTTTTCAAAAGTCCCCTTACGGACTCTATTTTCCAAAAGCTTATTCATATCATCCAACGCCTCTTTTGTAGTCCCCAGCCGGGCATTGCATTCCGACCGGATCAAGTAAAGTTCGTCATTTGCAAATCCGGCAAAATAGGAAGCTGATCTCCCCGAATAGTAACCTTTAAATGCATATTCTGTTGTGTTGACAGTTTTAAAAAAAAGCGATTTACGAAGATCATTATCTGCAAATGAATTATAGATAGACTTCGGTATTCGTGCCGTGCTATTATGTAACACACTACTGGCCGATATTGTTGAGCCATAATAGATCATCTCCACATTCTTCGGATTAATCGGAAAAGCAGGTGTCGGATCGATTGCATTAAAATCCATTAAATCAGCATTTAGTTTCAGACTTTCATTTGCATAATATCGAGCCTGTACATAATCCGACATACTAAGATAAATGCGGGCTAGGGCTGCATAAGCGGCACGTTTGCTCGGCCTATTGATTTCAGCAGCCTGATCTTTCAAATATGGGATTGCACCACTAAGATCATCAATAATCTGTTTATAAGTCTCATGCACTGTCGCTCGGGTAACAGGCACATTAAAATCAGAAGTCAACCGGATTGGTACCCCATAGGGACTATCTGTATCCTTATCAAATAGAGGACTGTATAACTGAGCGACATAAAAATGTGCCAGTCCGCGAACAAACATGGCTTCACCTCGGATATCCATATTTTTGATTGGCTGCAATCTTTCTACTCCCTCCAATAC
The DNA here is from genome assembly GCF_002325125.1 of Sphingobacterium sp. UBA1498. NCBI lineage: Bacteria > Pseudomonadati > Bacteroidota > Sphingobacteriia > Sphingobacteriales > Sphingobacteriaceae > Sphingobacterium > Sphingobacterium sp. UBA1498. The sequence continues at coordinate 179,499 of NZ_DCRG01000004.1, forward strand.
AATATTAGCAATCATGATGGTGTTGTAACATAATCTCCAATAATCAACATCCATAGAGAGCATTTCCTTATCCCAAGTATAAGCTTCCTGATAGCTTGCTAGCATTTTTCCATAGTCGACATCAGCCAAATAATAATCATCCGTCCCTAATTCGATCAAGCCAGGATAATAAAGATTAATCTGGGATTCAAAATCTAACAGCGCCCTTAAGTCCTCTTCCTTATCTGGAGTAGCTGCAGACAACTGAGGCTTTTCATCCAAAAATTTATCACAAGATTGGGAGAAAACACTCAGAAGCAAAATCATCATTGTATAAATAATATATTTCATATCCATCGTTATTTAAAAATGCACTGATACCCCGGCAGTGTAATTTCGAGCCGGAGGCATATTATTATAGTCGGGGTCTATCCCCCATTTGTTGGCTTTCCATAGCAAAGCCACATTATTTACCGAAGCATAACACTGTATAGGATAATTCTTTGCTAATTTCCACTGATATTGTAGTCGTATATCCTGTAAACGTATTAGGTCACCTCTTCCAATGTTTGCTTCAGAGTAGGCATAGAAATTGTCCCGGTTGGAATTTGCCGGATAAGTCATGGAAGGTACCGATGTCCACAATTCATCTCCAGGATTCTGCCAACGTTGTGAGTAATCACCATGTGTACGCCAACTATTAAATAAATCCTGATAACGTATGGTTTCCTTCTGAAAAAAATGGCCAAACTTATAGGCAATATTCACAGTCAGCATCCAGGATTTCCAGCTGAAGGTCTGATTTAATGATCCATAATATGGTGGTATACCTGTTCCATGGTAGACCAAATGTTGTATGGAATCTGCCAACATTTTGGTATAATCTTTGGACACTTCTCCTTTTAAAGATCCTTGAGGGTCACCACTCATTGGATCGAGCCCCACAAAGCGATAAGAAAATACAGGATAAAGTGCTTTATCTTCTACGGGCGATAGATTTCTTCCAGCAGAAGAAGTAAATGTCAATGCGCGCCATGTTCCGCCGTAATATTTATCCACCTTATCCTTATTGATCGTAAAAAGTACTTTCGCTTTCCATTTGAAGTTGCCATCCAGCAACTTTGCATCCAGGTCGATATCGATTCCTTTTCCAGATGCAACGGCTACATTTCGCCTTACCGTTGTAAAACCGTAGGTTGGATCTATAGGATCAGAAGCGAAGAGATCGGTAGATTTTTTGAAATAAGCATCTGCCGATAGTGAGATTCTATTATTAAAAAGTGCCGCATCCAAGGCGACATTGATCATCCGTACGTCCTCCCAGCGAAGCGATGGATTAGGTAGTATGGATACTTTTGCACGAGGAAAAGTACTTACATCAGTATTCAGACCTGCCATATATGTCAAGATGGGTAGACTTGTAGTCATGCCTCCCGAATTTCCGCTATGCCCCAAGGTGGACCGTAGTTTTAGGCTATTGATAACACTATTCTTTGGAAAAAAAGCTTCGTCCGAAACTCTCCAAGCCAGACCGGTCGACCACAGTGGATTCCATCTATTGTTGGCATTTACTCCAAATAGATTAGATGCATCCCTACGCCCACTAACTGAAAAGATATAACGCCCCTTGTAAGTATACGAAGCATTTCCAAATAACGAAACATAGCGCCGAGTCAGTTTATCAAAACCATTTGTATAAGGAATTCGGCTCAAGCCACTTAGGCCACCATAAATTGGATAGGCATCTACAGGATTGACCAATTGGCTGATATACAATTTTTCATCAAATCCGTAAGTTGTAAAAAGATCACTCTCCTCTGTCCGAGTAGATACTTCTGACCCAGCAAAGAAATTAAGCTCATGCAGATTTCTCCATTTTTTCGCAAAATTGAGCTGCACTCTCCCCTTATGGCTGGTGAAATCATTGTTCCCATTGGTCAGTATCCCTCCCAGCGGTACAATCCGTTTTACGGTCCCATTACCGATCTGTGTAAAGCGATTGATCAGATCACGCGTAAAGAAAGACTCCTGTCCCCGTAAGGTCCGGTTCTCCCCCAATTGCCCTTCAAAACCATACTGACCAGTAATCTCCAAACTATTCCACAGTTTGACCGACAGTTTAAGCCCTGCATTCCAATAATTGGTATTGTTATTGGCTTTGGAAACACCAAATTCATTCAAAGGCCGGTAAAACCAGTCGAGCAACCCCTCATTGCGATCAGCAACCGACTCCATATACCTAAAATTATACTGTGATGGAATTACCAACGGATTGCCGGCATCATCCATCAACTGCGCATAAGGATACAGATTAGTCCTACCCCCGCCCACACCTATCGGATAATCAACGAGGTCCGGATTATAGCTATTTTTCATATTGGAATAAAGCAAGTTGCTCTCCAGCCTAAAGCGTTTCCAGAAATTCAGCTGATAACTTCCATTGATCACCAGCCGTTGATTGCTGCTCTCCCTTTTGCTGAGCATATTTCTATCGTAGCCGATTCCTACCCGGTAACCACTCTGTTCACCACGGCCTGACAGGGCGATATTATTTTGGCTTAGGGCACCATTACGATAGACGTAGCGGAGCAGGTCATTGCGGTAATCCAATGTCTTATATTTTTCGATACGTGCATTCATCTCCTCCTGCGTGAGCAGTCCTTTGGAAAGATCATACAGTCCATCAACAAGCGGAGAGACGATACCCCTATTGGAATTTGTTCCATTCAATATCGTATTGTAAAACCCTTTATCAAACAACATTTTTTCCACATCGATAAACTCTGCGGAAGACATTTTAGGTAGATACATCAAGTTGGGTTTTGCGGTCATAGTCAGATTAGACGAAAAGTCCACCGCTGTTCCCTGCTGTTTATTATGATTTTTGAGTTTGATCACGATAACACCATTTCCAGCCCGTGCACCCCATACTGATGTCGCGGCCGCATCCTTGAGCAGCGTAACGGTCTCCACATCATTCGGATTGATGGCATTGATATCCCCTTCAAAAGGCAGGTCATTGACAATAATAAGCGGTCCCATCAAAGCATCCGAAAGAGTATTTATACCACGGATATTGATCTGATTTGTACCCTTACGCCGATCCATTTGCAGGGCTGAAAAATTTCCTTCCAAGCGATCCATGATATTACCGGACGACAGCCTTTGTGTTAGGATCTTATCATCAACCTGTGCAAAGGCCCCAGTAGCCCGGTCTTTGGGAATGCGCTGGTAACCTGTTTCGACCATCACCTCCTCAAGCTGATTTGTTTTCTTGGTGAGAACGATCCAAAAGTTCTTATTTTTGGATTCAGTAAGCGCCAGTATACGCGTTTCATACCCCATGTAGCTGACAGATATCCGTTCACTAAGATCAGTCGCCGATACGTGAAACTTTCCTTCGTGATCCGTCCTGGTTTGCGTTTTCGTTTTTAACAGCGTAATGCTTGCGCCGGCAATTGGGTGGGCTGACTCATCTACTACTGTTCCAGTATAGTTGAGCTGCGCTTTTAATTCCATTTGCATGAAGCATAATGTAATGAAGAGCATGTAAATTAACCACTTATTCATAATTACCTTGCCCCCTCAACAAGTCAATTACATTATCAATCTGTTCTTTATTTACGAATGTATGACCTGTAATTGCTAGCACGTTACCGCGTGGCGAGATCCATACATACCTCGGAATTGAAGCATGTGGGAACAAGCGTATCAGGTATTCATCATCATACACAGTAGGGAGCAAATTTCCTCCTATCCGAGATAAGGTTTCGATGTAGGTCTTTTTAATTTTTTGTAGATCATCCCGGCGATGTTTGGTATTGACAAGCACCATTGCTAGCGTGTCTGCATACCGTTGGCTCAGCTTCTCCGCTTTTGGCATCTGGGTTAGACACATTCCACACCAAGAGGCCCAGAAGTCCAAGATGACTAGCTTACCTTTCAGATGTTTTAGATCTGTAGTGGTAGCCTTACCATTCGTGTAAACTTTATACTGTCGGGTATAAAAATCTTCGGGAACCCGATCGCCTACATTGATCGGTGCAACTGCAGGAAGCCCATTGGCCCCGCTGTCCTTGCGGGGCGTTTGGGCAGATAAACTAAACATAGAAACCAAACACAGCAGCGTCGCTCGTGCTCGTTTGCTTTTAAAAGCCTTGTGTAAATTATATAGTATTGTTTTCATCATCTTAAGGTTTTGGTTGGTTAATGGTTTGAAAAAAATCGTTGATTTTTTTGGTCAGTCTGATTTCCTCCATATTCGCTTCCAGAGCTGACAGTCTAATTTGGCCCGTATCTAAATGGCGGCTATGCGTCAGGAAATAGGCTATTAGCGCGCGCAAAATATCCGACAAAAACAACGTTTGCTGTAGAGCCTCTAATTTGCTTTCGGTAGCTTCGCCGAGGGTTTTGCATTTGAGATCCAATGCATAGAGGTTTTCGCGTATCGTGACTAGCGAATAATGATCCCAAAAGTTTTCGATACATTTCAATGGATCGTAACCGTCTTCATGGATCTCGTAAAATGGCCTGTCAAGATGCAGGAGATCTTCATAAATGGCTTTCATCTGTTTAGTTTTTAGCTGTGACCATAGCACATGGCATTCCCTATCCGACCGAAATCAGCTTTTTTGTGGGAACCTGAATGGGTTCAGGTCACAGCGGTTAAAAAATAAGAAATAGGTTATCGGGCGCGGTGCAGGACAGTTACACGTAATTTGATAGAGACGATACCGCGTCCGTTGGTAAAATAAAAAACCGACCTTTTTTATAGAATTTCTATAACAGTATTTTTCTTAAATCTTTGCTTTTGAAATCGGAAACCCTTACTTTTAAAGTGCGAAGATAAAAGAGATGAGGGCTGTTCAATTTTAGAGCGTGGATCTAAAAAAATAGGCCGGCAAAATCAACAATTGGTATGCTATAAATAGGCCATTACGGCTTTTATATCCATTCGATACCCAGGGGATATCGGCCATTGTAGATTTTAAGCTTTTGAGAGGCTATTCTGGTGGGCAGTATTTGTTCTTGATGAGCAGTGATACTGCAGGCTGGGTAAGCTGATCCTTGATCTGCTGCCGTTTTGTTGTAGTTAATGACTCTTTTTGCCTCATAATTTAATAGCTGGGTTATAAACAAGAGTCTCAAGGGAAGAAAGTAGCTAACATCTATAAATATAAAAGAGGCAAGCCCCACTATCTTCCACTGAACACAGGTACGGCAAAGAACCCAGACGCAGTTTCCAATAGGGGAGCTTGCCCCTCCTTGTTGTAAAGATACAAAAAGCATGGGGGGTCGCAAACCCTACGTCTCACGTCTTTTGAAATTTGCCGTTTCGTGCCCGAGACTAAATCAGCGAACTGATTATAATACAAATATAACAATACTAAACATAATCGCAAATAAAATTGCGATATAAATTCAAGACATTAACTAACAGAAATATAAAATGAAGTTCGAAAAGTTTTTGAAAACTTTAAACAAAGAGTTTGAAGCGATTTTATCGGATAAAAATCCATTAGAGTCTTTCCAACTAAATAGTGATTTATCAGTAGTAAAAGGCCGAAACTTTTATAATGCTGTAAAACTACTATCGAACGACTTTGACAAAGACTGTGAAAATGCATTATCCGAAATCGCCAACACAGCCCATAAAAAATATCTTGCAAAACAAAAAGGCAAAGTAAAAAACAATAAGAAGTTGAATACCTACCAAAAATTTATTACTCAATTTGTATCGTCACAAGCAGAAGTTTCAGAAAAAGCAGGCATTGAAAATACAAGATTCACGAAAGTACTAAATCAAACTGCAGATGATTTTTATGCTCATGAAGTTTTTTCGATTGCGAAATCTCAAAATATGAAACTGATAGATGCATTTGAACAGCTATACGAATAACTATTTAAGAATCCTATACTATCTCTGAACAACGAAAGAAGCGACACGATTAATACTGCAAACTCTTCGACTACTTCTACCGCGACGGCGAGCCACCAATAATTGGGTTAAGTTAGGATAGCCCAAAAACGGAGAGAAACAAACAGCAAAAAGATATTTTTAATTTTTCAATTTCAAAAAATTAGTTCTATATTAGATCAGCCGGTTGAAATATACCAACATTTAGCGAAGCGCCTTAATTTATTAGGGCGCTTTATTACTAAAAAAGTCAACCTCATCTACATAAAAACAGATTTTCTTCATAATATATTTAGTTTATAAAAGGTACTCCTCTATCATTACTTAATGTATGGGGAGTTTTTAGAGCATATAGCATCTTTAAAATGAAAAGCCACTCCCTTTCGGAAATGGCTTAAAATAAATATCTATAAACTTTAAAAGTATTTGATTACAGCTTTTCGATCTCTTCGATAGAAAGACCGGTGCCTTTAGCAATATCAGCAATAGGTAAACCCATTTTCTTAAACTCCAATGCAATGGCAATAGCTTCTTCCCGCTTTCCTTCAATCTTTCCTTTTTGAATTCCTTTTTGAATTCCTTTTTTTTCAGCTTTATCTAATAAATATTCTTGAGTGCCCATAGTATCGCTCCTTCCTATTTTTGTTTCTATTTCTTTTTCAAACTTAGATAAATTGCCTACAAAAAGCAATTTATCGATCTCTCCTCTGCCATCGAGAACTAATCTATTGAGGAAATATACCCAAAACTTCCTCATTATCAAAACTTACGTAGTAAGTTAGGAACCGTAATGAGCTATGCTCATTACAGCATCATTTCCTATTAAAAAAAATTAAATCAATGATAATCATATAACCCTTGTCGCGTATCCTTATCCATCTCCCGGTTTATCATTTCATCATAAAGATCGTGTTTAATCGCTTTCAGGCCTTCATCGCTTATTTTCTTGTTCTTGATAGCCAAAAGAGCAGTAAGAACAATTACAGAAAATGGATTCTTATTTGATCGCAATACCGACTCTTGCTGATCCATGATCTTGTAACTGTTAAAATCATAGCGCAATGACGTGCCCATAAATTCTTGCCTATATACCTCCGGCCGATAGCGTCCATTTTCATCGGCCAGAATAGCTATAGCCGTAATAGGAACTTTATAACGATCCCATATTCTATAAAAATAGCGAAACATGCGCTCGGCCAAATCACCATTTCCTTTGCTGCTCTGTATCTCCACATGGCAGAGCACAAACTGTTCGCTCCCATCATTTAAATAGACTTTGACGAGCTTATCGACATAACGAACTCCCTTACCGTTACTTTCCGGAGGGAATAATTGCTCAAACTCTTTGTCAAGATAATCAAAGGGTCTATTCAAATCAAAAACAGCATCTGCATCCGGAAAAATAAATCGTAGAAAATGCGAAAATGTTTGCTCCAAAATAGATTTCAGTCAATCTGAATTATGGAGGTTACAACATGTATTCAGCAATCATGGGGTTCCTTCGAAGGTCTGAAGGCTCCGGAAGCACAGATATAAACGCTGGGATTATAGGCGTTCAGAACGTTCCTGGTTCCAATTGCTATGCTGCATTTTTTAGAGGGTTGGTCAGGATAGAAGGTGACCTAAATATGAATGGAAATTTATTGGTTAACGGAAAATCCGGAAAAACAGAAAAGGTACAGTTTCTCCAAGGTCAACTGAGCCGTTATTTAAATTTTGAGAACGGGGTCTTTACCGGGGTGTCATCTACCTAATTTTAAAAGAGGTTTAAAAAAAGCTTAAACCTCTTTTAAATCTATATCCATTGATGATTATAAGGATAATATTCCTGAAGAGAAAGTGTATAATATGCGTCGTACTTGGTTTTCTTAAAATGATTGTAGTTCATCAATGCTTCCTTATGAACTATCTCAAATTCTTCCTTTATCGAATCAATTTCTATTAAAAGTATGATAGACAACAAGATTCCACCTATAGTTTGAAGATTTTCTGCGCCGTGCAAAGAGGAGTTCCTCCATGAATAAATTATCTGAGCGCCATGTTGTAGCTTTTCCTTATGTGGATAATCGAATGAAGGTAACAGGTGCTCAAGTATATCTTCTATTTTAAGCTTAATTTCTTGCGAAACAATGTTTTTTAAATAAAAGTATAAAAGATCTTCAATACTTGATATTTTATTTTTATAGGGATCGTTAACTATGTATGGTCTTGGTTTTTTGCCATTGGATCTATTTACTACGAAATCCTGAATTACGTTTCCATTTAGATCAACAAATTTCCCGCATTTCTCTTTTAAGATCCTTTCTAAAAATGGAAATCCTAAATATCCCTGAAGGACAGATCTATTTCTCAAAAAGTTTTCAAGATTTGCTTCAAGTTCATTTGAAGGGCTGCCAAAATTTGGCAATGGAATAAACGATCTCACAAAGGTTTCAAATAGCCTTCTCTTTTCATAGTCTATTTCCTTGCCAACGAAAGATCCTTCTAGCACAGTGGCAGTAACAAGGTTTGCACCCCAGGTCCACATCAATAAATGTTCGTCTTGAACTAAAACATGGGATTTCCCGAAATAGAGTGCTTTGGTGAAAACCACGATAGCATCGGTAAAATCATTCAAATTAAGTTCATGGAATTTAATAGAATAATCGCCAAGCCTTTTTTGTTTTCGTGGTTCTATTATAAAGTCACCAGCATTATTTTGAGTTACCCACGAAGATGTTATTTCTTCAAATGTGTTTTTCAGGTTTTCCATTTTAAAAATTTAGGAATGAATAATTGATTTTATTTTGCTATTTGAAAATTAGATTATTTTCGGTTCAATTTAACAAAAAAAAATGTCACATCTGGTTTTGATATAATTTAATAAATTTGGGTCAAGTCGTTTTTCCGATTTTATTAACAAAATAAATAATCAAGCATATAATAACTCTCAGTTATTATAACTATCTTTAAAATTATTCTTAGATTATAAATTACCGTACTTGCTCATCCAGATCCGGATCCGGAGTGTCCTATCGACGATACCTGGTTCGTGGTTACTATGCACACGATTTATGTCAAACCAAAAAAGGTGGTGGCTAAACAAGGCTGTGAGCAAATTGAGGTATTTATTTCCAATTTAAAACGCGCAGTTCCTAAACATATGAAAAAGAAGCTTGAAAAGAAAAATAGTATTAATAAAAAGAAACGAGAGCAGTTTAAAAAAGAAAATGAATTTGTCCTATTTGTCGCTACAACAACCAATTATTTCTTCCGGCCACGGACAATTTATCAAATGGCTGCGGACTTTTCGAAGGAATATAGTTTCGAAATTACAGCTGAACGGATTAACTCCATTTTAAGAAAGATCGTTGTTGACGGCATTTTAAAGGCGCACAAAGTTCCCTATCGTTACGGATTTGGTTATAAGCATGTATTATTTAGGACTTTCGTATATTATCATCCCCATCTCAATTGGAATGAAAATCCTGACCTAATAGCGGGCTATAATTGGATGCCGACCTATATTTTCTAGCTCTTTTGACTGCGGTTTTTCCGATCAGCGTCAGAGGTATTGCTGTTTGAGCTGTGCAGGGTCACAGCCATTTTTATAACTTAATAACTTAACGATAAATTATTTTTTTCATGAAAAACATAGGGAAGACAATTAGATTACTTCGGATACAGCAAGGCTGGGAACAAATAAAATTTGCCAAAAAATTGAACTTATCTAATCCCGCTGTTCAAAGATCGAAACAGGCGTTACCACGATTACGCTCTCTCGTTTAAACCAAATCGCAAGCGTATTAAATGTGACAACTGCACAGTTATTAGCTCAACATGTATTGCCTCAACATAACAAAGGTAAAGCAGAAGAACAAGATGAGTGTGCTGAAATTTCAAAAAAAATACGACAACGTGAAGAAGAAATCAAGCAAATTCAGACGAAGATTATACAACTCTATGAGGAACTATACAAAAAAGATACTGTTTAAATACCAGCTGCACTAAACGCTGTTATAGCTGCAATTTGTCGCATTAAAGCCATTCCTTTTCGGAAATGGCTATTTGTCCAGCGTTTCAAAAACAGAGTTCTGAGAGCGGTATTCCGGCACGATATCTTTCACCAGCTGCACCAATTTCATTTTATCGGTGTTCGGATCGGCGGTTTTTGCCAGCGCACACAATTGCTCTACTCTCGCCTTTTGCACATCCAAATCGGGTGTATTCACCTTTGCGATCATGATCTTTTCGTGATAGGTCTTCTCGGTGTTTTCGCCATTCGCCAGCAGCTCCTCAAAAATTTTCTCTCCCGGGCGCAGACCGACGAACTTAATATCAATATCTTCAGGGTAGTTGTAGCCCTTTAAACGAATCATCTGTTTGGCGAGATCTATGATCTTGACCGGCTCACCCATATCAAAAACAAATATTTCCCCACCTTTACCCATTACTGCAGCTTCCTGCACCAATTGACAGGCTTCAGGTATGGTCATAAAATAACGGGTAATATTTGGATCGGTAATGGTGAGTGGCCCTCCTTTGAGCATCTGCTTTTCAAATAGCGGGATGACCGAACCATTAGAACCCAATACATTGCCAAAGCGCGTCACGATAAAGTTCGTTTTGGAGTTGCTATTGACGGTGGATATCGCAATTTCAGCGACACGTTTTGTTGCTCCCATCACATTTGTCGGATTCACGGCTTTATCCGTAGACACCATCACAAATTTAGATACCCCATACTTGTCCGCCAATTGTGCCACATTATAAGACCCCCATACATTCGTTAAAATTGATTCGTAAGGATTGGCCTCCATCAGCGGAACATGCTTATATGCTGCAGCATGAAAGACGTAAGTCGGTCCGTAAACCTGGAACAAAGTTTCCATAAATAGCGCATCCCTGACATTACCTACCATAAACAGGCACCGATCAAAATTTGCCGACGCGCTCAGCTCCTGCTGAATATCATACAGCGCAGATTCTGCCTGGTCCACCACGATCAGCTGTTTGAGATCCGTATGTGCAAGCTGGCGCACCAGTTCACCACCAATTGAACCCGCACCGCCCGTTACCAATACAATTTGATCCTTCATCTCTGCCGCAATGGACGGGTTGTTCAGATCAATGGCTTTTCGCCCCAGTAGATCTTCGATGCGCAAGCTTCGGATCTGGCGGGTTGCCACCTCGCCTGCCAACAGACGTGCCGTATCCGGAATAATTTTGACAATTAAGGGAATCGGTTCCGCCAGCCTAAAAACGTTACTCAAGCGTTCGGGCGACCGATTGTCGATAGCAACAATCAGTTCAGCAGCATTCCCATGCCGATTGACGAACTCTTTATCCAATTTATTGATATCGTGGATTCTAAACCCTTGAATACGGTTGCCGATACGATGCGGATTATCGTCCATAATGGCCACAATACGGTATTTGGTGCGTGATGTTGTATGGATAAAGTGAAAGGTGGTATTGCCCATATTTCCGGCGCCAAAAAGGATCACGGGAATACGATTATCTTTACCTCCCCACATCAGCTCATGGTACAATGCCCGGTAAAGCACGCGGCTAAACGTCATTCCAAATCCCGCTATCAGTGCATGAAAAAGCAGCTGGGTATCAGAAAAAGGAAAGGCTTCATGCAAGAAAGAAGGCTGCGTCCATTCCAGTAGCTTACATACAAGGACAGAAGAAAAATAGCCCAGTCCAATCGCAAATACCATCCGTTGTAATTCGCGGAGACCGGTTTTATGTATAACCCCCTTAAATGTTCCGAGCGCAAGAAAGCATATCAGATAAATGGTAGAGACCAAAATGAGTTGTATGCGCAACGCATCGGGCTCAACGCCGCCCCTGTGTTTGAAGATAAGTACATAGCTGGCAAGAAAGGATACAACTACTATGATCATATCTATTAAAAGAATGACCCAACGTGGCTTGTTAACGGACAAGCCCTCCCTCCATAAATTACTCATTTAAAATCTATTAAAATTCCCTTCCGAGGTTTAAGTTTGCGTAAATGTACCAATTAAATGGCATATAAATCGTAAAAGTTCTCCTACATACTAGGAGAACTCTACTTTCTGTTGTAATGAAATAAGGCTATCTAAAAATCCAAATAAATACTTTCATCGACCACTTTTTTCTCCGGCCATAAGCGTTGCGGATAATCACCACGCTCGATTAATTGATGGATACTTTGTTGCACCTGATCCTTATCTTCCTTATACGTGACACCAAACCACTTTGCGTCGGTTGGAAGCACAGAGAAGTTCGCAACACCTTGCTTCACCATATAATCTGGCAAATCAGGAATAAAGAATTCCGCTTTGGGGTTCTCATGATTTTGCTCCACAAAGTCAGGAAATAAGGCACGTGCAACCTCAAATATTTTGGGCGTAAATCCCCAAAAATTCATCGAAACCCGTGTATTTTCGGGTAATACAGTTTCTTTCTCTTCTTGTGCGTAGACAATAGCCTCATCTTTTCGATAAATGTTCGTTCTCTCCGTAACGCTTTGTAAATGATTCGTAGCATTTACTTCACAGACACCACGAGACACATACCCGAAGTCTGAGAGGGTGTTTCCAACCTCAAATCCAACTAATGCCATCTCTGTATCATTGGCTTGATGCTGCAAAAAAGTAGCCATTTTCTGAAAGGCATCATAGCCGTAAAAATCATCAGCGTTGATCACACAGAACGGTCTATCCACTTCTTGCTCGGCACTCATTACAGCATGACCAGTTCCCCAAGGTTTTTGCCGTTCTATAATGCGATTTACACCAAATTTTTTCAAGTCAAAATCCTGATAAGCGTATGCAACTTCGATGGAATCCGGCAGTTTATCCCCGACATTACTTTTCATTACATCCAAAAATTCCTCCCGAATCACAAAAACGACTTTTCCAAATCCAGCCTTTATCGCATCATAAATTGAATAATCGATAATTTTTTCACCAAAGGGACCGAAGCACTCTACTTGTTTTGCAGAACCATAGCGGCTGGCCATTCCTGCAGCCAAGATGACTAGAATGGGTTTTTGCGAATACATTTCATTTCTTAACATGACTATTTGATCTTATCTGTTTGTTTGTTGTTTTCAATATGCCTTAAAAAATACTTTCCTCCTTACGATGAAGGACTAATTTCATATTTTGCGTTCGAGAATTTATAGGAAAATAGAAGCATAAAATAACAAAACATATGCCATTATTTATCCTTTCCCATGAATAAACCATGAAGAATTGATTAAAAAGAACCCTATAGGACCCTAAAATAGTGATGCCTCATCTTTTCTAAAGAGAGGCACCGCTAGTAGCTTATCGTATTTATTATAATTTCTCTTCTTTTGTCTCTACTTCAGACTTATTTCCCTCAAGCTCTTCTGCCTTTACGCCTTTCGGATTGCTCCACAGTCTTTTCTTATAGGCATCCAGCTTTTCCTCCACTTTTTTACCGTCGAGTTGTTGGCTTCCATTTTCCGTATCTTTCAGATTTTGCAACATTCCAGGCGAAGATTCCCTAACGATTGTACTTGCAAATTTGTTCTGCACAAAGAAATCGTCCATGGTCATATCATACAGCCCCTTATCCGGATCAGAAATATCGACCTGTATCAAGCTATAACGCAATTGCGGAAAATACAACCAGAATGCCGGCGTTGCCCCCACAGATTCTGCTAGTTCTGCTGAAGTGGTGATATTCATTAAGGGTGCCACGCCAATGATGCGTGTCTCTAATCTACTACGCTGTTTGTCGAAAAAGATATCCTCTTTAACACGAAATTTAGTCACCCGTGCAGGATCAAATTCATTCAGTGCCATTTTCGAATCAATCTGATTACCCTCGCCATCAAAGATTGGAACCAGTACGCTATCTGCAAATCGAGCCATGCCCTCTTGCGCACTTAATCGCCCTTTAAACGAATCATCATCCGGACTATAGAGTGATAGTTTTCCCTTTTCAATGGCTTTCATGATCACTTCAATCAATGAATTGCCTGGCACTGCCAATAGATTATTTTTTTCATCCTTGAGATCAATATCGCGCCACACACGTTTGTAAAAGCGAATATTCTTTTTATTCACCTCGGGATAAGCAAAAGGTACAGCATCTTCCATACTATTGGCCTGATAAAAGCCATCCGTTAGTGGGATAGTATCCTGAATCACCTCTCCTGAAGTTATAGGCGTTGAGGCACCCGTTTGCAACATCCGCTGCTGTGCAGGTACAGTATCTATTGTGGTTTCTTGTTGTGCAAACAATGACCCAACTCCAAAAGCCATCGCCGCTATCAATATTATTTCTTTTTTCATCGTTATCGATTTTTATAGTAAGCCACAGCGAATTAATATTTACGCGTTTTACTTTGTACGGTTGGCATTTCAAATGCCGACATGACACAACGGAAACCTATATAAGAATGTGGTTCATAATCTACGGAGTAGTTTCTGGTTTCACTATTTAACTGCTCCCCGTTATCTTTCCAAGATCCGCCGCGCACCACTTTACGTTTCAACGCATCGCCATCCTTTTCATCAGCATCGTAGAGTAGCGCTGGGTTTAAGTCATTCACAAAAACAACTGCTGAGGGGCTATAAGCATCTAGCGTCCATTCAGACACATTACCAGCCATATTATAGACACCAAAAGCATTCGGCATATACGATTTCACTGGAAGCGTAAAAGTTGCACCATCCCGGGAATATGTTCCTTCACCCTGTTTAAAATTGACAGCCAATTTCTTTTTACCTTCTGTTCCATCAATGGTCATGCGCGATCCCGCAATCGTATCCTGTGGATCCAATTTACCCGATGCCGCATATTGCCATTGCGCCTCTGTCGGCAGGCTTAAGCTAAGCTGATACCCATTGAGATAGGAATTTTTCAATACCGTAGCGGCCATTTCATTTGCACGCCAGTCGGTAAATGCACGCGCCTGCCTCCAAGTAACCCCCACTACCGGATAATAATCAAAAGAAGGGTGAGTGAAGTAATTGGCATCTAAGGACGCAAGTTGCGCATTCGGAAAATCTTTAGTCCAAATATCTTCTACTGGCATTACGGCCACAGTATCCGTTACATATTTCTTTTTTACATTCCCTTTCGATTGAAGGTAAGAGAAACGATATCTGATCATCTCAGGATTGAGTGCCCGTCTATTCCCTTGCATTTCAAGCATAGGGGCGATACGCTCCTGGATAGCAGGATCGTTACTTTTCCAAATGGGTGATATCTTCTTTACTTTCGCCCAATTGATCCGCTTTTGTCCCAGCTGTTCGCCTGCAATATCCAAAAAATATTGGTCATCTTTTAGATAATCGGTTACAGCAACCGAGTCTGCCACCCAGTTAACAAATTCACGGTATTGTTTATTCGTTACTTCCGCTTCATCTATAAAAAAGGCGCTCACACTTACATTTTTACCCACGTTGCCGCTATCCAACGATCCTTTGAACAAAATGGTTCCTGACGGAATGTAAACCATTCCAGGAGGGGGTGGTAATTTTCCGCCTTTAAAAGCATTTACTTTTGGCGCTTTATACATCGCTGTATTCGATTTGCACGCTGTAAAACCTATTAATATAGCAAAAGAAAAAAGCGCGAGGAAACGATTCCCGTTATAACTTTTTAGTATGTTCATTATTATTTTATTTAGATTTAAACTGGCCTATTTACGATTGAAAAATGCATATTTCACCCCTACAGAAACAAATCCATATTGATCATTATTTTTATTTATTATGCCGTCCAGGTTATCGTTAAATGTCAATGTATGCTGGTAATTCACATTAATTGCCCATTGCGGTCCGTATAATGTACGTCCGAAAGGAATATCGACCCCAACATTTAATGGGACCACAAAATGAATTTCACCTGCATCTTTGCTGATCTCTCCTCCTACCGACTCCAGATAATTGGCATAAAGCGTTGAAATATTTCTTGAGATTCGGTTTTTAACCAATCCAGCTCCCGCGCCTACATACACGTTTGAAAGGATACGAGACAGTGTGTTTGCCTGCAAGGTGTAATAGCTATAATTTTTTGCACCTTCCAAAAATTGACCCACGCGGATTTTTCCGTTGATGTTACCTGCAAAATAGCGATTTTTGAAATCGCTCTCGTAACCATTCCCTGCTAAAGTTCCTTTCTCGCCATGCAGCCCGACTGAAATAAATGGCGTGATCAAATAGTCCAATTCCCCATAAAAAGCGAATTTAGATTCTACATTACCTAAATCTGTCAAATTGATTGTTCCACCAGCACCTGCTCCAATGCTTACTGGCTTGGAGAATTGTGCAGAAACAGAACTGGATATAAGGCAACACACAGCAATAAAACTAAATAATAGAAGTTTTTTCATTTGGTTGAATGTATTAAGATATTAATAAGAACGGCCTAGCCTTTATAATAGTATCAAATAAAAAATCCCAAGCCGATTTCTACGACTTGGGATTGAACAACAATAAGGCCAAAATTAGTTTATATAGACCATTATTTTATATTTAAGCGATCTTTCAAACCTTGCCAAACTTTTGCAAAGCCCGTTTTTTTAGACCCTTTGTCGCCATAACCATAGCCATAACCGTAACCGTAACCATAACCACGCGCAAAGTCGACATCATTTACGACAGATGCAAGATTTTTCAATTTGCCATCTACATATAGTTCGCGTGGCACTTGAAGTAGGCGTTTGTCTAGATAATCTACTCGGGATACATACAACGTTAAGTCAGCATTATGGGCAATTAATAAGGTATCTGTTACCAAACTCACTGGCGCTGTATCCACCAATACATAATCATACTGCTCACGCGCATACCTGATCACATCATCAAAGTGTCCATTCATTAATAATTCTGCCGGATTTGGTGCGATATAGCCAGAATAAATCACGTCAAAATCATAGTTTCCGGGCTTTTTAATAATAATATTATCAACATCCATCTCCGGATTGATCAAAAACTGTGTAATCCCCACATTAGTATGCTGTAGGTGTGACAGGCCCAAATAATCCAATACTTTTGGGCTTCGAATATCGGCACCGATCAAAACCACTTTTTTACCAGACATGGATAGAATTTGAGCAAGGTTAGTTGTCACAAATGATTTTCCTTCTCCAGAGATCGTAGATGTTACGAAAACAACTTTAGACGCATCTTTATTTTCAGCCCCGAACATAAAGCTCATGTTGGTGCGTAAAATCCGAAATGCTTCTGCCAGCGACGAACGGTCATTTAGATGCACAATTGTATCTTCGGCCGTAGGGATTTCCCCCAAAACTGGAATTTTAACAATATCTTCAATGTCTTTACGCGAGTGAATTTTGTTGTCGAGCAAAAATTTCAGATAGAGAATTATGAATGGAATTAAAAAACCTAATACTAATGCACCGACAAGAATAAATGATTTTTTAGGTGCTACAGGTACACCATTTTCATATGCGGCATCGATTACTTTTAAATTATCTGGAGTGGCAGCGGCCCTAACTTCACTTTCTTCCCTTTTTTGTAATAAAAGCAAATATAATGATTCTACTATTTGCTGTTGTCTTGAAATCTTTTTGAAACCTTGCTCCTGATTAGGAATAGAGCTAATCCGGCCTTTTATTTCATTAGCTTTTTGTTGAATACTATTCAGGGCCAATTTGGTTACTCGCTGGTAATTTTGGAGTGATTTCCGAATATTGCTACTACTTTCTGCTATATTTTCATTTAAAGCTATAACAGTAGGGTTCTGATCAGACGCAGACTTCAATAAATCGTCACGCTCCAAGACCAACTTGTTATAAGCCTCAATAGATCCTGCAATGGAAGCATCTTGCAAACCGATGTTTGAAGGAAGCAATTTTCCCACTTCTTGGCCTTTCAGGTAATCATTCATGTGATCTACCAACTGTAACTGCGTACGATACTCTAACACCTTCTTATCGTTATCAGAAGCCGTGTTTAAAAAGACACCTGCCTCTGTCGCCATATCTACCATCGAATTCGCTGATTTAAACTCAGCAGCTTGTTCGTCGGCACCAGAAAGATCTTTGGAGATCAGCATTAAACGCTTATTGATAAAGTCGGATGTTGCTCTGGTCATCCGCATTTTATCGTTAGTCAAATCTGCATTATAAACGTCGATCAGCGTATTTATAATTAATTCTGCCTTTTTCCTGGTGGTTGATACCATGGAAAAATTGACTATATAAGATTGCATTTCTTTACTTGGTGCAATAGCGATAGCACTTAAGTTTTCATCAATAGCCCAATCCGTAGGTACGATCTTAATTACATACTCGTTTTCTGGAGAGATTGACTTTCCTCCATTTTTTCTAAAAATAAGAGTGCTTTTCCCAACTTTGATGGCTTTGTCAAAACCAGCCGCTGACTTCTTTCCAGAGATAAGATCAGTAATACTAAGATTTTCTTTCAACGTTACTTGGATATTGACTTTTGCACTGTCAGCATTTCCTGCAAGTTCAACAGTAAATGGCATGTCACGCTCCAACACTTCAGATGTTCGAATATTACCTTTTACGGCATAAATTATATTCAAATGGTGTTGATCAACCACTTTGCGCATTAATCTTCTTGAAGAAAGAACCTCAATCTGATCTGTGACAAAAGCCGCTCTCGTTCCTCCAAGACCTAGACTACTAGAAAGCTCTGCTATTCCAGCAAGCTCACCTGCAGAAGCACTTTTTTCGTCTTTCAATAGAACTTTGGCAGTTGTGCTATAACTCTTTTGAGCATAACGCAAATAAACTACAGCCAAGCCAATCATAACAACTATTGAAATGATAAACCATTTCCAATAGTACATATATTGTTCGAAGAGCTGTCTTAAATTAATATCTTCTTCTTGATTTTCTTTTGAAGGTATAGTTTTATGTTCCATGAATTTGATTAACGAGTCAATACTGAAATTACAGTAATTAGTAGTCCAGCAATAGAAATAATCACATTTGTATTACTGCCTAGCTTAGAATTATTGATTTGTGCTTTATTTGGTTCAACGTATATTACATCATTTTGAGCCAAATAATAATAGGGTGAACTTAAAGTCTTCTGTTGAGTAAGATCTAACCTATGCATAGTCTTTTGTCCATCAACTTCACGGATCAGCAAAACATTCTCTCTCACTCCGCGAATAGTTAAATCGCCAGCCATGCCTAATGCTTCTAAAACAGTGACTCTTTCAGTAGGCATTACAAATGAACCCGGCCTTGCAACTTCCCCTAAAACTGAAACTCTAAAATTATTGAAGTTTATATTTACCCCAGGGTCCTTAATATACTGCCCCAAGTCATTACGTAACTTTTCAATAGCTTCAGTCCGTGTCATACCAGCTAGGTGAACTTCTCCAAGAATGGGAAATGAAATGTTTCCATTTTCATTTACAGTATATGTTGGACGAAGAGCTAAGTCAGTCTGTTGTGTCAGATTCGTTGACATCATTGTACTTAAAGGATTAAATGGGGCAGTCACCTTTGGATCAGCTGCTGTGACTACTATCGTCAAGATGTCATTGGGTTGAATCTTTGGGACGTATTGCTCATACACGGTATTAATTTGACTCGAGTCTGGTTGAAAATACACCATACTCCTGCGTGATCCACAGGAATTCAACATCATTAGCATAAATACACAAAATGCTAATGTAAAACCATACTTAAAAAATAATCGCATGTTCTATTTTAAATTACAAAATTGATTTTTCACCCAGGACAAAAATATACATTTTCCTTTAAACAACGGAAAATAGCCAATTTTAAATAGCTATCTAACGAATGGCATCACGACATCAATATTTATGCCTAAATTCATATTTTCATACTTTTTATTTTTTACTTTTCTAAATTTAGAGGTTAATCATTTATTGCAAATGTTATACTAAATACATGAATTTGTTTTTAAATATACGAAAGGTTTTGCAAAACTATATTAGCTCAACATAAATTCAGTATTATACAAGCATTCATTTTACAATTATCTTTATATTTGAGACTAAACTTTACTTACACCGATGGATAAACAGCTTAGAGAGATTCTGTTTCAGCTTTTACGTATTGGATTATGGCAAAAAGGAACCTTGTCTCTTAAAAAACCATTGACAAAGGAAGATTGGTCACAAATTTTATTCTATGCTAGTAAACATACCATAGAGGGAATTATTTTTGACAGTTTCAATTATTTAAATGAGGATCAGCTTCCGCCCCAAAGTTTACTATTAAAATGGACCGTTCGAATTGATCAAATCGAGCGGGAAAATGAGCGAATGAATAGTGTTTTATCTTCCCAATATAAGGAGTTTACCGCGAAAGATATCCATCCCCTATTGATGAAAGGCCAAGGCGTGGCCTATTTTTACAACAATCCAAAGCATCGGATCTGCGGAGACATCGACTGGTATTTTGAAAATAACACCTACGACAAAGCCCGTAAATTCTTAAAAGAGAAAGAAATCACTATAAATGACAAATCTGGATTCAGCTTGGATTATTTCCTAAATCATGTATCAATCGAACATCACAAAGACCTTTTTGATATTTCAAGCCCACTTAAGAGTAGGTACTTGAAAAATTTACAGGTTTCATTTCGTGACAAACAACAGATTATTTTTATAAATGAAACTCCTATTAAGATTCTCGCTCCGGAGCTCCAATTATTTCAAATTAATGCTCACATATTAAAACATTTACTTTTTTATGGCGTGGGGTTACGACAACTTTGTGATTCTGCACGCCTCTATGCGCAAACGATATCTGCTATAGACACTGATGCTTTGAAAACAATCTATAAACGATCCGGCATATTGAATTGGATACATTTGCTTCATATCCTCTTGGTAAAATATTTAGGCCTACCCCAATCATCACTGCCATTTCCATTACTTGAAGGAAAAGAGGCTGACTGGATGTTGGAAGAAATATGGCATGGCGGGAATTTTGGCTATTATGATGATCGCCATAGTAATGGAAAAGTAATTTCTGCTATATCGAGTCATCCTAATGGACTAAAGAGATTATGGAATAACCTTTTTCGCTACCTCCCCTATGCACCTCAGGAGGCATTGTTTATGCAAACTACGTATCTTTATTCCAAATGGTTTGGAATTGACAAGGATTAATAGTTCAATAAAATAAAGAAAGAGTTTTTGATCATGGTCCAAAAACTCCTTCCTCAATTAAAAACGATCTTTATTTAGAAAACACCTTTAAGATTGCTGTCTGTATGCGTTGCTTTTCCTCATCTGTCAAATTAGAACCCGACGGCAAGCATAGGCCGTTTTCAAAAAGTTTCTCAGCAACTTGTCCGCCATAATAAGGAGCATTTTCAAAAATAGGCTGAAGATGCATCGGTTTCCATAAAGGACGGGATTCTATATTATCTTCCAATAAGGCTAGGCGAAGATCTTCACGTGTTACACCGGTTTTATCAGGATCAATTAATATTGCCGATAACCAATGATTAGAATAAAATTTATCATCTGGCTCAGATAATACTTCCACTCCATCTATATTAGTAAACAAATTCAAATAGAATGCTGTCATTGCACGTCTCGCAGACACACGATCTTTCAACACTTCCATTTGCCCTCTTCCAATTCCAGCACAGATATTCGACATTCTATAATTA
The DNA here is from genome assembly GCF_002325125.1 of Sphingobacterium sp. UBA1498. Lineage (NCBI taxonomy): Bacteria > Pseudomonadati > Bacteroidota > Sphingobacteriia > Sphingobacteriales > Sphingobacteriaceae > Sphingobacterium > Sphingobacterium sp. UBA1498. The sequence goes on from NZ_DCRG01000004.1 coordinate 201,009, forward strand.
TATCCAATATGTGAATGCTGATAATGTGGTGCGTTATCACGTGCTTGTGTAGAAAGAAATACCGCTTTATCTTTGTCCTCTTTTGTATGGCAAACTAACGCTCCACCCCCAGAAGTTGTAATGATTTTATTCCCATTAAAGCTTAAAATACCAAAACGTCCAAACGTACCACAAGAGCGATTGTCATATGATGATCCCAATGCTTCCGCTGCATCTTCGATGACAGGAATATCAAATTCCCTTGCTATTTCAATAATTTCATCCATTTTGGCAGGCATACCATATAGATGAACTACTATTATTGCTTTCGGTTTGTTTCCTAATTTAATTCGATCTTCTATCGCCTCACGCAGAGCGATTGGGCACATGTTCCAGGTATCTTCTTCAGAATCAATAAATACAGGAGTCGCCCCTTGATAGGCAATTGGATTGGCCGAAGCAGAAAAAGTCATCGACTGGCAAATGACTTCATCGCCATACCCTACCCCACACTCTATCAAAGCCAAATGTAAGGCTGCAGTTCCAGCAGAAAGTGCGGCCACTTTAACATCTTCATTTAAGAATCGTTCAAGATCTTCTTCAAATCCATTCACATTAGGTCCAAGAGGAGCAACCCAATTTTCATCAAATGCCTCGTGAATGTATTTTAATTCATTCCCCCCCATATGAGGAGAAGATAACCATATTTTATCTGACATGATATATAAAATTAATTCTTGCTATTTTTAATAATTCTGCCGGGATTCCCTACAACGGTACAACCGTCAGGAATATCTCTTATGATGACAGCTCCGGCGCCGACAGTACACCAAGAGCCTATCTTAACGCCTTGAATGACACATGCTCCTATACCAATATGTGTACCTTCTCCCACTGAAACATTCCCAGCTAAAGCGACATTGGGCGATAGATGAACATAACTTTCAATGATACAGTCGTGGTCAACAGACACATTCGTATTGATAATGCAATGTTTTCCAATTAAAGCATCCACATTAATAGTTGCACCCGCCATAATTACGGTCCCGTTTCCGATAGTCGTTCTTGGCGAAATATTCGCATTTCTATGGAAAGCTATACCATATAACTGATCTGGGTTTTCGTTAACAATTTTCTTTCGAATGTGGTTATTCCCTATGGCAATAATCAACTCCACTTCTTTCGATGGAATACTATCTACCACGTTATAATTTAATACAAGTGACTTATTCGGGTCTGAATCGATAAAACCATCGACCCCAAGTCCTTTGCTCTCCAAAATCTCAGCAATTACTTTGCCATGTCCACTTGCGCCAAATAAATACATAAAACTTAATTCTTTCCATTGAAGGGTTCTATCGTCACGTGTCCCTCGGCAGATATTCCTTCACTTTTAAATACCTTTTTGAAGGTTAAAAAGAAAACTTTTAAATCTGTTTTGAAGCTAACATGATCAACATACCATATATCTAATTCAAATTTTCTACTCCATGAAATTGCATTTCGTCCATTAATCTGGGCCCAACCCGTGATCCCCGGCCGAACTTCATGACGTCTCCGCTGTACTGCATTATATAGCGGTAGGTACTGTATCAATAATGGCCTTGGTCCGATTATCGCCATATCTCCTTTAAGTACATTGATAAGTTGAGGAATTTCGTCCAGCGAAGTTTTTCGAACGAATGCGCCAATCGGAGTTAGACGGTCAGCGTCCGGCAAAAGATTTCCATCGGCATCCTTTTTGTCATTCATTGTCTTAAACTTGATGATCTTAAAGATCTTTTCATTTAAGCCTGGTCTAGATTGGAAAAAGAAAGGTTTTCCATCGTTAGCAAAATACAAACCTATAGTTACAATGATAAAAACAGGACTCAAAATCAAGAGCGCTAGAAATGCTACAATAAAGTCAATCAATCTTTTTAAAAATAGCTTATACATATCTCATATTTTTTTTATGATTAATTGGTAGGACCGGTTGACTAGGTATTCATCTCTTAGCAATTTTTCAGCGTTAGATCCCATTTCTTTCAAATCAGCTTTTAATAAATTGCTAATTTTGACCTGCATATCGATTTGATCACCAGCCAATACTTTGTATCCACAATTAGCCTTCTCTACAATATCGCCGATATCTGTATTTGGATCTGTAGCCACTAATACCGGCATTTTCATTTCAAGATATGATAATAATCTCGATGGAAAATTGGGAATTAAAAAATTTCTATCTAAAAAAATCAATCCGATATTACATGCAGCAAGTAATTTATCATAATCTTCTTTTGGCAATCTTTGCAGCAATTTCGCATGGTTTGGTTGACGATTATCAAACCAAGCTTTCATCGTTGGAAATTCGGTACCGTCTCCCACAATTAAAAAGAACACTTCTTCATTTTTTGTAGCCTCTATTGTTTCCAACAAGAAACCCAACCCTTGTGGCTTGCCCAAATTACCCCCATATACGAATACCTTTTTATCTATTGGTATTCCATATTTTTCTCTTATGTTCACCTTTTGTTCATCTGTATAATCCACAGTGACAGGCTCGATCGTATTTGGATTAACCTCGACTTTTTCATAAGATATTTCGGGGTTATGCTGCAATAAGAAGTTAACATTTGCTGGAGACATACATCCGATCGTATCAGATATCTGATATAATCTCTTTTCTTTCTTTAGAAACTGGCGATGTATAATACCTCCTTTTTTTAACATTCCCATATCCACTGCGTTTTGCGGAAATATGTCTTTTAACAAAAGGTAAGATTTAGCATGGTCTCGATTTTTAATGTATTCAATGACTTTTGCAAAAGTAATAGGAGGAGTAGAATAGAAAACCAAATCAAATTTTCTATCGGAAAGATATTTCTTAATTGCAGAAAGGTACTGGTATTCTATGGCAAGCGTACCAATACCTTTTTCAATTATATTTGTTTTTTGAATATTCAACGTCTTAACCTGCAGAATTTCTACTCCGTCCTTTTTTTTGAAATTAGTCGCAATATTCCGTCTTCTTTCCACAGGAGTTACTATGGTAACACTGTGCCCCTCATCACGGAATTTCCGTAACAGATCTTGATAAATCCCACGTTCTTCTATGGAGTTAATTTCTACTAGCGTTAAAAAGACAATATTCATTTTATTAGATTTCTTCTGACCAAACCGTTCTTTTAATATAATCCGTATAGGAAATGATGATTCTTACCACCTTTTCAGAAACATTAGGCATTGAATAATCGGCGACCTGACGGAAATTTCGCTGGCCATCCACGTCTTGTCTTAGTACTTGAACTAAGCCTTGCAATACACGCTCTGGAGACAATCCGACCATCATAACCGAAGCTTCTTCCATAGCCTCTGGCCTTTCATGAGCCTGACGAATATTTAGCGCTCTGAAATTTAAGATTGATGATTCTTCAGAGATTGTACCGGAGTCTGAAAGAACAGCAAAAGATCGCATTTGCAATGCATTATAATCATGAAAACCCAACGGTTTTAAAAATTGTATTTCAGGCCGCATCTGAATCCCCATTTTGTCAATCATGTTACGTGTACGCGGATGAGTTGACACAATTACAGGGTAACCATATTGCTCTGCGATTGTATTCAGTGATTCCATCAATCCCTTAAAATTCTTTTCGTTATTTATATTTTCTTCACGATGCGAAGAAACAACAAAAAACTTACGATCTTCTAAACCCAATTTAGTCAATACGTCAGAAGCAGTGATTTGGGGCAAATAATGGTTAAGTACTTCGAACATAGGAGAACCAGTTTTTATGATCCGGTCTGCCGGCAGACCTTCACGCAACAAATATTCTCTTGCAATATCAGAATAGGTCAAGTTAATGTCTGCTGTATGATCTACTATTTTGCGATTAGTTTCTTCGGGCACACGCTGATCGAAACAACGATTTCCCGCTTCCATATGGAAAATAGGGATGTGACGTTTTTTAGCAGGAATTGCACATAGACAAGAATTTGTATCCCCTAATACCAAAAATGCATCTGGTTTAAGCTCCTCTAATAGCGGATCTATCTTTATTAGGATATTACCGACAGTTTCAGTAGCCGTCTTCCCTGCCGCATCTAAAAAATAGTCTGGTTTGCGTAATCCGAGATCCTCAAAGAAGATTTGATTTAATTCGTAATCATAATTTTGTCCCGTATGTACAATAATGTGGTCTACAGCATCTGAAGCGTCTAACGCTGACAGCACTCTTGACAATCGGATAATCTCTGGTCGTGTCCCCACAACCGTCATTACTTTTAATTTTTTCATATACTAATTGAGCTAAAAAGCTTTTATTTTTCTACACTTCTAAAAAATAGGTATCTGGATCTGCTGGATCGTAAGGTTCATTAATCCAGAACATTGTTATCAATTCTTCCTCACCCACATTCGTTATATTATGCGTATACCAAATGGGCATATCAACATAAGAAGGCTCAGTTCCATCCAGGTAGAAATCCATTACCTCATCACTGTCCATTTTACGTAACTGAATGCGTGCCTTTCCTTGTATTACAGCAAAACGCTCTATTTTGCGCGTATGGAAATGGTTACCTCTTGTAATCCCGGGTACTGTTGTGGAGTAAGAAGATTGACCACCTATACCCATCCGAATAATTTCGACAAATGTACCTCTTGGATCTGTATGTAACTGAAATTTGCGCGGATAAACCGCACGATGATCCATGAAAGATCTATATGTGTTGAATAAGTTTAGTTCAAAGCGATCCTTCAATGTGGGAATTTCACCTCTTTCTAGATATAAATTTCTATAACTTTCCAGAAGTTCTAATACCTCAGAAACCTTCTTTGACGAAGTTGGCTCGACAATACATAAAGGACTATGCATTCCTTTACGAATCTCTTCAATAATAAAATCGACCAACTCTTGGACATAGATCAAACCTACCTGACCGTCAGTGGCGATGCTAGGTGTTTCTCCGTGCGTAAGCTGATGGCAGAAAGTTGCTATAAACGAATTATAAAAAGGTTTACCGAAAGATCCAAACACATTTGGAATCAACAACCCGGTCAATTTACCACCGTTTTTTTCTGCCCAAGATCTTAATGCCTCGCGTCCCTCTCGTTTAGAACGTCCATAAAGATTATCACGTTCTTCTTGTGTAGAAGATGAAATCAAAACATGCGCCTTAGATCCTGTCCTTTCCAATGCTCCCACCAGTTTGTTTACCAAAGCAACATTGGTTTCATAGATTACCTGTTCGCTTTCGTGTCTATTCATTGCTGCTAAATGAACAATCACATCACATTGCGCTACAAATTTGTCCAGCTCAGCATCGCTTTCAAAGAATTTTTTATCAAATTCTATTCGCTCAAATTCTGTATCAAGCAATCCAATTGTATTATATAGATGGCGGCCTACAAATCCATTTTGGCCAGTTATCCCGATTTTCATATTTAAAACAAGTTACTTTCTATTTATAAAATATTCTAGAGGATATGTATAGTCGTCATTTTTAGCATTTTCAATGCCATAATCAGCAAAAACCAATAACTCCGATTCTGGTTCCAAAGCTTGAAATGCAGTTCCATAACCTGATGACAAGTGCAATACCCTATTTTCTGTATTGTCAAGTATGATTTTTTCCACAGGAAGATCGGTAGAGGCTTGATCCCAGTCATCTATTTGAACCACGTCAACTGAGAATTTTCCAGACAACACATAAAACCAGCGTTGTTCTATCCGGTGAGCCCTCCATCCCCTTACAAGGTCAAGATCCGTATTTTTAATAATATAAAAACGCTTTACTTGGGACATGTCAAAGTCATTGACAAATCGAATCTGACCACGGTGATCCTTAGCTATCCCCCCTTGAATAAAATCTAACATAATTAAAAACTACTTAGTATGGATATTGCATGACGTCTTCACCGAACACTTCTTTACGAATCAAAGGAAGTTTTGAGACAAGTTTCTTCAGTCCCTCAACACCCTGTTGTTCAGTATTATGAGAATGGTAATCTTCAATTTTCGAAACGTCCTCTTCGCCTTCCGAAAAATATTTCGCATAATTTAGGTCTCGGTTATCTGCTGGAACGCGGTAGAAATCTCCCATATCTTCCGCTTTCAACATTTCTTCACGGGTACAAAGCGTTTCATAAAGCTTCTCTCCATGGCGGGTACCGATAATTTTAATTGGAACCTCCTTACCTGTCAACTCAATTAAAGCTTTTGCCAAATCCCCAATAGAACCAGCAGGCGCTTTGTTAACGAATAAATCACCTGGGTTAGCATGCTCAAAAGCGAACAATACTAGATCGACTGCATCTTCAAGAGACATAAAGAAACGAGACATATTAGGATCTGTAATGGTAATAGGCTCGCCCTTTTGAATCTGATTTAAGAATAAAGGTATTACAGAACCTCTAGATGCCATTACATTCCCATAGCGTGTTAAACACACTACAGTATCTGTTAAATTACGAGCTTCTGCAACAGCGACTTTTTCCATCATAGCTTTGGAGATACCCATCGCGTTGATAGGATAAGCAGCTTTATCTGTACTCAAACAGATTACTTTTTTCACACCGTTAGAAGCAGCAGCCCGGATAACATTTTGAGTACCTTCCACATTTGTTTTCACAGCCTGCATTGGAAAAAACTCACAGGATGGAACTTGCTTCAATGCAGCCGCATGAAAGATGTAGTCTACGCCTCTAGTAGCGGGCTCAACCGAAGTAAAATCTCGTACATCGCCGATGTAATATTTGATTTTATCATTTCTATAAAGGTTGCGCATGTCATCCTGTTTCTTCTCATCGCGAGAAAAGATACGAATCTCTTTAAAATGGTCCGTTTTCAAAAAACGATTTAAAACAGCTGTTCCGAAGGATCCAGTACCACCTGTTATCAACAAAACTTTATCTTTAATTTCCATTACTATTTATTGTATATTAGATTTAATACTATACTTATTTAAAAACTTTTTCGTTGTGACAAGCCAAGATTGATTTCTATTCCAATTAATTTTCTTTCTATCACTACTATTGAAAGGTGGCATCCAAATTACAGCTCCGTCACATAATTTATATATATTCTCTAGCTGAAAATTCCAAAAATCATCTTCGATATATTGTTCATCTGCACTTGTTCCCTTAGCATAATATTGAGGCCAAAGAAAAGCATAGATTTTAATCTTAGGATTTAGCTTTCTTATCATCTGAACTTGCAATTTTGTGGCTTGTAACCATGAGTCTTTATCTTTAAACCTTGTATAACAACTTGGAAATGCAATTTCATTCTTTCTGGCAATAGCACTCATTTGGTTGTTTATTTTATTCCAAGTACTCCACCAGTCCTCGCCTTTCTTATTCAACCAGCTTCTACCCAAAAAATCCTTCTTCAGTGGTCCCACTTTATCGTAGATATACAAATCCGCAAAAGGTAAAACACCATAAAATCCGAAATCTGTTGACGGATATTTTTGTTTAAATATATTAGTGACATTTAAAAACTTGGGAATATTTGTATCTAAATCTTTCTCATAAAGTGTCCATCTTTCAATATCAACACATATTGGAAATTTGCTATCAATATAACGTTGAGATCTCCTAAATTTAGTGTTATCGAATAGTCGCATATTAGGATTATTAGGAGAAGACCTATTGATCACAAGTAAAGAATCTTCATAAATCATATTTATTTTACTAAATCCATATTTATAAAGGTTTTCTTTCTCTTTAATCATTATAGCGTCGAAGACCAAAAAGTCTCTTTTAGTCTGTCCGTAAATAACTTGAGTAAAATAGAAGAACAAAATTAACAATAGTTTTTTTTTCATTTTATCTAATTAATAAAGTCAATTAATTCATTTATATATGTTTTTGCATTAAAAACAGTAAGTGCAAGATTTCGCCCATTATCCCCAACAATCTTAGCCCTATTATAATTTTCAAAGACATCATCTATCCTTTTGGCGATTCCAGTAATATCACCAGGATTACATAAAAACGCAGTTTCATTATCCTTTAAATAAAATGGTATTTCACCAACATTCGTAATAACAACAGGTTTACCCGAGAGCAGATATTCTCCTAATTTTGTTGGAAATCCCCCAGAAATATACTTAACGGGAGTAGATAAAAGGCAAGAAGCTCCCTTTAGAAAAGAAGGAATAAGAGCGTTATCAATCATACCCATTACTTTTATATTTGGTGTATTTTTGATAAGGCAATCCATTTCGCTTAAAGATGGGTGATTGGCTATTAACTTTTGATAATTTCCGATCAAAAAAAGCTCTACCTTTCTATTCTGTTTATAGCTTGAAAACTCTATGTAGCTTTTAATAGAATCCAATATGTTATCTCGATTATGAGTTCCGAAAACTACTGCTATATAAGGATGTAAGTTATTATATGGAATAATATCACTATACCTTTGAGGATCAATACTCATTGGCAGTAAAAAAACATTTTTATTACCTACAATTCTACCATAAAATGATTTTAGCTCGTGAGAAATAGTTATTATTTTATCAAAAGCTCTTAAATTACATTCTATAAATTTCCTCTTTAGGGAACTTGCATTAAAAAAATTCTTAGGATATTCAGTTTTATCTAAGATAAATTCTATCCTCCTAATTTTTGCATACAAGCCAAAAACTAGATTCGATATTGGGCTAAAATAGTAGGTCAGAATACAATCCGTCTTATTTTTTGAAAGCAAAAATAAAGCAGCGAAAACACCATACATATAATACCCTCCTTTTATTAAGGTAGATACATTATTCCTTCTCCAAGTAACTTTTGAGACATAAATAAAGTCAATCCCATTAAATTGCCCTTTCCTTTCAGTATTAACACCCGACTCCTTAGTCGGTGCCAATAAATAAACACAGACGTAGTGCCCTTGCTCAACGAGCTCTTTACAATAAGATATTATTCTTAGTGTCGATACATTTCCTTTAGGAAACGGGCCTAAGAAAATCATAGCATACTTTTTCTTTCTTTTACTTAACATGATTCAAATCTGGTATGTAATTTTCAACACCGAAAATTAAATTCTTCTTCAGAATTGGATACAAAGTGAGTGACAAAGTACTTTTTGAAAACATTATAAATAAAGCAACCAATACTGATACCAAAATTACTCTTGATTTTACAATGTAATTCGTTTTACTTAAGAAATAAACTGCATACAGCATAAAAAGAATGTCAATTGAGAATAAACATCTCATAAATCTCCCAAAATAGGGCACATGATAATATAAACTTAAATAAAACAATGACACCAAGTTAAAGTTTATAATAAAAACTATTTGCTTTCTCTCTTTCTCGCCGAAAGATATCTTTTGTAAAAGCTTTTTTAAAAGGATTACAGTCAATATAACAAGAATTAAATGAGCAAAGAAAATGGATGAAAATCCTCCTCCTGATTCATAAGTAGCAAATTTATTTTGTGCAACGTCTCCTAGCAGAGGTAGAATATATTGTCCAAACAAAATAACGGACAGCAATAAAGCTACCCCATTAGCCAAGCCTACCTTTTTGATATTCAAAGACTCTTCACGATCAATTATAAAATAAAAAGGCAAAAATAACAAACCTGTTCTATGGAATGATCCACCAACTAAAACTAGGCACAAAAAAATCAACTTTTTTCTAGGTGAATCTCCTAAAATTACCATAATAGCAGTGATTAGAAGCGCATGGGTTATGTAATTTCGTGTGAAAACGTACTCCATTATAAATATAACAAAGTATATAAGTGAGAAAAATGCCGGATAGGGGCATATCCGTTGGGTAAATAAATAGAAAACATATAATACCACAAAGGAAATGACGATCATATAACCTTGAAAAGTAAATCCTAAATATAAAAAAAACTCATTTAACAAATTGAAGCCATATTCGGTAACTATGTTTCGTCTATACATATCCCCCGACGATTCAAATAACATTTTATATGCATCATAATCTCCATTCCAACAATTCCAGCCCCAAAGTATCCACATAAATACGAAAAACAAGGCGCATAAAGTTTTGGATTTAGGATTAATGCAACAAAAAATAGCCATTATAATAAATATCGAAAATATAATTATCATACATTACTCCTTAAGAATTTCCTATAATAATAAACTATTATAATTAAATAACAAACTCCTGCGGAAACATATCCTATGGAAGCACCGATTCCACCGAAAAGTTTGATAAATAGAATATTACAAATTAATAAAGTACAACCAACAAAGAATGATGCATTTCGGAGAGTTTTTCCTTGCCCATTTGCCAATAAAAATCTGTTAAAAAAATCTGACAATCCATAAAACACTGCTCCAAATGACGACAACCTAACTAAGGGTATTGCATGACGATAAGAACTACCATAAATTATTTCTATGATTTTCCCCGAAAAAAAGAATAGGAAAATTAATGAGCAGAAAGCAATACAAATGGTGATTAAGAACAGCTTTTTATCAATGCTTTTATTTTGGGTAAATGATTTAAATGATGAAGTGGCAATAACATTTGGTATCAAAGTCAGTGGAGCAGTAAACTGTAATGCTATTGCATAATAACCAACCTCCAAATTTGACACGCCAAAATAGCTAATTAGTATTCCCGATAGAGATGAAGCTCCCAAAGATACAACTGCCCCTAAATATACGTTTAATCCAAAATCTTTATTTATTTTGAATATATTTATTAAATTCTTCTTAAGATTTAAAAAGCTGGGCTTGACAACAATAATGATTAAAATATATGCTATCGCCATTGAAGCGATATTCAAAAACAAATAACTTTGAGTCGTAAGTCCCAATTGCTTACCCTTAAAGTAAATACCACAAAGAATAAGAAAATATAAACACCTAGGAACAAATCGCGAAAATGCAAGTTGCCCAATTCGATTCCCACCCTGTAAAATTAATTCGTTAAAATTTGTAAATAAAAATATCACTGAAAATGGTATCAAACCTGTTATCAAATTATATATTTGCGGGTTATTAATTAAAGAAATCCGACAATAGATCATTGTGCATAACCCTAACGGTAAAGCTAGAATACCAACAAAAAAAATTCCTAAACCATAAATTTCTCGTTCTTTCTCCTGGGTATCTGCTAAAGACAATGTTCTATTTATCGAATAAAAAAAACCAAAATTAAAAATAACCTGTAAAAAGTTAAAAAGATTCAGTATAAAAGAGTAATCTCCGAATGAATGTGGAGAGATTAGCTTCGTTAGAAAAAAATTCGCCCCGAGTAAAAAAAACATTCCGAAAATTGTGGAACCAAATAAAAGAAATGCTTGATTTAAAGTTTTATTCTTTAATATCGTTCCCATCAATTGTCTGAATTATAAATATTTTGCAATATTTTGAAATGTTTATCATAAACATTTTCCCAAGTAATTTTTTCTTCAAAATTTTTTCTACTCTTTTCCAACAATTCATCCCTAAAGCTCTTGTTCATCAGCTTTTGTAGTTTATCTAATGCTTCCTCCCCATCAAATGGGTTTTTTAAATATAAAGCTCCATTGCCACACACTTCCGTATTAAATGAAAATTCTGTTGTAATTATTGGTAAATTAAAAACCATAGCCTCCAATAAAGAGGCAGAAAATACCTCAAGTAAAGTTGGCAAAAGTAAAATATGAGTTTTTTTATATATATCCGGCAAATCTGATAGACTTACTTTACCTAAATTCGTAAAATACTTCTCAACATTATTCTTCTTTATCATTTTATATAACGCGGAATGCATAAATTCTTCAACTGGGTAGGTAATAAAGAATTGAAATTTATGGTCGTTACTTTCTTTTAATAACTTCGCGATTTTTACAAGTAAGAGTAAATTCTTATGTGGGTAAGGAGCCGCGATTGATAGAACGTTAATTGTAGAATCATAATTTCTAGCAAAGTTCTTACCAATATATTCCTTGAATGTAAGTGAAAAAGTATTTTCTACAACAAAAACATTATCGGCACACTTCTTTAGATTCGAGACTATTTTATCTTTAGCATCATTAGTTTGGGTTATATAATAAATAGCATTTACTAAATAAAATCGCTGAATAATTACTTTTAATTTCATTAACAATCTTTCCCTAAAGTTATAAATCTGATATACACTGGAGTCTAAACTATTTATAATCCATGGATTTGTTAAACGGAGCACCTCTTTTTGCTTAAAATTAATATATGAGGGTGCCCCAACAGAATAAATAATATCTGGATTTAAGGAATTTGCAAAAGATTTTATTTGTCGTTTAAGTTTTAGTCGTAAAATAGAAGCAGGAGATTGATCAACGATGAGAGTCTTTGATATGTCAGTAGGACAGGCATCATATACGGCCCGATTTGAGATATAGTAAATCTCGGAAGAACTTTGCAAAAAGCTATTCTTGATAATATTAATCGCGACTTGTAAAGCACCTCCTAAATGTATAGTAGCAGTATTAATAATTATCCTCATTTTTTATTTTCATTAATGTAATAACCTTTATACCATTTAACAAACTCTTTTACACCAAGGCTAATGGATATAGTGCTTTGATAGCCTAATTTATTTAAATTCCTTGTATCTGCCCAGGTCCTCGGAACATCTCCTGGCTGCATTGGTAATAAAGTCTTTTCAGCTATTTCTCCTAAACTATACTCTAATGTTTCAATAAACTCCATTAACGAAACTGGAAAGCCGTTCCCAATATTGAACACTTGATAGAAGGAATGATCTTTTGCTATTTGCCTTGGGCTATTAAGCGCAATTATAATTCCTTCAATAATATCATCGATATAAGTAAAATCGCGGCTCATATCGCCATTATTGAATACTTTGATAGGGCGCCCATCACTAATAGCTGAAGCAAAAAGTATAGGTGCCATATCCGGCCTACCCCAAGGTCCATACACCGTAAAAAATCGTAAACCCGTCGTTGGAACTTGATAAAGGTGACTGTAGGTATGGGCCATCAATTCATTGGCTTTCTTTGTGGCGGCATATAAACTCACAGGATAGTCTACACGGTCCTCCTCAGAAAAAGGAACTTTTCCATTTTCCCCATAAACGGATGAACTAGAAGCATAGACTAAATGGCCAATCTTGTGGTGGCGGCAGCATTCTAAAATATTGACAAAACCCACTAAATTACTATCAACGTAAGCCATTGGATTTTCCAGGCTATAGCGAACGCCCGCTTGTGCCGCCAAATTAACAACAGCATCAAAAGACTCTTCTTGAAAAAGCGTTGGTAATTCCTCTCTGTCTTCTAAATTCATCCGTAGAAATGTCAAGTTAGTATAAATACCTGAAGTCGCTTTATGGTTAAACTGTTCAGCTTGAGAGCGATCTATCCCCAATTCATGGAGACGTGCATACTTTAAATTAACATCATAATAATCATTGATGTTATCTAAACCTACGACAACATTTCCTTGCTCCGCTAAAAGTTTACACAGATGAAAGCCGATAAATCCCGCGGCACCGGTTACCAATATTTTCTTATAATTCATCACTTGTTTTTGTTAATTCTCCAAATTCTTTTTGTGCAAATTCATAAGCAGCCAGATCGCCGATGTCAAACCTTCTGCCGTTAATAGGCCACGCATATACATCTGTATGAGTACAAAGCCATGCAGCCAGATTACCTGGTGCATCGTAATCGCAGCCTTGCTCCACAGCTGTCTGAATTAGAGGCAAATCACCAGCTTTATAGTAATAAAATGGTGGAACTGCCCAATGGGATGGCGGAACTTCCGGTTTCTCATAAATGGCTTCGACTAGTTGATTTTCATTCATTTTTAACACGCCTGTCTTTTGTAAGGCATGAATTGAAGGCTCCTCATGACAGGTGATACAACTTGTACCTTTTACCCCTGCAAACTGGACAAAATCCGCAAAAGAAAATGTAACAACATTATCCCCAGCTAAAACCAGTAAATCTTCTTCAATAGATAATTCCTTAATAGCGAATAAAATATCATTTACGGCCCCGAGACGGTTTTCATTACTCGTTGTACCATCATTTAGTACGGTCACTATTTTCTGATAGTTGCTTACAGATCGCCAATCCTCAAAATGGTGATAAAATGTCGCATTGCTTACTACAATATGCTCAGTAACAATAGCAAGCTTATCCAACTGCGCAACCAAACGATCCAAAATTGTCTGTCCACCAATAGCCAACAATGGCTTAGGAAAATTTTTGGTCAATGGATATAAGCGTGTGGCATAACCAGCCGCTAAGATCAGCGTTTTCATATTAAGTCTTATTTGATTTCATCATCATTAACTAACCCGCCGTAAACCGTCGGCCGTCTTGCAGACACGCACTTCATACTTACCTTCCATCTCCGGATATGCAGCCAAATAGCTTTCACTAATGGCGTGGATAGCCTGATCACGATAGGCTGGATCAGCCAACGCAATACAACAGCCTTTAAAACCAGCTCCACTAAATCGTCCACCGTAGACCCCCGGAGCTTGTTTGATCGCATCATACAAAGCTATCATTTCTGGACATCCCGCTTCCCAATTGTGAATGGAACTATCACCGGACTCAAACATAATCGCTCCTAATCCTTTCAAATCGCCTAGGGAAAATGCCTCCACAGCGCGATCCACGCGCTCAAATTCCGACATATAGTGTAAAGTACGTTTGGATAAGGTAGCTGGAAGCTGATCCTTCCATTTCTCATAGATAGATTTTTCGACATTGCGCAGACGCATTTCAGCGTAGTCACCATACGGTAAGCCTTCATAAGCCATCAACGAATAAGCCGCAACTTTGCATTCATCTGTCCGTGTGTTATAACTTGTATTTACTAATGTACGGGTCAATCCGCTGAAAAAAACCAAAATATCAAACTCGGGCATATTCGCAGGCTGAGGAATTAGCTTATAGGAGTCATCCTTGGTATCCAAATACAACAGATGATCTTTTTTACAAAGCACCTCGCAGCTCTGGTCTAATTTTCCAAGACTTAAACCTATATACTCTTTTTCAGCTTGAAATGCCAATTCAATCAAAGCATGTTCATCCAGCGAAATATGATTGACATCAGCCAAAGCCATAATATAGCAAAGTAGCACCGCAGATGAAGATGACAATCCACCCACTGGTAAAGATCCCGACGCCAAGCCT
This sequence comes from Sphingobacterium sp. UBA1498, assembly GCF_002325125.1. Taxonomy (NCBI): domain Bacteria; kingdom Pseudomonadati; phylum Bacteroidota; class Sphingobacteriia; order Sphingobacteriales; family Sphingobacteriaceae; genus Sphingobacterium; species Sphingobacterium sp. UBA1498. The sequence continues at coordinate 216,101 of NZ_DCRG01000004.1, forward strand.
TGTATACCTACATGCAATTCATAATTCTTTTTCAGGACATAAATAGCCGCCTGGATATAGCGCCCCCAATGCTCATATTTAGGAGGCATCGCATCTATGGGAAAAATAACCTGCCCCTCAAAGTCGCTGCTGAACAAATTGATAACACCAGTTTCCGTCGGTGTATAATAAAAATCAACACCATGATCCAACGCAAATCCGGTCACGTGTCCATGCTGATGGTCAATATGCGCCCCAACAGGACAAACCCGGTAGGGGCTATATACATGGCGAATATCAGTAACTTTGGTTTCTGGGAACAGTGATTGGATTTCCTTGTGCATGACTTATGAAATAATTTTTTTATATATTATTCGCCAATAGCATAATAATCAAACCCAACACTATTTAACAGGGAACGATCCAATATTTTGCGCCCATCAAAAACAAAGGCAGGCTTTTTCATGTCCTCTTTGATCTTAGCCCAGTCGTATCCTTTAAACTCATCCCATTCGGTCAATACTGCAACAGCATGGGCACCCTGTAACGCTTGATAAGGATCATTAACAACCGTTACTAAGCGTCGATTATCATCTGTTGAGCGTGTACCTAAATAATCCAAATCCTTGTAAATTTGTTCTGCAGGCACTTTGGGATCATAAACTACTACATGTGCCTCTTCGTCCAATAGATGATCGGCTACATAAATGGCCGCAGACTCCCGGGTATCATTGGTATCTTTCTTAAATGCCCAACCCAGGAACGCGATCTTCTTACCATTGACCGTGTTGTACATGGTTTGGATAATATTCTGTGCAAAACGCGCTTTCTGATGATCGTTTAAAATAATCACCTGCTCCCAATAGTCTGCTACTGCAGTAAGATTGTAAGAGCGAGCAATATATACCAAGTTCAAAATATCTTTTTGGAAACAAGAACCACCAAAACCAACGGAAGCTTTTAAAAACTTAGGTCCAATACGGCTATCGTGACCAATAGCACGGGATACTTCATCCACGTTGGCTCCAGTAACCTCACACAATTCTGAAATGGCATTGATTGAGGAAACACGTTGCGCCAAAAACGCATTGGCAACAAGTTTTGAAAGCTCGGAAGACCATAGATTGGTGGTTAAGATGCGCTCACGCGGAACCCACTCGGCATACACATCCACCAAAGCTTGTACCGCTTCTGCATCCTCGCCTCCAATAAGAACGCGATCTGGATTGTGCAAATCAGTGACCGCAGTACCTTCTGCCAAAAACTCTGGGTTAGATAAAATATGGAAATTGACCCCATTACCGGTATTGTCCAAAATACTTTTCAATGCTGCTGCGGTACGCACAGGCAAAGTCGACTTTTCAACAACAATTTTATCATTTTTAGCAACAGAAGCAATCTGACGCGCACATAATTCAATATACTTCAAATCGGCTGCCTGCCCTTTTCCCTTACCATAAGTTTTGGTTGGTGTATTGACAGAAATAAAAATCATATCGGCCTCGTCGATCGCTTTCTCGACCTCGGTAGAAAAGAAAAGATTACGTCCTCGTGCTTCTGCCACCACAGCATCAAGACCTGGCTCATAAACGGGAAGATTGTCCAGATCGGCATCATTCCAGGCATCGATACGCGCCTGATTGAGATCAACTACTGTAACCTGCACATTGGGATTTTTCTGTGCAATGACCGACATGGTAGGCCCCCCTACATAACCTGCACCAATACAGGTTATTTTTTTAATTTCTTTCATTTTATTGCAGTTAATTCTTATTTTTTGATATCAATGTCTTTCAATGATTAAACAGGCGTGTCTACTTTTTGATAGAGAACAATGACTCCTTGTACATTTTTGGGTACTTCTGTGTACACGGTCACCTTCTTACCAAGTATTGTGCCAGCTTTGGCTGCAGCCTGCATTAAATAGGTTAAATTAAGCTGTTCGCCGGCAACAAGCACTTCAATATGCCCCGAATCAACACCTTTGGCATAGTCGCCCAATAGTGCAATTTCATGCACATCGCCAGCTCGCTCTAAAATCTGGTCCACAAACGTTTCAATACCCAAAAAACTATGGATCAGCCCCTGAAGCGATGAAAATAGCGAATGCTTGATGTTAGCCTGGTAAAATATCCTATTATCATTTTCCTCCCGGATTAGATAGCCGGCTTCGGTCAGTTGATTCAATTCCTTGCGAATTGAATTGGTCGATTCTTTGAATTCGTCCGCCAAACCTCGTAGGTAACCCCGGTTGCCTGCCGAAACAAAAAATTTGATTAGTAACTTTAAACGTGTCTTGGATGTAATTAAGGTATCCAACATGGAATAGCATTTAAGTTGAGTAACAAAAGTACTCATTTTAGTTTACCGCTCCAAATTAAATTAGTATTAACTACTTGATAACTTAACAATAAATGTAAAACTCCACGTGGAACGTTACTTAAAATAAAGAAACCCCGGCAAGTAGGGTCTCTTCAGGTTAAATAGGTATGTAATATGGAATAAAAACACGTAAAAACTAACTTTTAAATTCGTTTTGACTGGCCGAAGGACTGATCGCATACACACCTTCCATGGGCAGTGTTGTACTAAAGGCTTTCTTCTCGCCATTCTGATAGGTCACCTGCGCATGCACCTTTACCATGTAGTCTTTCAAATCAACACGACCAGCTTTGCCAGAACCGATACGAAAACGGACAGATACTTCTGATGAAGAATTCTGATCTGATTTGAAGGGCAACACGAGCAGCTGCTGAAGCTTCACCTCGACCTTTTGATTGGTCGAACGCACATCCTTTACCACAATATTCAGCACATCATCGTGATACCGCTCTGCGCGAAAAATCAATGCGCCATGGGTCGAACTTAGTCTCCCGCTGTACTGCCCCGGATGTTCCTGAAAACGGTAATACATTTGCAAGGAGATGTCTGCTGGCTTTTTGCCCGAAGCAAAAAGCTTATATAGGGCATACACAATCGCAATAAACAGAATTATATATAAATAAGTCATCATCAAGTAATCAAATGTTGTCTAGGTCAAAATATACTGCGCTCGTCTGTAACTAAATGCGTAGGGCAAAAATAAAGACATAATTGCAATCAGAACAGAGACCCTAGGGTCTTATTTACAATTAGGAAAATAAAAGCTTATTAGATTTATTGAAAATAATGCACTTTTGTTTTGCTGTATGAAGCCAAATATTATTTTCATCCTAATACTGCTGCTGTGCACCGTCGCAATCCACTTTGGGATGAATGCTATCATTTCGCATAATAGTGCGGTTCAAGACACCTACATTTCAAAGGAATCTCCCATTGTAATAACGCAGGAAAGAGCACAGCAAACCGACCCAGCTTATTACTACGCCAATAGGCACCTTTTTGTACCACTCGCTCAGTTCAAACCGGTAAAAAATCAGGAAAAAAATATCTTTTGGTTAAAAAAGGTGATTTTTCTTAACAACAACGCATTGACAGGTGATTATGTACTGTCATTTGACAACCTCACTTTCGTAGACCTCAACATACTGGACATAAAGGGAAATATCATCGACAGCAGAAGTGCCGGCCTATTTCGAAAGCATACATCATTATCGCCTAAAGGCGGACGTGACCATTTTAACATCCACCTGAACAGCAATACGATGTACACCCTTTTACTGCGTGTACAACATATTAAAGGCTATACGCCATTTTATGATTTCCGCTTACAAACACAGAAAGACTACCTCAAGAAGGTGCAGGGCATCAATCTCATCCATGCGTTTATGGAAGGGGCCATTATTGTATTGCTGCTGTACATTGCTTTTGCATGGCTCGTCTCGCGCTACAGGCCTTATATCTGGATCTTTTGCTTTTTGTTATTTATCGGATTTTATAGCTATGGGCTGCAAAATCAATTTATAGATCTATTCTTTCCCAACAACCCTCAACTTGGATGGAGCCTGGTATCGGTATTTAGAAATCTGGCTGGAATAAGCTTCTCTCTGTTGACGATTGCCTTCTTAAATCTCAAAAAAATAAGCCATCAGTATTATAGGCTCATGCTCGGCCTCATTCTGCTGGCACTTGTGATGTCGGCAGCTAACTTGATCAACAACTATTGCTTCGCCAATTTTAAACAGAGCAATTGGACTAACCTCTTTTTGGGAATGCTCTATGTCCTCTTTTTTTCGAGTTTATTTATATCCCTCTGGAAAAAGATAGACAGGATGCAGCGCTTCTTGATTTATTCGGGTATTTTTCTCGTTATCGGCATCGGCATATTGATCTATTGTGGTTTGATCTTAAAGGAACAGTCCATCCAATATGTCTCCATAATGACGCAGTTTTTTGTATTATGCATCACGATGATCCTCTTAATCGGCATTCGGCTGAAAATACGGAAATCAGAGCTGGAGCACCATAAAACCACCGAGACCATCGTTCTTGAACGAACAGCCGAGCTTAAAAAGGCCAATGATGCGCTCTACGAGCAGCAGATTCAATTGCTTCAGAAAAACCATTACATCGAAACACTCATTGACGAGGTCAACCACCGGGTTAAAAACAACCTCCAGCTGCTGTATAGTTTGGGGAGCCTGTACCGGTCCGACCATGGCAACCAGAGTATGCAGCCCATACAATCCATGCAGGATAGAATACATGCCATGATGCTCGTTAACCAGTTGCTGGTATACAATCAAAATAGTCAGCTGAAATTGAACATTTTAGTGATTGAAACTGTTAACTACCTGAAACAAATGCATGATCCCGAAGGCACTGTGGCTATCCATGTCGATGTTGGACAAGATTGGCTGATTACAACCCAAACCTCTATACCCTTAGCGCTCATCATTACAGAGCTTATGACAAATAGTTATAAATATGCTTTTCCTCAGGGTGCTGTCGATGCGCCCGCGATTCATTTGAGTATAATCAAAAATGAATTTGGAACGTCCATGCGGTTTGAGGACAATGGTGTGGGCGCCAAAGCCGTTGTTTCTGAAGCGTCTTTCGGAATTGGTTTAGTAAGGGATCTAACACGACAGATACGAGGAACAGTGACCATCAACCCGCAAAATGGATTTAAATATTTATTTGAATTTAACAATATCATATGAGCCTAAAAGTATTAATTGTAGAAGACGAAATGATCATTGCCCGATTTATTGAATATCAGCTTAATTCACTCTACACCGGCCTGGAATTGCATATTGCGCTTACCGTTGACGAAGTGGAACAATACATGGAGCAAAACTCGCCCCATCTGGTACTCTGTGATATTCAGCTTAACGACCTACTGGATGGCATTGAGTTAATGGAGAAATATACCGCAACCAAGCATTTCAGTCTAATCTTTATCACTTCTTATCAGTCCAAAAGTAGTATCGATCGCGCAGCAGCATTACACCCTGAAAATTACATCATTAAACCACTAGGAGAAAACCGGCTCTATGCAGGCACCCACATGGTGATCCAGCGCCTGCAACAACAAACGGTTAAAAATCAGGCCGTGGAAAAACTCAAGACATTGACTCCGGCCGAGCTGAATATCCTGAAGCTGATTGCCCTGCGGCATACCACCAAATATATTGCCGAATCACTATTTCTCAGTCCATATACCATCAAAAACACAAGACACCGCATCTGCCGAAAACTGGATCTCAATGAAGAAAACAATGCGCTCCTGTCTTGGGCGATCGAACATCAGCATCTACTCAAATTCTGAGACAAAAAAATAAGGGTTTGCAATAAAGCAAACCCTTTCCCATAAAATAAGAATTACGCAAATTATTTCGTCTGATGCAGGTGGTCTTTAGATTGATAAGGCGCACCGATCTTCAATACGGTACGAAACGTTTTTGGTTTGCTGTTACCAAAATTCAACACCCCGGAGATGCGGATCCCTTTTCCTTCCAATGCGGTGAGCTCACCCTTCTTTTTAAGCAATTTAAATCGTACGGACACGTCGGAGGTCCCTTCCTTCTTCTTTTCAAAAGGCACCACGACAATTTGTTCCAGATTGACAACTAAAGCAGGATGACTGGGTTTGACCGCTTTGATCACCAAATTTCTGAGTGCGTCGTCTTTCGATTCGGTACGAAAAACAAAAACGCCACTTTTTGTCCGGTAGTCGCCGCTATATTGACCGGGTCTATCCTGAAACAGGTAGTGGACCTCCATTGAAACAGCATCGTGAAATTGCTTCTGCCTTTGTTTTGCTTTTAAGATTAGATAAAGGAAACTCAAAATAAGTACCGTAAGTGCTATAAAAGTTACCATAATAAAATAGTTTATGAATAGGAATAGGTGAACCCAAAAATAAGGTAATCGCCTATAGCACACGAAAATGGAAAGGGGACAAAAAAGGGACAATTACAAATTAGGCTTTAACAGGGCAAAAAGGCCTACCGGTGTGGCAGGCCTTTTAGTGATTTAATATGTTATACTAGCTCAACTAATTGACAAAAAACGTGAGTATAATTCGAAATTGAAAATAATGGCGCCCATTAATCAATCAACTTCGACTGATGACGCTCCAATGTATTGTAAATCTTTTTAACATCTTGGGATTTTTCCTTCTGCAACACCAAGATCGCATCTTTGGTGTGCACAAGAATACTATCGCGCAATCCTACAAATGCAGTATAGATATCCGTACCGATAACCATATTACCGTTCTCATCTACAGAGTGACCGGTTTGTTTCAAGTAATCATACATCGATTCAAAAGAGCCCAAATCTGACCATTGGAAACTTGTAGCCACAACGCGAATTTTCTTGGAGCGCTCCATCACTGCATAGTCAATGGAAATGGATGGAATATCTTTTGAAAGTTGAAGATCCAATTCGCCATTCTGCCGATGCTTCCACGCGTTGTAGGCTGTTGCATACACTTTAGGCTCAAAATTTTGTAGTTCCGCCAAGAAGGTATCTGCCCGAAAACAGAACATGCCCGAATTCCAAAGAAAATTTCCACGCTCAATAAAATCCTCCGCCGTATCCTGGTTTGGCTTCTCACGAAAAGACAATACTTTGTCCTCCTTATATTCGATATAGCCATACCCCGTTTCAGGGCGAGTTGGTTGAATACCAAAGGTAACAATATACCCCTTATTGGCTTTTTCAACGCCCTCTTTTATGGCCGCAGCATACGCTTCATCCCCAACAATGACATGATCGGACGGTGTAACGACCAAAATATCATCTGGCTGCGCAGCAAAGGCAGCAAAGGCAATTGCAGCAGCGGTATTACGCGGAGTCGCTTCAACAATATCGATGTAATCAATCTTATTGTTTTCCATCACTTCTCTACTCAAGTTATGATTGTCGCGATTTCCAACCACTATGACCTGTCCACACAACGATTGATTGCGCTTTACAGTCATTTCAAACAACGATCCATTCTTAAAAAGCGAAAGATATTGCTTGGGGTAACTTTTCCGTGAAAGTGGCCATAGACGGCTCCCTACACCACCTGTTAAAACAACGTGAATGATATTGCTCATAATATTTATTTTTTCTCACCCTCTTTAGCAGCAACCACACGGCGCAGACCAGCGCTCGAAAAACGATGTGTACGTTTATTGTAATAGATATCGATATTTTCCTCCACACAATAAGAACGCCCCGTAAAATCTTTATCCCGATATTCCTCACCGATAATACGGATATCAATCGGTAAAGCTTTGATGATATCAATCAAATCCTGTTCGGTCTCATAGGGAATAATTTCATCCACATAACGGCAGCCTTCCAACTGCACATAACGTTCTACAATGGTCTGTGTTGGTTTTGCTTTCTCGGGAAAGACTTCTGATGGATCCGTATTTAAACCGATAATCAGGTAATCACAATTTCTTTTTGCTTCTTCAAGCATCATAATATGGCCAGCGTGTAATAAATCAAACACGCCAAAGGTAATTCCAATTTTCATCTTACAATCTGTTCTTAAAAGGTTGATGCGCGTGCATTAGATAGTTTTGAGTGCAGGTTCACGGTCTGAGCTGGCATCTGCCACAATCCGTCGCAAGCCAGAGCTTGAAAAGCGGTGATCTCGGCTATTAAAATAAAGCTCAATCCCTTTTTCCTCACAGTATGCTCTCCCGGTAAAGTTCTTCTCGCGGTATTCATCACCGACTATACGTACATCAATATTGAAGGAACGTAAGATATCTTCGAGATCCTGTTCTGTAGCATAAGGAACAATCTGATCCACATATTTACATCCTTTAAGCTGTACATAACGCTCAACCACGGTCTGAACAGGCTTGTTTTTTTCTGGACGGTCTAGAGTCGGATCTGTCTGCAATCCACAAATCAAATAGTCACATTGTCTTTTTGCATCTTCCAACATTTTGATATGCCCTGCATGCAGCAGATCGAATGCACTGAACGTAATACCTATACGCATCCCTTTTTCTGGAATATTTATCATAGTCACATTGATTTTAATGGAATAGAAAATTTATTGTATTCATCTATCAAAGATAAGATATATCTTATAACAAACAGCGGGAAGATTTGGTTCGAAAATTATATACTTATTGATTTGAGGAGATTTAACAACATTAATTAAGGTTCTTAATAAAATTAATAATATGAGTTGGAGCATTTCCATCACCTTAGGGATTATGTAATTCACCCATTTTTTCGATAGATCGCCTTGTTATGCAATAAATTATTCGTGTTCTCTACTATTTTGATCTTTTCGGTTCCAACTAGGATCACAGTTCCAGCGGCTACGGCTTCGGGGCGTTCTAATGCGACAAATAGCTAATTAAACAAAAAGAACTTTTACTAGATTAAACTAGCGATGCAACATTTCCATGTTTTAGGTATAATTGCGCACAGGCTCTCGCATCAGAAAGCGCTTCATGGTGGTTAAGTTCAATACCAAGTACCTCACAGCAAGCATTTAACCGCGCAGGCTTAAATCCTTTTCCTTGATAAATTTTAAAAGTGCACTCCCATTTTTCCTGCAAACCCAAATGATCATAAGGCAAATTGTAAAAATGCATCGTTTTGCGGAGCACACCGCGGTCAAACAACTCGTTATGGGCCACCATAATTCGATTATTAATAAGTGGATAAATCTGGGGAAACAGTTCTTTAAACGTGGGCGCTTGCGCCGTATCTCGGGGACGAATACCATGTACACGTGTCGTCTGCCACATATACTGATTATTGGGAGGTTGTATCAAGGAATAAAATTCATCTACAATAATACCCTGCTCAACCACCACCAGCCCAATGGCACAGGCCGAATTCTGATTTGCTGTGGCTGTCTCGAAATCTATTGCGGTAAAACTTAATCCTGATTGCATAATCGCTCCTTCTAAAGTTAAGGTAAAATTACTACTTTTTTCGTTCTACCAAAACTCCCCGCTCCAATTCGGTCCATGTACGCCGTGCAGTAATGTTCCTACAGGCTCACGCTTCGCTAATGGATCAAACTTTGCCAATGGACTAACTTTATTATTTTTTTATTTAACGAAATAGTTAATCCAAAAAGAAGGCCTATATTTGCATATGCGCCAAATTATTTACACAAAAGCTATCCTATTTACTTTAGGATGTGGCCTATTGTCTTCTTGCCTAAAAAAAGATCTTTACTCGGGCAGTAAAAACGGAGATGGAAAAGAGGTATCACCGCCAGATAACAGCGGAAATACAAAGCGGTATGCCTATCCTTTTGGTGAGGAAAAGACCGGACAAGAAGCGGAGATCATCATCGAACTTCAACCTGGACACGGGATAACAGAAACGCCAATTGTAAACATTCCGCCACTGAAATATAACAAGAGCTTATTGTTTATGCTCACACAGGACGACTGCAAGCAATCGGCATTCAGCATGACCTGGGCAGCCATCAATGGCAAACCGATTGATCGCTCGGACATACAAAGGAAATATTATTTTGACATTGAGCATCTGGAAGCAGATGATATGCCCCCAAACAGTTACCTGCTCGGCAAAACACTGGGAAGCACGGATGGTTTTGGCAATGAGGTCAGGTTCCATTTTACCACCACGCTGGCACCGGAATGGGAGTTTATGAACGACCCAACTGTCGTAAAGAAAGGCTTTACAGAAAACTTCTTTCGCTTCTACATGAAATCTGGTCTTCGATGGAACAATGTGATCGAAATGCTTAACGATGGCAATGCGATTGCCTTCCACGACCTCAATACCGCCGCTGTCAACAATGTCGACTCGCTAATCAAGCATTTTGACCTGGCACAACAAATCACCAAAAAAAGATTGAATGGCCGAAACATCAAGTTTTTGGCCGAGCCCAATGGAAATAAATCATACCTGCAGGCGGCACTTGGCTTCCCGGCGATACAGACCATGACAGCGCAGACTGGTGCCGATAAGCTCATCCCGTATCAGGTCAACTCACCCTTGCAGCAAAAGACCTTGGCCCGGGTATTTGTCAATCGCGCCGCCGAGGTAGAAAAACTGGTCAACGATGCTGCAGCAAAAGATGTGGCTCACCGCGAGGCAGTCCATATTGGTGTACACGAAACGGATCATGACTGGGCCCAGCTCCTGCTCTGGCTGAACAATACGTATGGAAAAGACGGTAAAGACATTTTGTGGTTTCCTTCGCAAGAGGAATATTACGAATACAATTACAACCGACAAAACAGCCGAATCAGCAGCCGTATCGAAGGGAATAAGTTGATTGTGAAAGTCAAATTTCCCAATCAATCGGACTTCTACTACCCGGCGCTCACCTTGAATATCAGCGGATTGAACGAAAATAGTATCAAATCCATCTCGTCGAATGATGCTGTAACGGGGCTTACCTATGGCAATTTTGACAAGGGCATCAGCGTTAATATAGACTGCCGCAGATTTATACGGCAACATGCAACACAATATGTGGATCGCTATCTCGCCAAAAAATCTGCCGCAAACCTGTTAGATGCAAAGTATCATGTCCATTTGCTAAAAGATTCGGAAGGAAAGAAAAGCCTGCTTCGCGCGCTCGGAGCTGAGTAAAGAGAGGGGCCAACTGTGGCGCTCTGAAAATTTATGATTATATTGTATTAAACGGATATAGCATTGGGATTAAAATACATGGAAAGCATTAATTTTAAACGTTTATCGACCGCACTCTTCCTAGCGATTGGCGCACTCGCCCTATTATTTTGGTCCTGTACAGGTACCACCAAGGAAAAGACGGAAGCAGGCGCCCAAAATGTAACATCAATCAGTGTGGCGGATAGTGCCTTATTTCATTTTTGGGATCAATTTGACATGCAGGATACGGCGCTCGTCAAGAACCCGGAAAAAGGGGAACAGCAATTGGCGGATTTTCTGGGACTTTTGACAAAAACACCTGACTCGGCCACGCGGGATAAGGCCGTGGCAATGATGCTTGACAAAGCCAAAGTCAACCGTACGAGTTTTGACTATTTCATCAAACAATACGAACACTACCTGTATGATGGCAATTCGCCCATGCGCAACGATAGGGCCTATGAATCGGTATTGCGCTACCTGATCAGCACAGATAGGCTCACTGATCTGGAAAAAGAGGCTTACCGCCCAATCTATACACTCGTACGCCAAAATAACGTTGGACATACAGCAACCGACTTCAGCTTTGAACTGCCCAACGGCCAAAAGCAAAAGCTGTCGGAGACGGATGCAAAATTTATGCTGCTAATGTTTTACGATCCGGACTGTTCGCATTGTAAAGAAACAATACACCAACTTCGGGACAACCCGCAGCTCGTGCAGCTGTTTACACAGCTGCAGATACAGGTGTTGGCCATCGATCCGTGGGGCGACCGCAGCAAATGGAAACAATACCAATCGGAGTTGTCGTATCAATGGATCAATGGATTGGATACTGATCGCCAGATTTTGTCGGCCAACTTATATGACCTCAAAGCATCACCAACGATCTATCTGTTGGATGAAAACAAAAAGGTCTTATTGAAAGATACCTACTTGGAACCCGTGATACAGTATTTTGTCAATGCCCATAAGTAATGGAAGAGCAGACCGGAAAAAGTAAATCAAAAATTGTCTCCAACGCAGATTATTTCGCTGAAGTACAACGTATGCTTCATGCGGGCAAAGAAGTCCGCATCCGCATTAAGGGGCAAAGTATGCACCCATTTATACATGACGGAGATACGGTCATGCTACGGGCCTACCAGGGGCAATCGCTTCCTCTAGGCTGTAATATACTCGCCAAAGACAACGGAAAATTTGTCTTTCACCGCTTGGTAGCAAAGAAAAAGGGCCAATATGTATTGGCCGGGGATGGGAATCTTGCCCTCCACGAATACATAGCGGAATCCGACATCATCGCAGTTGCCTATATGCATTATCCAAAGGATAAAGAGGGAGCAATACCAATCCACAGCACGTGGCCAAGACTGCGGGGCTTAGGCTGGTATCACATCCGCCTACTACGCCGAATTATTGCCAAACTGAAAAGGATGATATAAAAAGCATTAACTTTAGCTTAAAAAAAACAAAAAAAGCTTCGAAATTCGTCTATATTTGAATGAATATGCTTACTTTAAACAGTAGAATTAATTAACAGCATCCAGGTATAAAGTATGCACAAGCCTTAAATTGCCTGGATTCGCTATGCGAATACAAAATAAATAGTTATGAAATTAAGATCAGATTTAATTTTAAGAACCATAGGTTCGGATCATTTGATAGTTGACCCCAGCCAGGACATGGTAGACCTGTCAACCGTATATACACTCAACAGTTCGGCGGCCTGGCTTTGGGAAGAACTCAAGGGAAAAGAATTCAACCCGGATACCATCGTAGAGCTGCTGTGTGAAAATTATGACGTCAGTAAAGAACAGGCACAGTCAGATGCAGCAGTGTTGCTCCAGGATTTTCAAAAACAGGGATTGCTCGAAGAATAGCAAATGAACAGCAGCAGCCTGAAACAACACCTGCGCTGGGCATGGTCCATCAGCAAAGGGTATCGAAGCCGCTTGTCTCTTTATTTTATATTGGAGCTGATCTGCATCGTCCTCTCCTTGCTCTTTGTGTACTTATCCAAAAAAGCGGTCGATACGGCAACAGCGCCGGGTCAGCTTCCGCTAAAATGGCTGCTGATCGGCATCATAGCCACCATTGCCCTTAACGTTGTCATCAAAGGTTATTCCGGACGACTGATGGAACGCATGAAGCTCATGCTGACGCTCGAACTGCAGCGCAACATGCTCGACGCACAAATGCTATCCGTCTGGAAGCTGATCAAAAACTGGCATACGGGCGATATACAGATCCGTATTCAGACGGACTGCGAGGAAGTGGCCAATACCATCGCCAATACCCTACTGTCTTTTGTATTAACTGCAATACAGTTACTGGCCTCGGTCGGATTTCTATGGTATATGGATCCGATGCTGGCCCTGATGATCCTCGCCATATCACCGCTCTTTGTCTTTTCGAAGCTTTATTTCCGCAAAATGCGCAAGCTCAGCCAGGAAGTAAAAGCGGAGGAAAGTAACTTCGCGAACGTGCTGCAGGAAAATCTCCGCTTTCGGCTGCTCATCCGGGCAATGAGCGCTTTTCCGAAAAGAAGGGCAAAATTGACCGAGAGCCAGCAACAGCTTTTCGCGCTAAAAATGCGCCAGATCAACTTCTCCACGTATACACAGGGCGCCATGAAGGTGGCCATGAACGCAGGGTATCTCATCGCCTTTATCTGGGGGATATACCGCTTGCAATCGGGACTGATTTCTTTTGGTACAATGACCGCATTCCTCCAATTGGTGGCGCGTATACAATCGCCTATACTCGCCTTGATCGCTTATATTCCGGGCTTTGTCAGGTTCCGCGTCTCCGCGGATCGACTACTGGAACTGCAGGCGGGTGAAATGGAACCGCAAGTGCCACAGCAACGTCTGCATCATACGCAGGAGCTCCGCATCAACAATCTGTCGTTCCGCTATGAAGATAAATGGGTGCTGCAAAATTTAAATCTTTCCCTGAAAGCAGGTGAACCTACCGCCATCATCGGGCCGAGTGGAAAGGGAAAAACAACCTTGATCCGGTTGCTGCTCGCTCTACTGAAAGCGGAAAAGGGACAGATTACACTTCGGGATGGGGATGGCGAAAGGCAGCTGTCTGCCAGCCACCGCATCAACTTTGCCTATATACCGCAGGGAAATTCGCTTTTTAGCGGCACAATTCGTGAAAATATACTACTGCACGCCAACGAAAATAGTTCCTTAGATATGCAAGAGGCGTTGCGCATTGCAGGGGCTGAATTTGTCTTTGATCTCCCCGATGGTATAAACACCCACATCGGCGAATCTGGCATCGGCCTATCGGAAGGACAGGCGCAACGCATTGCTATCGCGCGTGGATTGATGCATGACGGCGATATTTGGCTCTTCGATGAGGTCACTTCGGCCTTAGACCGCACAACAGCTGATGCACTGATACAGCGCCTATTGGAGTATGGCAAAAATAAATTGTGCCTCTTTGTGACACACGACCTTCATCTGGCAGAGCGGTGCCAGCAGCGCATTTACCTGGATTAAAACAGCGCAGTCATTTGGCTTTCTTTTGTTTCCCCGGAAGAATATCGATCTGATAGGTCTCTTCGGCATGCTGTATCAATACTTCAAGATCGTTAATTTTATTGGTCAAAATCTTCTGAAAATGCAGCATCTCTACATTTCGCTGCTTGGCACCGGCCAGTTCGGATTCGAGTTTTGTGATTTTTTCTTCGGTCGACTTACTGCTGATATCGGCTGCACAGCAATCCGTATCGAGCGTCAGGTCGAGTTCTTGCTCCGCCGGATGCTCTTTCATCGCGCGTTTCAGCCAGCTGACAATGGTACGCTTATCTTTAACCTGGCTTCGCTGCATGGCTTCCTGAACGGAAATCCGCCCCGTGAGCACTTCACGGGCAACTTGTAACATAAATGCTCTTCTATCTTTCATTAGCATGGTTTCTCTTACTGTCTAATGTGCTAAAAAGCCGCAACCGACCGGTAGGGTACGGTCGCGGCGCGCATATTTATCGGTGCTTTTTGCTGCCGGTAAAGCTATTTCGAATGGAACGAAGCAGTTTACCCCAGCCATTTTTTCGCTCATCCCGGCCATACCCATAGCCGTAACCGTAGCCATAACCGTAACCGGACTGCCCCAACTTGAGGCCATTCAGAATAATCGCCAGGTTGGAAAGTCGCTTCTCGGCATAGATTTTTTGGATCTCCGGCAACTGCCGCTTATCCATTTTACCTGCCCGGATAACAAATAAAGTCAGGTCAGAAACACGGTCTACCACTGTGGCATCGGCAACAATGCCAGTGGGTACGCCATCGATGATAATGTAATCATAGCGGCTACGCAAATCGGCAATCAACTGGTCCAGCCGCTTGCTCAACAAGAGCTCTACTGGATTGGGTGCCTCCATGCCAATGGAGATATAATCTACTTTTTCGCCATGTAGATCATGGTGGATGATCGCATCCAGTTCCAGGTCGATATCGGAAAGATAGTGGCTCAGGCCCTTGCCGTGTATAATGCCCATGCGGTCACTCAACGTTCCTTTACGCAAATCCATATCCACAACAATGACTTTTTTATTTAAAAAGGATAAGGTGCTGGATAGATTCAGTGATGTAAAGGTTTTCCCTACGCCCGGAATAAAGGAGGTCAGGGTGATGGTCTGCGGATGTTTACCCTCGCGCGACATAAAGCTCATATTAGTCCGCAGAATGCGGAAAGCCTCCGTGAGGGGGTCTCTGCCCATAGCGCTCACCAAAATGTTGTGCTGGGATAAACGCCGATTGTTCACCAATGGAATTTCGCCCAACAGCGGTACATCAATGGCTTCCTCAATGTCTTGCCGACGCCGAACACCGGTATCGAGAATGGACAGGGTCATAATCACAATCGCGGGCAATATCAGGCCTATGCCCATCCCTAAGCCCAACTTGCGCATCTTGCTCGGGGCAACGGGATCGTACGTCACAATGGCCGGATCAATTACACGGATATTATCTTCGGTCATGGCCTGGTTAATGGCATTCTCCTCGCGCTTGTTCAGCAAATACAGGTAGAGTTCTTCTTTTACCTTTTGCTGCCGCTCTACCGAGAGCATCACCCGTTGTTTTTGCGGTACCTGCATCGCTTTACCGCGTGCTGCATTTTCCTCTTTCTTCATGTTGCCGGCCTTGACCTTTAATCCGTCGATGGCATTGTCTACTGCCCGGCTAATGTTGCCGCGCATGGCCTGTAAGGCCCGGTCCAGATCCTGCACCACGGGATTGGCATCGCTGCTGCCTTCAATCAGGCGATTGCGACGAAGTAGGGTCGTGTTGTAATCGTTGATCTGGGTTTCTACGCTGACATCTACCAGCCCGGTATTGTTGGGAATAAGCTCATTCTTCTTGCTGCCGTCGGCCAGATAGCCGCGCATCATCTGCGCAAGGTTGATATCGGTCTCGACTTTGCTGCCCTCGGCCTGATAGGACCGGCTATCTTCAAAATAGGCTGTGCCCACCGTGGACGCATCCATGCCCTGATTTTGTGTCCGCAGATTTTCAATATTTGATTCCACGGAACCTAGCTCCTGCTCGATGATGGCCAGCCGTTCCCGAATAAAATTAGCGGTGTTTACGCCAATCTGGTTTTTGTCCTGCAAGGCGACTTCATTGTACACATTGATCATCTCGCCGATAAGGGCGGTGGCACGCAAGGGATTGGTATCCTCGGCAACAACCTGCAACAGGGAAGCATCTTCTTCCATCTGGGTAATGGTGATGGTGGATACAAAATAGTTGACCATATGCTCCAGCGCAAACTTCTCTACCTTGATGGCTTGCTCCGGAAGTGCTTTGCCGGGGCTAAGGGTAGACTGCACCGTAAGCTGCCCAAGGGGGGTGTTAACCGGTTTGCCTAAGGTGGCTTTCACCTCCAACGTGGCTTCACCGTGGCTCCAATTGCTCAACAGTACTTCCGTACCGCCAACGGGTGTGACCGTAAAGGAAAACGCATCCTCGGGCTTTGTATGGGGTATGCTCACCTTGATCGGGCTAGCGGTGTAAAGCTCGTTGCGTCGCAATCCTGCGGCAACCGAATAGCTCATATCGGCGCCGATACGGGTAACCGTCTGCCGCATCAGCTCCTTGGATTTGAGCTGCAGAATCTCACTGGCCACGCTGATGGAATTATAGGCCTCATTGGTGCGCGAAATACGCGCCGTGCGGGGGGTATTCATCGGTGTTTTGATGATGATGGTTTCGGCACTGCGGTAAATAAACGGCGATTTGGCGTACTGATAATAATAATACGACCCAAAAACGAGCATGGAAAGTGCAAACCACTTCCAATGGTACAGCAGATGTGCCAAAACATCCAGCACATTGATCGATTTTTCTTTCTGCAACGGATTATAATGTGTTGTTTTCATCGTTAACTCCTTTATTTAAGTAGGTTTATGGCGGTCAAGATCACCGTTACGATACCAGTAGCAATGGTGGTAAAACGCCAGTTCCGATCTTCACGCGGCGTATTCTCCGCAGCGATAGGTTCTACATATACGATATCATTTTGCTGCAGGTAGTAGGCCGGAGAATCAAAAATGTCCTGCGACTCCACGTTGACCAGCATCTTTTTTCGGACACCATTTTCTTCCCGGATCACCGTTACACGGCTGGCAGCCGCATTGTGGGTGAGTCCGCCAGCTTTGGAAATGGCTTCCAGCAAATTGATACGCGAGTCGGGCACATCGATAATGCCCACACTCTTCACTTCGCCCATGACGTTGACCTTCAGATTGAGCAGTTCGACTTTCACAATGGCATCTTTGATGTAACCGCCGTCGGACAAGCGCTGAGCCAGCAGATCGCGGACCTGCTCCAGCGTCAATCCTTCGAGGTGCAGGTTGCCCAGGATCGGAAAGGTAATATTGCCCTGCTGGTCGATGAGGTAACTGGGGCCGCCTGCACCAGCGGAGCCTGTACTGAAACCAGAGTCTTTGTCCCCAACTGTATAGCTCCCGCCCATCACATTGAAAGGGGCGGCCAGTTCGGGATTTTTGGCGCTCACCGTAATGCTAAGCCGATCGCTCTGCTGTAGTTTTAACATCGGTACTTCCAGCGCCCGATAGGCTATGTTGGGTACCATATCGTTGACGTAGACCACTTTTTTGGGCGCCATACACGAGGTCAGTAGGCTAATCCCAAGTAAAATCATTGCTAAAATCTGTCTTTTCATATCTCAATAATCGTTTGTTTTTATATGCATGCGCGGTACGGCGCTTTAAAATGGGTTATGCCTCCCGGCGATTTAAAAAATGGATAATGGGAAACCAAAATGCCTCCTTCGGCACATAAGGAAAATAGCGCACAACACGCTGCAGTATGGCTTCGGCACGGTTCTTTCGCCCCACAAGCACGCCGTCAATATGCTTGACATAGTCCTGATCATAAAAGCCAAAGTTGCCGCTCTGCCATACTTCCTGTAGGATATCTATACCCGAGCTGCGAGTAGGGCTCGAAAACGGAAGTTTCTCTTTTGCCAAGCCCAGCTCGTTGACCAAAAACTGATGTACGGAAGCGATCCAGTCCAACACCCCCACCTGACGGTAAAGCTTTTCTAAGCGTGCGCCATCCAGCAGGTGCCTGGAATGGTGATACAGTGCCGCCAGGTCGCAGAACTGACGAAGCCCGATCCCAAAAGCCAGGGAATGCTTGAGAATATGCGCCGTCACCTGAATAACCTGAACCTGCGGTGCCAATACGGCCACGTCCTGCCCGGATATAGACAGGGTGGTATCGGGAAATTCCCGCCGGTACTGTTTCAATACAGCTTTGCAGAAGGGGTTGTAGAGATCAAATAGGCGGTCATGCAGATCCATTTCGCCTGCTGCCCAACGATACACTTGCCCCCCGGTGTCTACCCGCGGTATGTTATTTTTGATCAGGTGGAGGCCCGCCAGCGTACACTGGTGCTGGGATTCAAAATACCAGTCGATATCGCCGCAGACCCGATGCTGTGGAATACGGTAACTCGCTGCTACACCCTGCCCTTTCAACAGCAGTGGGCGCAGATTCCGTTTGGTGAAAAAGGCATACTGATCGGCAATATGGCTATTGTTGCGGTGGTGACTGCGTTCGATCCGGTCGATCTGTACCGACCACTTTAGCTGGAGCTGACGCGATGGCAAATGGTCTTTTTCCAACAACAGCAGTCCATCATAGACAATACCTTCTACCGTCTGCTCGTTGGCCCGACGGTAGAGCCCGCCCCACTCTGCCTCCGATAATGGAAAGAGCTGCTTTTCTTTACCCTGCTGGGGCTTGCCCCAAAGTCCACTGCGCAGTAGGAACAAGAAGGCCGCTTGAATTTTAGTATTTTTCATAAATCCTCCTGCATTTCGCGATCATTCTTTCGCGCGTAAAATTTTCTTGATACCTCTTTTGCCCTCCTTCGGAATAGGTTCGATAACAGGCTGGATCGGATCCGATCTGCCGGATGGCCGCTGCCAGTGCCGTGGCGTTTTCGGGTGCTACCACCAGGCCCGATACCTGATCCTGGTTGACCCAGCTCACCCCGGAACCGGGTATTGCGGTAGACACAAGAGGTTTGCCACAGGACATGGCCTCGATCTGTACAATAGCAAAGGCCTCGGTTTTCCAGATGGAACTGAGGCAAAAGATATCGGCAGCACCAAAATAGGTCGGGATGTCTTCATCGGCAACAAAACCGGCCATGCTGATGCGGTCCTGCAGGTTGAGGTCCGCGATAAGCTGCTTCAGTTCCTGTTCCAACGGCCCCTTACCACCGATAATGAGGTGGTAAGCATCATTCAGCTGCTGCATCGCCTGAATGAGATAGGCATAGCCTTTGTACTCCACCAGCCGGCCCAGGGAAAAGATAATGGTCTTGCCGGGATAACGGCCTCTGAAGTCTGCCACGGCTGCTTCGTCGTAGCCAATGGGGTTGACTCCAATGGGTATAAAGTCGATTTTGGCCACTACATGCTGTAAAAAAGGCGACTGCTCCACATAGACGGGGGTGGTGCCCACAATCTGTTCGGCTCTATTGATGAGCCAGCTTTGTAGGGGCTTATACAATTTGAGCAGGTTCTTTTGTTTTAAGATGTCGGAATGCCAATGTAAGACAACCCGCCCCCGATAGCCCGACAGGTAAAGCGCCAGACTGGCCATGGGATCGGGATGGTGGATGTGAATGATATCATATTGTCCAGCAATGTTGCGGAGCTTGGTGACCATTGCCGGAGCCAACATGGTACCTGCAATTTTAACGGAGGTACGCACAACAAATAACCGGGCATAGGGATTTACCTGTATTTCGGCGGCAGGGTGATCTTCGGTGGATGCACAGAGCATATCACAGTATACCCCGCCCTCGGACAAACCGAGCATCAAGTCGTACATCACTTTCTCTACACCGCCGCGTATCGGATAAAATTTTCCCAGTTGTAATATTTTCATCAAATTTTTGCGTTTAATGGTTTATCAATTGACTAATGGAGCAGTTGGTAGAAGAGGTCGTTCCAGCCCGTGGCAAAGGGTTCTTCCAATTTTTCTTTTGCTACTGCCTGCAAAAATGACCGCTCGCCGCGCATCAGTGCGCCCATTTGTGTCGCTAAAGCTTTCGGATCGTCGGGATCAAAAAATGATACGGCTTCACACCCCGATGCAGTGTCGTGGGCGTAGGGTAAATCGGCCAGCAGCATGGGCTTACCGTAAGCTGCAAACTCGGTAATGGGCAGTCCCCAGGACTCGGCCTTGGATGGAAAAATAAGGCAGTCGCAGCCGGCATAATAACCTTCGAGCTGGGTACGGCTCACAAAGCCCATAAAATGCAGCGATTGCAGATGCCCCCACCTGCGGTGCAGCCACTGCGCGTATGTATTTTCATCGCCCTTCACCGTAAGGTGTACTTTAAAAGGCACCGTGTCCTGCTGCTCGAGCAGCGCCGCAGCCCGGCAGATTACCTCAAAATTCTTGTGGCTATTGGGCGACGCGGCAAATACAAAGGTGTAACAGCCCGGCGCTTCCTCTTTTTGGAAAACCGATACTTGCTTGGTCTTTATCTCGGGTGGGGCAACAATAATTTTAGTGCAAGGAACGGCAAATAGCCGATGAAAGGCTTCGCGCAACCACTGCTGCTGCACCACCAGATACGTATTGCGCCGAATATTGGGCTTGTAGATATAGGTACTGAAGAGCGCAAGCAACGCGATCTTGGGTGCAAAAAATAGATCGTGCGCTTTCCAGCGATAAAAAGGGAAGGCATTATGGCAGTATACGGCCCGCCGCTCGGCAATCACCGACGGACTGGTATCGTGCAGCGAAAACCAGAGGTAAACGGGACCGATCTCCCTTGCTATTGAACGCATCGATACATATTCATACCAGAGGCGGTTGACCCAGCGTTTTTTGGGCCACTGCGTTTCGATATATTCAATTTGTGGAAAATCGGCCAGGGATTGCTTGTACACCAAGGCAATCACCCGATAGTCGCCAGTGGCGGCCAGCTTTGAAAGGTAGGCCAAACAATCGCGTAGTATGGCCAATGGCCCCGCCTCTACCAGGTTGACAGCAGAAATAACGATCGTCTTTTTCATCGCTGCTCTCCTTTCGTCAAGCGCTCAAACAACAAGAGCCATTGGCGCATAATGCGTTCCTCATCGAAATTTTCGGCCATTTCCCACGCGTTCTGCCCCATCTGCTGGCGGAGTTTTGCTTTTTCCATCAACCGGCAGGCCTTGTCGGCAAAATCTGCACGATCGCCTTCGGCAATCAAATACCCGTTTTTACCCGGCTTGATGATATCTCGGGGGCCACATTTGCAGGCATATGCCACCATGGGCAGCCCGCAGGCCTGGGCCTCGAGCAGTGTCATGGGCAGCCCCTCGTAGCGCGAACTCATCAATACCAATGAACTGTGCATATAGGCATCTCTGATATTTTTGATGGGTGCGTGAAGTGCAATCTGCCCGTCCAATCCCAAAGCATGGATCTGGGCCAGCATATCGGCCTTCAACGGCCCCTGTCCATAGATATCAAGCTTCCAGTCGGGACAGCGCGCATGGATAGCCTTCCAGATCGCAATAAGCTCATCAAATCCCTTCTGGTAGTCGAACCGTCCGACAGCAATAGCACGTTTTTCGGTAAGAGCCGCCCGAGCGGGTACTGAAAAGGTATTGGCATTGGGAATAACAACACTATTTTTCAAGCCCTTCCAATAGGTATGGTCTTCATGGGTGAGTACCACAAAACGATCGTACTTGCGGGCCAAGACAAGATCTTGGGCACTGCGCCAGGTATTGACTAACTTCCAGAGCCCTTTGCGATCGTATTGCAGCCGTTTGAACCGCGAAAAGTGAATCTCCAGGACTTTCTTGCTGCCATCCTTGACCGCATGCAGAAAACTGACATCGTGATCAAACATGGAAATCACAATATCGGCCTTCAACGGCAAAAGAAGTGCTTCTAGCCGCTCGCGATGGATACGCTGCCGGCGCTTGTAGGACATCATCTTCTTAAAGATCCCCAGCCCTTCATCGTCGGTATAATTGATCGCAAGGTCTACCTGACAGATCAAAGGATCGAGTTCAAAATGAGGGACACGGGCTTTCTGATCTGTGGTTACTATCGTCAGTTCGTGCCCCATCCGTGCCAGGTAGTTGGCCTTATTGGCCAGTACGCGCTCCATGCCCCCAGCATTATACGTTCCCAGTATGGAATAGACTATTTTCATGTTCGACAGTAAATTTGGAGGTGAATAAAGAGCCCTGCACGCCTTCAATGCAATAAAATAGGGCATAGATCAGAAATATATCGGTAGAAACCTTAATCCAGATGACAAAAGAGAAGGCCAAGAGCGACAGGAATAAAAGCTTATAGTGACTATACCTGGACAGGAATGATAGCGCATTAAAAATGAAAAAGCTGGCAAAGACACTGAATCCGGCCAGGCCACAGTAGAGTACAAAACGGCAATAGCCGATGTCGGTGTTAAAGACCCAGCCGTCAAAGAGTCCGGTACCGATAAGCCAGGTGCGGGTATCTGTAGGCCAAACCCACATATTCGTGGTCAGCTTGTCGGTCGAATCGGTTCTAAACTCCCCCGTCTCGTAATAATTAAAGAAACCTTCGAAGGCAAAGCGCATATAGCCACGGAAAAGCTCATTTTCCGCATAGAAGTACATGGCGACAACAATCGCTACCAGCAGCAGGATAGTAAGAACGGTAAAAAAACGGACAAACTCGATGCGGATAATGTGGTGAAAAAGTCCTGTCGTGAAGAATATAATCAACAGTCCCATCAGCCCGCCAATGGAAGTGGTTCGTGCAATGATGTTGCCCAAAATCAAGATGGCAAAGAAGACCATCAGTAAGAGGGCCGTCAATAATGTGTTGCGTTTTTGAAAAAGATCCCGTCTAAATAGGGAAGACAGCATAATCAGCACAACGGAAAACCGAACGCCGGCATTGTCCAAGGCGGCCCCGATGCCATAGAGGCGGTCTACCTCCTTAACAAAGGCCTGCCCCTGCTCGATGTATCGATCTACCAGCGACTGCATAGCCGGCGAGCTATCGATCCATAAGGCGAGGATACACTGCGCGAGACAGACAGCGGCCAGGTAATAGGTGAGGAGATTAAAATTGATGTAGCCATGTACCTGACGGATAGCCATAACGACGGTATAGCCTGCCAGAAGCCATATGGTAAAACTCATGAAATAGGTGGCATAAGCAAAATCATCGGTACGGTTGACATCGGTAGCGATGTAACAGACCAGCGAAAAAACAACGGCTAAACCGGTGGCTGTAAACAGCGGCCGGCTAATTTCTACCCGTTGGGCACGAAACAGCTGGACGAACAGCAGGGGTGCCCCAATACCGGCCAGAATAATTTTGGTATTGACACTGGGCGGTAAAAATGTAAAACCGAAAGAGAAGAAAAAGCAGCTGACCAATAGGCCAACACAAAAAATCAATAATCCTTTTATCATAGCGCTATTTATAGATGACACCATAGATGAACCGCAGCACAAGCAGGTAATAGGCCCGCACTGCCCAATATTGTCTTTTGGAAGCGAACCACTGCAAGAGGCGCGTATGCAGCGATGCCGAGCGATTGTGCAGAATGTAGCGGTCGGCACTGCTAAACCACTGGGTCCAGCGGATATAATCTGCTTTGTGTCCTGTCACCAGCAACGGCAATTTGATCGCCAACTTGAGAAAGTCGATACCGTGGCCTATATCGGCGGCATAGTTGCTTGCCCTAAGGCAGCGCTCGACCTCCTGGATATTGGTTTCGACCTCACGCATATGTTTTATCGAGAATATTTTACTGATGGATCCGGCATTGTCCTGTCGGTAGTGATACAATACACGGTCCAGCAAACGGATGCGCTTGGCATGTATAAACAACTTCATTGTAACCAAGAGGTCTTCACCCATATTGGCCCCGGGGATGAAGCGTATGGCATGCTCTTCATACAACGATCGACGCACCATAAACAGCCAAAGGTTCCAGCGCATGCGCCCGGCCAGCATAGCCTGTATGGCTTCCAAAGGACTGGCACAAGTGGGCTGTCGCATGGTACGTTCACTTTTCTGAAAAACAAGGCACCAGTGAAAGTATACGATGTTTGCCCTACTATCTGCGGCTTCTTCCACACAGCTTTGAACGGCATCGGGTGCCAGACTGTCATCGGCATCGACGTACAGCACAAACTCACCCGAAGCATGATCCAGTCCTGTATTGCGGGCTTCAGCAACGCCTTTATTTTCAGCATGGGAGATAATTTTGGCCGAAAACCCCGCTCGCTCACCAATATCCTCGGCAAATGCCTGCAGCATCGAGAGGCTGAGGTCGCTACTGGCATCGTCGACACAGATAAATTCGATATGCCCATAGGTTTGCCGACGGAGCGACACCAATGTGCGTTCGAGCGTCTCCTGTGCGTTGTACACCGGTGTGATAATACTGACTAAGGGTAAATTTTTCTTCATATAAACTTACAGCGGTTAGGGTGTAAAAATGCGGCTGATAATTTCTTGTTCGTATTGTTGATCTGCCTGCTCATACGGCTTGCTTCCATCCTTGACCTCATTGACATATTTGCCGGGGATAGCCACTTTCTTCGATGCTCCCTGCAAAAACCACTCGTACTCGATATCCACATGCCCGATGTCCAGGGCACGCAGTCCCAACTGCGAAAGATCATAAGCAAGCACCGTAGCCGTCGGACCAAGCGCCAGCAGCACCAGATCATAGGCTCTGCCCACGCGCTCCGCTTCTTTCAGCAAAGCATCATAACAGCTAAAGGCCTGCTGCGCCAAGGTAATCATACGGCCAATAGCCGACGCACCGGCAAACAGATCGTTGCCCACCCCCAAACGGCTCATTTCACCTTCGACAATTAAAATGCGCTTGTCCTTCCAGAGTTGCTTAAGCTTCGAAAAGAAGCTACCGCAATGCGATTTATCCTGCCAATCCATATAAGGCCGTGTCACACAGGCATCGTAATAGGGCCTCGAGTAATTGAAGTAAGGGATATATTTTCGGTAATGAAACACCACAAACTGCCGCCAGAAAAAACTGCCCTGCGCATTGAGATGCTGTACCGAACGCAAGCCATAGGGGATGCAGATCATACAGACGGCACTGTTGCTGCTCAGAATAGCACGGAGGCGCTGCGCGAGCCCCTCGTCCATATCCTGAAAGCCTAGATGCTCGGTCTGATTGATCATATGGAATTCGCCATCGCCAAATCGGGCCATTGAAAGATTGGACTGAAGCAACTTATCCAGGGTCTCTTCATTGGAATGAATTGTTGGAAAGGGCAATAGTAATTTCAAAAGCCTATATCTAAAATTGAGGTAGCAGCGTCGTAGTCTATTCATAAGGCTAAATGGAAATGGAATTGGAAACTTGTTTATCACATACCTGGTCTACCACGCGGTCGACAAGGTCGATATGTTTTGAACTGAACTTGCGCGCAAAGAGTAGGTCAGAAGCCATCAAACGATCAAAATCGGCGCTCGTCCATTCGATCAATTGGCCCTTATGCCAGCCGATCATGCGTTGACTACCTTTACTCTCACTTGTTTTACGATAAATCCGAAGTCTAAACACAGAATTCCAGCAAAGTGTCTGAATAAAGATCTCATCGCTGCAGAAGGTATATTGATACTTCTTGAGTACGGCACTTTTCTGAGACAATACATAGCGAACAAATGCATCGGTGAGGCTAACCCATTGCGCGCCCTTTTTGAAGACCTCATCTTGGTTTCGGTATAGGCCAAACAGTTCTTGCAGGCGCAAACTGAGGGCACGCACAGCACGATAATAGTACCCGGAGATGCCCTTGACCGCCCGAAATCTGGTTGGATAAAGATGTACCCGTCGGACTTTTCGGTCGATCTCCTTCCTACAGTCGCCGTTTTGGAAACCGATAAATTCCTGTCCCTGATGGACGGCAAAAAAAGCGTGAATCTCATCCTGACTTTTGAGTGGAAGATCGACACCGGATAATAAGTGGTAGTAGGCATACTGCTGCTGCGCAGCGGCTGCTTCAAAAAGATGATATTCGGCCGCAACGACAGAAACGTCGCCCCAATGCACATCCACACGCGTATGCAATATATAAAGGCCCGCATGATGGGTGGCCAGTTCGGGCAACTGCGCTACCTTTTGATCAAAATGGATGTAGATGTCGTTGCGCTTATCGTCTAAGCAGAGCAAAAGCTTATCCAGTACCTCAAAATCGGTATGTGCCATAATGAGGTAAGCATGTTTTGCATTGTCCAAATTAGCCATCCTGATCCTTTCCAGCAGGCATTGCCGCTTTTGTCTGTTTTAAAATCTGCTTGAGCTGAGCGACGGTGTCTTCAGGGAAATAGGTCAGTTTGTGCACGCTCGTCCGTAAAAAAATATCCGGATACGCAATGGGGTAATCGCCGCCCGACAGCTTGGTTTGCAAGAGATGGGGGTACACATCACTCACAAGGAGGCCCTGATCTGCCGATTTTTCAGCCGGTAGCAGCATCTCGTGCAAGATCTGAAAGAAAAAATAGTCGAGCGCGCTGTCTTCAGCTTTCCAGTAATTAAAAAGCAGATGACAGATCTGACCGAGAAGTGCATACCCTTTTTTGGCGAAAATAATACTGCTAAGCATCCTGACTTTGTGGTCTTCATGCCAGCCCCAATAGGAGGCGTAACTGTTTTTCCAATAATCGGTATAGGGTTCCTGCGCGTCCCGCTGGTACAAGAAATAGTCCTGTTCACAATACTTGGCTGGCAGCACATCCGTCAATAAGATGGTGGCGTCGAGCCACACACCACCATAGACGTATAGTAGGGCTAGACGGATAATATCCGAAAAGAAAGTCCGGCTGATAACATCTGCCTTTCGTTTTGACCAGATAAAATCGGGTATATCCAGGTACTGTGTCAACGTGTAATCGTCCAAGCGGATAACGGTATAGTCGCCCCGGTAGGTATCGACAGAATTAAAGCAGATCTTGACGATATCAGGCAGGCGATCGGGTTGTACCCCTTGCCCCCAATATTGCCAGATCACCTTATTGGCCGGCAATTCTATCTTGGGCTCCAAGGGGAAATGCTCCAGCTCGCCACGCTGATCCTGCGCGATCATCTGATTCCAGAACGCCACAACCTTACGGTGTTTACGCAAGATTTTCTGTTCACGGAGCATGCTCCAAGCTGTTTGTAAGATCGACTTCTTTATCATATCATTTAAGCGAATAGTTATAAATTGATTCTTTTTTTCCATGCACTACGAATAATGCCACTGAAATACCGGTATTCTTCCAGTTGAATAAGCCAGCAAATGGCTGCAAATGCCACGATATAGGTGGACAGAACTAGAAATGCTTCCATCACATCGGTGAGCTCATAGGGCAACAAAGCGGTGCCCCACCAAACGGCAAATCCAAGGGCACAGGATAGGAAGATACTGGGCAATAGATCTGACAGCTGCTGGCGCATCGAGTAATCCAGAAATTTAGCGGTGTAATGGGTATTGATAAATAAGGATGCAACGGACACCGCCACCTGGCCCCAGATTAAACCAAAAACGCCGTACCGCAAACCTACCACTACAGCAATGACAATGCAGATCTTTTTAATGATTTCGAGCTTGAGATAGAGGTCTGACCGCCCCTTGACCTGCAATACGTTGAGATTATAATTGTGAATAGGCTGAAAAAGCGCTCCCAAAGCCATCAGCTGAAAATAGGGGACCGCAGGTAGCCATTTTGCACCGAGCAAGAGCCTGATAATGGGTTCGGCCGCAATCACCATCAACGAGATCGTGGGGGCGATAATAAAGATAACGAGCTTGAGCACACGCCGATAGGCACGGCGCAATTGCTGATCGTCAGTGCTGAACTTAGCAAACAGCGGATAAGTAACTTTGTTTAATGCCGTCGAAATATTGTTGATCGGTAGGTTTTTTAGCGACTCGGCCCTATTGTAATAACCCAGCGTGGTCTCCGAAAACCGCTTGCCGATCACAATGGAATACACGTTATTGAAAATCACATTGAGCAGCGCAGAGAGCGTGAGGCGGATACCAAATGCAAAATGGTAGTTAAATTTTTCGCGGTCAAACGTAAAGGTAGGCCGCCAGTCACTGTAAAACCAATACTGCAGGGTAAACAGCAGATTTTGCAGCAAGGCTGAATAGACCAATGACCACACCCCCATTCCTGCCAGCGCAAAGCCAATACCTGCCACCCCGCCCACAATAATTGAGGGTAAACGCACCTTGAAGGTGGTTTTAAAATCGAGTTTCTTATCAAATAGCACGGCCTGTACATGCACAAAGCTGTCGATGATGAGCACAATACTATAGACCCGAATAATGGGACCCAAAATGGGTAACTGATAGAACTGGCCTATCCAGGGCGCTGCAATAAATACAAGCAGGTATAAAAAGGCCGTCGTCGCCATATTGAACCAGAAAACGGTAGATAGATCGCGCTCATCGACCGACTGCGTCCGTACGAGGCTGCTGCTCATTCCGCCGTTGATCAAAACGGAGGATATATTGATGACTACATTAAACAGTGCAATTGTCCCGAAATCTGCCGGCATCAGCAGGCGCGCCAACACCAGGTTGACCACAAAGGACACCAGCTGTACGCCAAATTGATCCATAAATACCCAGATTGCTCCCGTTGCGACTTGTTTCTTTAGCTCCATGTGAAATCGATGATTAAGCCAACTGTTTGGTCAGTGCCTGATACTTGGGTCTTAAAGGAAGTGGAAAAGCCGCTAAAAGTCCGCGTTGCAGCTCGCTGAGATCGGTCTGGCAATTTGCCTTTTCCCAATGGGATGCAAACAGGCTCTTCCAGCTTTCTTCGCTGGCCAAAATGTCATCCAGCTGTTCAAAACCTGGGTAAGACGGGATATCGACGGAACTAAAATAGTCGTCAAACTTAAAGCCATCGGTATCAATATAGCCCATTTTGATCCACAATGCCGGTATGCCGTAGGCATGGGCAACAATAAGCCCATGCAAAGAGGACGAAAGGATATAGGCGCAGTCTGTAATCTCGTCGATAATACGCTCGACGTCGACCGTACGAAAATCGATCAGATTGATATCGGTTCCAAACTTTTCGCGAAAAGCATCGACCTCTTTCCAATGTGGAATTACGCCGAGCTGCTTGGTCTTCTTTTCCTTGCCGCGAATCCAGAGCGGAAGCAACACCGCCGGGTCACCGAAGGTATCGCAGCGCGGATACCCCATGGCCTCCAGCTTCTGACTGGTATATTTGCCGCGGACGGCATACACGCGTCCACCTCCAAATGGATCGTCGGCATTCATAAATCCTGCACCCCAAACCGACGATTTACGATTTCCCCAGCGGATAACAGATCCCACCGCAATCAAGGAGGCCTGCGATGGCCAAAGAATGTTGTGAAAGGCCGAAAAGCGAAAACGGATGAGCTGCATACTCAAATTCTTCAATCGGGCCATCGCCGAGGGATCCCAGCTTTTATACTGCACGGGAAGGCCTGTCAGCTCTTCGACCAAACGCGGGCTAAGCGCATCGCCAAAATTCTTTCCGTCCCAGTAGATCAGGTTAACCGTTTTCATAGCTCGCAAACTGATTGTTGACTTTTATATAGGCTGAAAAATCGCTTTCTAGCGTACGGCGAAGACCTTCCTGCAACGCAAAAGGAGGCTGGAATCCGGTCGCTAGCGCCTTGGACGAATCATATTGTGTAACGGCGCAAAATTTGCGAACCCGAACGGAGCTGATCGCCAATTTGCGGCGCAGGATAAAAGCAAGGGCATCAAAAGCGTAGCCGCCCATAAGACCCAGCGAATAAGGTATGCGTAATGTGGGGATATGCTTACCAAGTACTTTACCGGTATAATACACCAGATCATTGGTTGTGAGATCGGGCTTATCGCCATAATTATACAGATTGTACCCGGTGGATTGGTCCGAAATCAGGTAGGCAATAAATGCCACAATATTGCCGATGTAGGACATCGACTTCTGATTGTCTCCTTTTCCGATCATCATAAATTTACCGGAGGCGATCTGCTGCAACAGGTTATAGACATTGCCGCGATTGCCCTCGCCAAAAATGACCGTGGGCCGGATGACCTGGATGTTCCAGTCGGCATGCGCTGCGTACCACTTCTCCAACACCTGCTCGGCTTGTAGCTTGCTCTTTCCATAATGGTTGAAGGGCGCTACTGCCGCCGCCTCACTCGGATTTTGTTTACCCAGTCCATATACAGCCACGGAACTCGTAAAAACAATACGCGTGATTGCATTGGCCCGCATGGCGTAAAGTGTATTTTCCATGCCATTGACATTGACGTCGTAATATTTTGATACCGGGGTAACGTCATCCCGGTGTTCTGCGGCCAGGAGTACCACTTGATGTACCCCCTGAAGTAGCCCGCACAGCGCATCCCGATCTTGCACATTGCCGATACGGGTGAGCTGTGGATATTTTTCACTGATGACTTTATCGATAATCACGACTTCGTGATCGGTCGTATGGAGCAAGAGCTCGGTCAGTCTTGTTCCTACAAAACCGGATCCTCCAATTAAAGCTATTTTCATCTGTAATGTTTACTTGTTATAGATTGATAAATAATTGCAGTCTGGCGATGAGCTGTCTTTTTTCCAGTACATTGAATAGGTAATGAAAGCCCCCCCAGAAAAGCAGATTGACCAGCACAACCAGGTTGTTGCTGACGTAGCGTACAGCCACAATATTAAAGAGGCAAAACAGCAGCGTCATGAGCAGGATAAAGAGCAGGGCACTATGCCGGCTCAGTCCAGCCCGCAGCAACTTGTGGTGCAAGTGATTGCGATCGGGTTTAAAAATCGGCTTGCCGATACGCCAGCGCACAAACATGACCCGCGCCACATCGAGCACCGGCACAATGAGGGTGGAAAAAGCGACCACAATAGCGCCATCCGAAAAGGGCTTGATAAAGTGGTTGTTCATGGAAAAACTGACCACCAAGAAGGCAATGGAAAAACCCAGCGTCATACTTCCTGTATCGCCCATAAAGATGCGCCGCCGCCGACGTTTCGTCCCGAAGACATTGAGATAAAAAAATGGAAGCAACACGGCAACGGTGATAAAGGCAAAAATGGCATGCAGCCAGGCACCATAATAAGCGAATAAGGTTCCTAAAACAGCCAAACCAATCGTCACCACACCCGAACAGAGCCCGTCGATACCGTCAATCAGATTGATAGCATTGATAATCAACACCACGACAAATACGGTAAGCGGCATACCCAGCCAGGCCGGGATACCAATAACGAAACCCAGTCCGTATAGGTCATTGATCCATACACCACTCAGTGGCAGCAGGCAGCCTACCATAATCTGAGCGACAAATTTCCATTTGTAGCTCACCCCGATCAGGTCGTCGCCGATACCAATCATAAAGAGGATAACCAGGCCGCACACCAACAAGGCCATACTGGGCAGGATAATCCACGACGCGACCTGCAGGTCGATATTGCCGATATTAAGCTTATACAGACTGACAAAAGTAATGACCAGGATGCAGCATTGAATGGGGGCAAAAGCAACCCCGCCCAGTCTCGGGACAATATGCTGGTGAAGTTTGCGGGAATCGATCGGATCAAACAGACGCTTCCGGTAGGAAATCAGTAAGATATAGGGGAGCATCCCCCAGCTCAATAACATCGCACAAAGAAAAGGCAATAGTACAGTGCCGTACTTCATCAAATCCAAACTGTTCATGGTGATCTAATCTAGTAGTTGTAAAAATTTTCGCTCCATGCCTAGGGGTACATTGACTTTTCGAGGAATGGAATAAGCGCATCCAAACCCATCGCTGTTTTCACCTCCTCGTGGGCATCGTTCAATAACACGAGCCTCGGGAACGAAGAGAGAAAAAAGTAGGATTCTACACCGCGCTCCCCGTTGAGGTCAAACCCGTTGATCCACTGCGACGGAATATGCTCCCGGTAGGTATTCCAATGGCTTAAATCGCCGTTGACGCAGATGGCCACCACATTGACCTTGCCCGATGCCACCCCTTTTGCCAAAGGCACTGATTGCTTCATCGCGGCAATCAGTGCCAGGCTTTCCTCCGCTTCGGGGTCATAAAAAACCAACAATTTGTACGCCCCCTTCACATCTTTGAGCAGATGCCGGGTACCGTCAATATCTATAAATTCATACGCGGATGCGGATGCGATCAATTTTCCCTGTTGCGCATCAGGATAACGGCCATTGCTGTGACAGGCCAGCAGGGAAATTGAAAGCATATATGCGCAATATAAATGGATGGATTTCATTGGAATGAATAAGAGTACTTTATGAACTCAATTATTTGGCGATCGTAATAACTGCGCGGCTCAGACGAGGATCATCGTAATACATATTGTCGACACCCCCTTCATAAGCCAGTTCGAGCTGCTGCGGCGATACATTAAACTCTTTGACCAATACATTATAAATAGCCTGGGCGCGCTCACGGCTCAGACGATCGTTGATGGCTGTGGTACCGGTTACTTTATCGGCATACCCGGTCACTTTATAGGTAATGTTTTTATTGCCGGCCTGGATCACTTTGGCAAAGAAACCCAAGTTGACACGCGCTTCATTGCTTACGACGCTTTGATTGATCGGAAAGGTCACCAATATAGGGGCTGCCAATATTTTTTCTTCTACCCGGATATCGGTAATGGTTTTGCCCTGCGATGCTGCCAATTGCGCCTTGAGGGCTTCATTGTCTTCAGCAAGCTGCTGTACCTTTTCGCGAAGGCTGTTTAAAAGTGCATCGCTGTAGCTGATCACGACAGAACTTGGTTTTTCCCAGCCCCGTTTCTTAAATTTGTAGGTCAAGCCCAGTGCAGCACTTAAATTACCATCTTGGCTACGGTTGCCCGTTTCACCATCAAAACGATCGTTGACCATGGCTCCGCGCACATCAAACGTGAGGTCCAACGCATCGCTGAGTCGGAAACTGTTGTAAATACCGATGTTGGCACTGACTTCTTTCTGGGTAGGCGCATCGTTGGTAACCATCCAGCCTAGGCCGACATACGGGCTGATGTTATAAAAACGATCTTTCTTGTAGCCCGAGAGTATATTGGACAGATTGAACAATACATCGCCATGGATATGGAAGTAATTAAATTCCTGGTTGTATAGCCAGTACCCATCCCAAGGTTTCCCTGCATACTGCACACCTGTGGAGTGGCTTCCATTTTGCGTTAGTCCTTTCACTTTAAAACCGGTCAGCCCTGCGCGCACGCCGATACCGGGACTGAACCATTTACCCAGGTTAAATTCAAAACTAGGGGTCAGGCGTTCGGAAAACTTCATCTGCTTGTTGTGGTCACCAAAATAAATCTGGGCTCCGGCACCGGCATTGATAAACCAGTTGTCCCAAAAGCGGTTGGTTTCGACTTGATAGCGGTCTGTTGATACGGTGATGACGGTATCAGGTTTTACATCGATTTGCTGTGCCTGGGAAAGCTTGCCCCCCGCTACAGCAGCAAGCAATAATAATGTCTTTTTCAAAATCATCTTCGGTAAAATTGTTGTTGAATACTAGTGGATAATATTGCCTTATTATCTTCAGCAAAATTGGCCAAAACAAAATTTCGATACACTATAGCGCGATATACCTATAGCTTTACGTTTTCGGAAAAAAAAGGCAGATAACCTTTAATTTAATGGAAGACAGGAATTAACTCGGCAATCGGCATCATTGAAACGAAAATTTTGCTTAATAGAAAAGTTAAATTTTCTTTAAAAAGAAAACAGATTTCAACGAATGATAAGTGCTGCAGATGAGCAAAAAAGACCGAGCTACTCATCCTGTAGTATTTGACCTACAAAAGGTAAAAAGAGTGGCCAAATCCTTTTGAAGGGGACATCCATTTTATGAAAAGAGAAATTTAAAATAAAAATAACGGCTAAATTAAATGGATTTTGGAGGATGCTACATGCAGACGTAAACGTGGAAAAAACGGATTCCATCAGGATTCCATCAGGATTATACCTGGCGAAAATGGGATACAGCAGGATTACACATCGACATAACATCTAATTGTATAACATAAGTTTAGACAACGGATACCTGCATATCATACGGGGATACAACGGTCACTATAGGCTCTTCTGTGGGTGTAAAAGCATATGCATGCTACCTGATCCGAAGGTAGAAGGACAGCTTTCTATCTATCATATAAGATAGAAAGCTGTCCTTCTATACAACAAGATAAAGAACTATTAAACAGGTAGATACACCTACAAAAGATGAGTACTGGGCAGCTTGGGCCTTCGTTAAAGTGGCGTTCTGAAGCGCTGGAAGTATTCCGAGGGCGGGATACCCTTTACGGCTTTAAAGACCGATGAGAATTTACTGATACTTGAAAATCCGGCTTTTTCGGCCAAAACAGAAAACTTCACGTTGAGCAGGTCAGGATCACGTTCGACACAAGAAATTAAATACTCAATGCGTGCCTGTTGGATGTAATTGTTAAAATCCATTCCGACGTAACGATTCAAAATATAGGATACATACCGTGGGTTGGTACCCAGCAAATCGGCTAAATCTTGCAGGGAGACTCCTTTTTTGAGAAAAAATCGACCCTCTTGTGCTTTTTGAAACTGCTCAACCAAACGGTCTTCGGTCACCTTACTGATAAGAACACCTGTGCGCACGAGCTCCTCTCCCTCACCGGCCGCCTCTTGCTGTTCGGCGTTATCCACCTCTTTTTCGTCCACCAGTGGGATAGCAATCGTGCCGGCCTTTTGCCTGGATCGCTTAATATGCAGAATAAAATAGAGCAATAACATCAGGTTCGCTATCGAAAGAATGCAGTTGATCAGGATAATTAAGTCGTTGTAACCGATATTTACGTTCATTTTTACTTAGATTTGGCTTGTACGTTGTTTAGAGAGACGATACTAATTTGCTTCAAAACATTGTATTAAGGATGATTTTCTTCGTTTATATATCCTTTTGTAGTACTCCCACTACTAGCCTGTCGTTGAAAAGCTACAAAATTAAGCGGTGCTTATTTTTTAGCTACAGTCTCTACACATTTTTAATCAAAAATTAGTTTATATCTGCAGCAAAAATGCCTTTAATGCGACTTGAGGTAGATGAAGTTTAGCGCACAACGTTGCACGCTGACCATAAGCCGTCAAATGACTTACTTCGCCACAGCATTACTGATGAAGATAATTTAATTCAAAACCACAATGATAGTTAAATACGAATTACCTATAAATAGCAAAAATTAGGTATTCTGTAGTGGAAACAGGACAAATTGTAGTGAATTCTTTATTTACACAATTAAATCCATTTATCTTTAGTTACCAAAAAAATATATTTATACTTTTTACTGCTATAAAAGCGATTTTTCGATCGAGCGATAGGCTAAAAACAATTTTCGCGCAGCCTCTACCGTATGCTAGTTTATGAGCCATGTCCTAGGCACATGTATTATTTAGGAAAGTTTGGGCTTATACGATCACCTTTAAATGGATTGCTGTTTAAAACAAATAAAAAAAGGCATTTGCGCTGCTAAAACAAAAAAATGGAAAAGAAAAACAAAAAAGAAAATTCTGACGAAAAACAGATTCCCGTAAATGAAAGACTCCAGATGGCGGTTGCCAGTATATTGGATGGGCGCTTATTTATTGAGGAGGCTGTCGAAAAATATGAAGTACTCCCCTCCAATATTATTCAAGAATTAAGAAGGATACAAAAACTCAAAAACGCATCCTCTGCGCAAAAAAAGAAAAGTAAATAATGTTGTTCGGCTAAAAAATTGTCCTTATTTTGGGCTTATACGCTTTGATTAGATGTTCTTTTTATGGAAAACTTTAATAATCTTTCGTAATTTGCCCTTTACAGGATGTGTTGTGCTTCGCGACCAACCTATTCTATTACCCTACTTAAACACGAATTTCATTTATATTGCATTATGGAGGCACCAGCAGCAACGACATTGTCCCAAACACGTTACCGCATCGCGGAATTGATCTTGGCATTTGATCACCCTGTAGATTATCCGCTGAAAGACTTCCTCACCTCTTTTAGGGACTTCCAATACCAAGACTTGAAGGCGAAAACCGATATTCGCATCACGATTAGCCTAGCAAAAGCGCCGATATCGGAGGATATGGGTCTGCTCCGCACAGATGAGTCTATCGCATGGGGGAACCGATTTCGCTTTTATGAAAGAGAAGATGGTTTTGTCACTACTATCGTGAACGAGCAAGGGGATGAACTATGGTATCTGCATAGTGAGCGAAACTTTAAGCATTCCACCCTTTATGTACCGTGTAGTTCCACCGAAGAACAGGGCGCCGTCATTACCTGGATGGCCATGATGATCTTTGGCCAGGCCAGCCTCTTGCATAATACCATCATGATCCACGCTTCGGTGGTCAACCATGATGGTAAGGGTGTGGCCTTTCTAGGCAAGAGCGGAACGGGCAAAAGTACACATAGCCGGCTGTGGCTACACCATATTCCAGCTAGCATTTTGCTTAATGACGATAATCCTGCCGTCAGAATCACACAGGAAGGGGTGTCCATTTATGGGACACCGTGGAGCGGAAAAACGCCTTGTTATAAAAATGAGAAGTTGCCTTTGCAGGGTTTTGTACGCCTGCAGCAGGCTCCAGCAAATGAATTTGAGTGGCAGACCGGACTGAAAGGCTTTATCGCCGTATTGCCCAGCTGTACATCTATCCGATGGAACAAAGAATTGTTTTCCAACATGAATACCATTCTTGAAAATATAATCGCACAGGTTCCTGTCGGTTATTTGAAATGTTTGCCGGATGCGGCCGCTGCAGCGCTGTGCCATTCGGCGCTCTTTCCGAACGAATAATACCTTAAAAAATCCCCTAAGCCGCATGCTCAGGGGATTTGTACACAGCTGCCACGACAGTTAACATCTGGATGTTGTGATTGAATGCTTACATAGTTAGTTTGTGGCAACAGTACCTCGTACACATCGAACGTAACTTGGACTTGTGCGGAACGAAGTATCAAAACCTGTGCTACTCTCACTAACGCGCCATTGATTCCCATGCATCGTTCCGAAATAATCTCTGGAACCAGATGCCCAATAGAACCCCGAAAAAGAAATACTGATTGGCGATCGCGTACGGCTCCACAATGTGCTCGATGGAATTTGAGCACCACCCCAGGCCAGATCAGGCGTCTTGGGCAACACAACAGAAGAACTTCCTTTAACAACCCGAACGCCCTGCTTTCCATTTTCTGTCACCAACGTTTTTGTCGACCCAATAAAAATGGACTGCCAGTCTGCATGCGATGGAGTTCTCCAGCCGCCACCATTGATGTTGGCTCGGGTACAAGGGTCTCCTACAGGGTTATAAGCGTATGTCTCTCCACTTCTAAAGCTTCTCCATCCGAACGCTGTTCCTAAATCAAGCGTATTGGCAAATGAATAGACGTTATTGGATTCGATTAAATTACCGGGAGCCCATTCTAACCCATTGATCACTGTTGAACCTTTTTTCAGTGTCAGACTTAAATCGTAAGACTTTCCTTTTTCTAACGGCACGTTAGGAATTGTCAAGTTTTTCACTTCTCCTCCAACATTGAGACCATCAATTTTTAGCGTCCCCAAACCATCTGGAGCTGCGATCATAAACGCTGAAGATTGTGCAAATTTTTTGGTCGCATCGCTCACAAGCGTTACCGTCTTACCTCCTGAAATGATATCGGCGGATTTGTACTGAACGCTGGCATCACTCACTTTTAAAGAAAAAGCGTTGTAATGCGGAGACATACGCCATACACCTAAACTATTGATGTCTCCAATCTCTTTGGTATCTAAACTGACGGTGATCTGGGAAAATAAATGCTCAAACAAGACATTGATGTAATTCGTTCCAGCATCCAATACTCGATCTACGCGTGCGTACATTTGATCTAAATCCTGCCCTCCGATTCGGCTAAGTAACCCGTCTACAACGGCATTACTAAGGCCTAAGTTGGAAGCGGGCAAACCTACGTCATACGTTTTAGTATGGTTGCTTTGGAAGATGAAAGTGTAGGGCTTACCGGCATCGAATGTATGCTCCCCTCCTGAAGTTGGGGTACTGTTGCCGACCACAAACCGGTTATATCCTTTGTAATTACCATCTTTGTCATAGTAAGTAACTGCATATCTGACACCACTTTCTACAGCCAACCGTCCTGTATTAGCGCGATTTACTGTGCTACCTACCTTTTGTGCACCTTGATCTTGCGAACTTTCGGTCAACACCCATTCTAAATTATAACCTCTACCAACAGGGATAATGGAGCGATGCGCATCCTGACTTGCCTTGGCCGCGCTGGCTTTAGTTTTAACTTCCGGATGGGTACTGCCGTTGCTTATCGCTGTAGCAAAAATTACGGATGCCTTACCTCCTTCTGCTTCCAACCGAGTTTCTTCCCGTTCACAGGAATGAAATAAGGAAGCGAGAAAGAACAATCCAGCATTCAGAAACAGACTATATTTAATTTTAATTTCCATTGTTTTAGCTTTTTGAATTACCATTCGATTTCCCATTTTTTGTCCTCTCCAGGCTTCCACTCATGATCTATTCCGCTACCATAGCTATCGCCCGGAATCACGTTGGCCGAACTAGCGGCAAGCGAATTTTCCATTAGAATATCCACGACCTGAAGACGGGCTGGGACATATACTTCCTTAACATTTTTAATTTCTTTTTCCATTTTTAAGTGTCATAATGTAATTTTCTTTCTATTGATTTTCACACGAATACTTCGCTTCACCATTTTCAGTAAAAGCATACAAATCAATACATTACTTAAGGAATAACAAACAACAAAACCTGAAAAGAACTACTATTAGGTACGTACGATATAACTTACAACAAAACATTGGTAGCTGATACTTTACAATTTGAATTATTCAGACCTATTAATGATGAAATTTTAAAAGCGGAGGTTAAAAAACTTTATATTCGAAGCTTAGTAAAAAACTAACACAATGAAAAAGCTTAAAATTGCGGTAATTTTAGACGATGAGAAATTATTTGCCAATTCATTCTCACTTTTACTAGAAAAGTACAACATATTTGACTACGTGCACGTATTTACTAAGTACAGTGAAATGATGGCTTATTTACTGGAAGATGAACGAAATAATATTCATTTCTTCTTGGATTATTTTCTGGGGAACGATAATGGCGTGACTGTGCTTCAAGATATCAAAAAGCTGGTCAAACATTCTTCATTCATCTTCCTATCTTCTACAAACAGTCCACATATTATTAATAGCATGCTCCAAGTGAGACCCAATGGGATCATTAGCAAATCTTGCGAAATTTCCACCTTAATGGCATGTTTAAAATCAATAGAAAAAAAAGAATTCTTTATGGAGGAATCTTTGCAAGACCTAATTAAAAATACAGCAAGCATTTCACTGGCGTTTTCTAAAAGAGAAATACAGCTCCTTTACCTTTTTATGAATGGATTTAGTATTGCTCAGGCAGCTGAAAAAGCCTGCCTCAGTACACATACGATTATTACCTATCGCAGAAAAATGATGGCCAAAACAAAATGTAACTCCATTTTACAATTATTAAAAATCGTTAAGGAAAATGGAATTATCAATTAAATCATCGTTTTTTACAATCCTTTGTATTCTCCTAAACATCTCCAATGCGAATTGCCAATTCGAAAATTATGATTTTGCTACTATCTTCGATAATAAAAAAACTAGTCGAATAGCATATTTTGATAAAATGGATCTTTGGGTCGATCAACAGTTTTCCAAAGGCGTTACATTTCC
Source organism: Sphingobacterium sp. UBA1498 (assembly GCF_002325125.1). Lineage (NCBI taxonomy): Bacteria > Pseudomonadati > Bacteroidota > Sphingobacteriia > Sphingobacteriales > Sphingobacteriaceae > Sphingobacterium > Sphingobacterium sp. UBA1498. The sequence goes on from NZ_DCRG01000004.1 coordinate 256,420, forward strand.
GCGGGAAAAGCTGGTGGAACACTTGAAGACGTACAAAGAATACACAAAAGAATCTGATGATTTTGTGCCCTATAGAATTAATTACTACATTATGCTTGCCAATAATGCGGAATATTCCAATCGCAATGGAGAGTGTATTTATTATCTTGAAAAGGCTGAAAAGGAAATCAATGATTTTTATGGCCAAAAGGCATTAATGGTGGCGGGAAGGAAAATCAATGTTTATTTAGAAAACCGAAACTACAAAAAGGTCCTTGAAACCTATGATGCCAACCTTCTTTATCTTTCTTCTTTTCCAAAGCTTATTCAACAAAGCAAAGTAAACTTAAATATTTCGATGACATATATTTCTATTCTTAATCCGGCGATTGAAGCATTCGTTGCCACAGGAGATTATACAGGAGCAGAAAAAGTATATGCCCTCTCTGAAAGGATTTATGCTGAGCTTAAGAAAAAGCTTCCTCAGGACAATACCTCAGCTCAACATGTAAACTTTTATCAAGCACACATTCGCTATCAGCAAAGTCTAACAAGATCTTTTCCATCAAAAATGGCAGTTGAAGCGCTTGCCGACATGAAAAAAGCGATTTATAATAACATCATACAGGAGAAAGAGATCAGCAACAATATTCGAAGTAAGTACTACCTATCCAAAGCGAATTACTATTATAAAATACAAAATAAAGATTCAACCTACAGGTACCTGGATTCGCTGAGAAGCATACCGTTTTTAAAAGAAGAGCAACAGTATGAAGCCAATGCTTTGACGACATTAATTGCTGAAAAAGAGGGTGATTATTTTACCGCCTATACCAAAATGAAAAAAGTTGCCCATTCGACAGATTCATTAAGGGCATTGTTGGTAGATGATATCGATAATTTAGTGTATTCACACACGCAATCTGAGATAAATAGAGAACTGTTAAATATTGCTCAAAAGAAAGAAAATATTAGGAGACTATGGATCATCGGCCTAATTGGGCTGTTTACTACCGCCGCGCTAATAGCGTATTACCTATTTAAAAAAAGAGAAGCGAAATCGAAAAAACGTATCGAGGAATTGGACAGAGAGGTAAACCTCCAAATTTCCGTCATGGAGGAGCGTCTGGAGCATATAAGAAGAGAAGAGAAAAACAAGCTAGCGCAAGATCTTCATGATTCTTTTGCAAGCAAGCTTGCCAGTATCAAACAGCGATTAAGAATATTGAAACATGACGAGATGACTTCAGAACAAAATGAAAACATTGAAGTCCTGATTCACATTTCGAATGAGCTCTATAACGAGGCCCGTAGGCAGAGCCACGAATTAAATGATGAAGATTATCTAATTAGCGAAAGTACTTACATCGACAATTTACTGAAAATCATCAAGTATGCCTTACCAAAAGGGGAATATGAAACCGAAATAAATATTGATCCGGGCGCATTGGAGATTGCAACGCTCGAGATAAGGATTCAGCTCATCTATATCTTCCAAGAAATTTTAACAAACATAATTAAACATGCAAAGGCCAAAAAAATACAGCTATCCATCTATAAAGAACATAATATATTGACTATTTTGATTGAAGATAACGGTAGAGGCTTCAACGCTCAAAAGCAGCTTAATTATGGTTTAGGGTTTAAGTCTATCACAAATAGACTGGAAAAAATAAATGGTAAAATGTCCATTACATCTGAGGTAAATAAAACCGCTATTTTTATTGAAATCGTGTGTACCTAGGTGATGCTGCCCAATTCGACTGTATTTGCGAGCGAATAAGACCCTAAAAAAATCCCCTAAGCTGTCTGTTGCTTAGGGGATTTTTACAATACATATGACTTGATTAACGTTTCTTGATCATGCCGCGATCTGGCCGGATGTTGACCTCTCCTCCTTTGAGGGTACGATATCCTTTGCGACTTACAGCGTTAATGGATGCTTTAGTCGTGATACCTGGCGCAGCATCGTTTAACGCTGTTGCCAACATGGTCTCTTTTTTATCCCCCACATCAGCAAATACATAATCTTCTATATTACGTTTATCGGGAACAAGTCCATCCCAATAGTCAGAAAAGCCAGCAGAATTTTTCAATAGAAAAGAAACTGGCCAGAAAGAAACTTTGTTTTGGACGACCTGTTCAAAGAAACCTACAGGCTTGCCATAAGTACGAGTACCGGAGGCTATGATCTGTACCTGCATATATGGTTTCAGTACATTGATCAACATTTCGGCAGCAGATGCTGTACTTTCGCTCACCAGGAAGTAGACTTTATTGAGGCTTAAATTGCTCTTGCCTTCAAACTTGGTATCCTGAAACATATTATTGATACTAGGCGTGGATTTGATGTAATTGTTTACCTCATAGGTAAGCATCAGTTTGCCCTTGGTAGTGGCACCACCGATTTTATCAGCAATATAGGCAGAAGCATCGACATAACCGCCGCCATTATAGCGCAGATCGACGATCAGGCTTTTAATCTGCTTATCCTGAAACTTGGTAAAGACAGCATCAATCGCCGACTTGTTCGCTATCCCTTCGCTACTTGATCCCGAAGCGGCCGGGTCTTCTATTTGTTCAAATGAAGACAGGGCAAGATAGCCCACATTGTTTCCGGTTGACTCATAGATAGTATCTTTATAAATGGGATTAATGGTATAACCATTTCCATAGCTCATTAACTTCGAAAGAGTACTTCCATCCTGATGCTTTACCTGAAGCGTGAGCGTAGGGGCATCCAGTGCAGCATTTAATTTGTTCATCATTCTATCCCGCGCATTGGCATCATTGATTGTACATCCGGCATCTGTACATGTTACAGCAACAGAATAATCGGCGTCTCCATTCACGGCTGTAATAAAATCCGACCGCTTAAAGCCCATTTTTTGTGCCGGAGATCCGCCTTCCACAAAATAGATAATCGGAAAGGCTGTCTTTCCATCGTCGGTACCCAATTGAACATATATCCCATACCCGTCGTTAGTATCCATCTTGAGCCTTCCGGTAGCTGCAGTTGCGGTGTTATACCCATCGAGTCCCACGATATACGAAAACCGGTCAAACACACCGCCTGAATAGGCTGCATGTGCTGGAGTCAGTCGCTTGAGCGCGGCAAGAACGGCATCGGCAGAACTGTATTGATCGGTAAACTTGGATGGATCAGAAGTATAGTCTGGAGTGATGGATGTCTCCCAAAGGGAATATAATTTATAATATTTGTAAATATCATCCTTAATTAACTGCGCTTCGGTACGGTCGGTAACAACGGGCTCGGGTTCTGGCTCAGGTTTAGGATTATCCTTTTTACAGGAAACGACAACCAGCCCTGTCAGTGCTATACCAACAAACTTCCCGGCTCGGATTAAAGTCTTTAATTTCATAGTTGAAACATTTGTAAAACAAACATAAAAAATTTAATCCTATCTGCAATAAAAAAAACACGCTAGCCATGGGGAGTGCCAGCGTGTTTACTACCTATTGAAAAACGTTAGAATAACAACCCATCCTAGAGAAAGTTTTAAAAAGATAAAAATTTTTAGACTTTAATCATTTCTGAACTTTTACTCATGTTTATATGATGCTTTATCCTTTAACACATCAGAATTGCAACTTATTTCAGTTTATTGATATGATAGACCTGTGTTACTCCAGGATCAATTTCAGCACCTTTTTTAACGCTATTGTTCTTAATGTTATATTCGTAGATAAACCACTTGGATGCTGGCGTTTTTACGGCGGTATAGAGATTGCCATCTTGAATCAAGTTGATGGTGGTCGTAGGGTCGCCACCTGTCATTTCGGCCAGGTTAGCAACGATTCTTTTATTGGCCACATCGATAACATAGGGTCTGATATACGCTTTACCGTCTCCCAACCAAGCAAGATCACCGCCTTTTACGGCATAGTCTTTCAGATCGTATAAGTAGCTTTTGTCAAATTCCGTCTGTCCATTATTGACACGCAAGATCGCAAAAGTACCATCTGTTTTACCACGCGTCAAAAGGTAAAGATTGTTGTTATCATCAAGGAAAGAATAGTTTTCTCGCTGCCAGTGACCAGCTACGTAGCTCGCTCTGTCGTCGCTCATGATATGACCATTGGCCATACTTGGGTAATCACAGATATAGGCATAAGCTTTTGTGTTGACAGGTTTATAATCGGAATCGTAGTAGAAAAATCCAAAATAGGCCTTGCCTCCAGCAACGCGCATACTGGTCACATTGAGGATCGTCGGATCGACCGTTCCATCTTTCTTATATACGGTGTAATCCAACATCGGGATCTGCGCTTTTAAAGTCTTATTCAGCGTCATATCCTTTGTGTTCATAAAGTAAATATCTTTTTCAAATATTTTTTTCTCTAGGTTGGCATCACTGGCTCCTGTACTTGTAAAGACAATTTCGTCGTTTGTGCTAAATTGGCTGGCAACTTTTCCAAGGTAAAAATCACTCGGAAAAGCATAATTATCTACTTCTTTAAATAGAAGCCCTTGAGGTGTTTGTACCAATTGGTGCTTACTGAAACGTGTGCCATCGTTGGACAGGTAATAATAACCATTAAAGATGTATGCGTAACCGGCATAGCGGGCTTGAGGTAGGTTGCCGGTAATGTCTACGCCCTTATTGTTGGCTGGCGATAACAAGGTATCCTTCATGATCTGATCGGTCGTTAAAAGATAGGAGCCATTTGCCGTAGCAACCCATACGGAATATTCTGTCGGTTCGGGCGTTGTCACCTCTGGTATATTCGGACTATCTTTGCAAGAAGATAGCAATAGTGCAGCGAATGCACAAAAACCAAATAATCTATTTTTTTTCATGATTATAAATGTTATTTTATTAATTATAGGATTGAAACTCTAAGTTTTACATAAAATGCGCGCCCCGGTTTTTGAAGACGAAAGTTGTCGTAAGCGCGTTCATCAAAGATATTACGCGCCTCACCCGAGATATTATAGCGGTTGCGGTTCCAGGAATAGCTAAGCAGCAAACTGTGTACGAGTTGTGTGGGAATATAATTCTTGGAAGCCAGCGAGCCCAAATGGCTGTCGCTTAGGTAAAACCATTTGGTATACTGTGTCGTCCAGTTGATCTGTGTACGGCTGCCTTTACTGAACCAATCGTTTTGTGCAAAACCCAAATCCAAATTTCCATAGACCCATGGCCGGTTTGGGATCTGGTACCCATAAGTCGCGCTCACTTGTTGATTATTTTCATTGGTGTATTTCTGATTGTCGATGGCTCGGTCATAACTACCATTGAAGGCGGCAGTAATAACATCTTTATACCCGTAGCGTGCTTCGAAACTTCCGCCGTAGATCTTTACGCCCGGAATGTTGTAGTACTGAAATTTGTCCTGTCCATTGTCTGTTACAATGCGTGTATTTTGATAGTCTTTTGCCAAGCGATAAAAACCGGAAAGATCGAGATTGATAAAGTGGTTTTGGTTAAAGAAGGTATTGTAGTAAAAACCGCCATTGAGATTGTCGCTATTCTCTGGCTTTAGATCCCAATTGGAAAGAATATTAAAATTATTACCATATATTGCTGTCATCTCAGGCAATTTATAGGCTTTTTCTGCAGAGAACTTAACGCCACCATCTTTGAATATCCGATAACGGGCAGCGATACTATAGCCCGTATTGCCCAAATAGTTTGTTTGTGTCACGATGTCACCACTCACGTATTGATTATTATCGTCGTATTTTCGTTCGTCAATCTTTTGGTAGGTATCTATACCATAGTATTTAAAGGCAAGGTTGGCAACCAATCGTTTGTCAAACCATTGACTTTGCCAGGCTAGACCAGCAATATGTTTAATCATATTCTTTGGTAATCCCGAAGTATTGTGATTTAAGATTTTATCATAGGTTTGACGGTCATTGGTACTAATATTATAATTCAGGTTTAAGCTCTGCGTGCGGCTCTCGTCAAAATCATAGTTCAAGTTTATTCTTCCAAGTAAACTACTGGTATTATCTCTTATGTATTTCTCTCGGTTAGGGGTATTTCCAGTGGAATTGGTGATTGGACGGCCACCCCACTCATAGTTATATTTTGCCGTATCCCTGTTGCGGGTGACATCATAACCATAGTTGGCATACATATCGGCATAAAGGCGGTCTATTAGAAAGTTTTGCTTTTTGTAGCTAATGGTCGGCATAATGTAAGCGGATTCTGTCCAGTTGCCACCAAAAGGTTTATTGATTGTCGCACCGAGTTGATTTTGCTTATTGTTACCTGAATACGTCAGTCCTACGAAAAACTGATCGGCCCAGCTTTTATCCCGCAGCCCGACCTCAATCTGACCCATGCCTGAATAATAACGGTCATGAAAACGTCTGGCATCGTCAATCGTGACAAATTTATTATCGATCACTTTTTGAATAAGGATTCCATACTTCTCCTCCGTATACATCTTGTAATCGTTGTCGGAATAATTATAGAAAGCATTTGTACGAATCGACAGCTTACTTTTGGGATTGGTGTACATCCCTACTAATGATGATTGATGTGTATTGAAGGATCCATAACTGTAACTTAAGTCCAGGAAATGACGATTGCGTTGTTTAGTAATGATGTTGACGGCACCACCAAGAGCGTCTGAGCCTAAAAATGCCGGAACTACCCCCTTATAAATCTCCACCCGGTCCACCAGATTGACAGGGATATTATTCAACGACATAGCTGGCCCAAAATCATCCATCGGAACACCGTCTATATAAATTTTTGCAGCCAACCCGTTAATGCGAAAAACAAAATTGGATCCCAGTCCGCCGTCTTCACGGATGGTGACACCGGGCGCAGTACGTAAAATCTGATTGACATTGGCTGTTTGATTGGCATATCGGTTCATATCAATCACGCTGACATTAAACCCGGATCTTTTTATTTCGTTAACTCGGCGTTGGTTTTCGGTCTGCCCCCTAACATTGGCCGTTTCAAGAACGCGTTCATCTCTCTTGAGCTGAATGTCTTTGTAATTCTCATTGCCTTTTAAAAGTGCGCTCTGTGCAATGTACCCGATAGAAGTTACTTCTAGCTTATAGGGAGGCTTAATGTCTACACGCAACTTATAAAACCCGTCCAAATCCGTAGAGGTTCGGTTTTCTGTGCCCAGTATACTAACGGTAGCACCTTCAATTCCTTTTCCAAACAAATCTTTCACATAACCTGTAAGGATGCGCTGTGCTTGGACTGAGTTCGTAAAAACGAATAACAATATAAAAACGATGTAGGAAGACTTAAACATGTTCGTTTGGTAATAATTTCAGTTGTTTATCATGCCTTTTAAATAGTCCACTCATTCAAAAATCTCAAGGCTATAGCGATCATTCGAAAGAGACTATTTTCATTGCCGGCACAAATATAGATTTATTTAGATTTATTACAAATAATAATTTCAATTAACCTCTATTTTTCACTTGACAACAAGTAAACTCATACTGAGGTATATACACATATAAAAGAGTGGTGATTAATAATGCGGATAAATTTTTAGACAAGTTGTAAGAATAAATATAATTGATATATTTGCATAGTTTAAAATGAATCTAAATAAAAGAAGTGATATTTAATCACTATAAATAGTCAACAATGTATACGCTTTTACTCCTATTTATTTTCACCGGTAGCTTTTTTTGGTACTGTTCCTCGGCAAAGGTCCCTATCAAACCAGGTTCATCTTTCATGATCGCTCTTATACAAAATAAGAGCCGTGCGAGGTTACTGGCCATGGCTGTGCTCGGTCTTTCATGGCTATGGACCATGTACTTGCAGGGTGTTCTTTCGGGAACATTGGCTTTTGGAGCCTATACCATGGGATTCTTTAGCTTGATTGTGCTTTTGTGGCCCTATCGGTATTTCCAATGGAAACAACTGACCGTTATCCTGCTTCTTTCTCTGTTTTTTGAACTTTTTGTGTTTTAAGACATGCCTGCCAATAAAAAATATCTAAGCTCTCCTTTTCAACGTTTCCTCAAATTGACCGCTGGTTTCTTTGGAGGTTATTTTGTGATGCTATACTTCCACCTTTGCTTAACAAAAATATGCGATAAAACAGACATTTTAATTACGGCTTACGTCACAGGTTTTATCGCCTGGGCAATATTATTGCTCGTGGCCTTTCTTGCTAAAAGTGGTTGGCTAATATGGGGCATATACCTGTTTCTGATCGCTGTATTCTATGGCATCTTTATGTACCTATAATACCCTTATCATGAATTTAAGACGTTACAATATCTACTTCAATACGCATACCATCTCTGGGATAATCATTTGTGCTATTTTGTATGTGATTTTTTTTGCGGGATCTTTTTCATTTTTTAAAAATGAAATCAATGCCTGGCAAAAAAATGAGTCCGACAAAGGGGAAACGTACCAAAATATTGTTTTTGACCATCTTCTAGATTCTATTGCACAGATTAAAGAACTAAAAGGAAGGGATATTACCTTTTACATGCAACACAACGGTCATGCGAGTTATGTCAATATCGGCGCATCACAGGATACGCTAGTTGCAAATAAAGCGAAAGCGGTAGCAGAACAAAAGCAGTTGGCCGAAAAGAAAAGACTCGCGACGGAAAATAAAGCTGCAGCGGTAAAAGATGCAAAGGCCAAAGACGAAAAAAAGAAAAGACGTGGCCGTGGCCGACGTGGAAACGACGATTCCATGTATTTTTCCTATGACCTGGCTACTAAAAAACCGTCAGATTATAGCGATGGCTATACCATGGGTGAATTTTTGTATCGCCTTCATTTCTTAGCGCCGCTCAACCAAATTGGGATCAATATTGGCAGACCCTTTGGCTACACCCTTGCCGGGCTGGTATCTTTTATCTTTCTCTTTGCGCTGATCTCTGGTCTGATGCTCCATTGGGATAAAATCAAATCCAACTTCTTTGTCTTCAGACCCGGAAACAAATGGAAAACGGTATGGACAGACATGCATACTGCCCTGGGTGTCATCGGCTTTCCCTACCAATTTATGTATGCCCTGACGGGGATTGTACTGATCGTAAACTCGGTCTTGATTATTCCGTTTAGCAAATACCTCTATGATGGTAAAGAGGATGAGGTCTATGCTGCGCTCGGTTACAACGACAACACAAAATATACTTATTTGTACGAGCCGCTCACCGCACCCTTCAAAATGGGTGATTTTCTGGATAAGCTGGAGAGTAAATGGCCAAACAGCCACATGAACCGCATCTTTATCAAAAATTATGGTGATAAAAGCATGCATGTCGTAGCGCTATATGATGCCGATATTGACAAGAACTTTGCGGGTTCGGGAAGACTCATCTACCGCGTGGCCGATGAGAAAATACTTTTTGAAAAATCTGCAACAGCAAACGGCTCCTACCTAGATTATATGAAGGGTTTCATCTACCGCTTGCACTTGGCAGATTTTGGCGGCTATCCTGTCAAAATTATTTATTTTGTTTTGGGTATCATGGGCTGCTTTGTTATCATATCGGGTATTCTGATCTGGCTGGTCGCACGTGATAAAAATAATATCCCCAAGCGCAAACGCATCTTTAATTTTTGGGCGGCGAATGTATTTATGGCGAGCTGCCTGACGATGTTTCCAATCACAGCAATGAGCTTTATTGCAGTTAAGCTGGCGACGAAAGTAGATCAGTCGTTTATATTCCATGTTTACTTCTATAGTTGGCTGGCGTTGGCTGTTTTTTATGTCATCCGACGTAACATCGCCAAAACAAACTTAGAAACACTCCTGCTCGGCTCGATATTGTCTCTTGCAATCCCAATTGCGAATGGTGTAAAAACGGGGAGCTGGATCTGGGAAACTTATCGCTCAGGAGCAAACGATATTTTACTGGTGGATCTCCTCTGGTTGTCTTTGGGCATCATCGGCCTACTCATTTTTAAAAAGATGCTGCAAAACCAAAAAAAGGAAAATGCGAATGGTAAAACGGACTCATCCGATGACAGCGTTGTTGGCCGTACGACTGGCACAGCCAGTCGCATGCCGCTTAAGAGCGCCTTTGCCCTAAAAAACAAACCTGCTACAAAATACTAAAGTTACGATGTTCATAGTTGCAAAGGCAAGCTTTATCGCTCGCCTTTGCTATCGTGTTGACGCTGATTCTTTCCTATCGTCCGACAATTCTATTTATGGAATTTTGCACAGCGAAGCCTGTGTATTTAAATCTGGGCCCGGATCAATAGTTGTATTTCTCCTTCCACTTGTCCCGTAAACTTTGCCTTAGTTTCTCCTCCTGTGGGTTTTTACCAGGCTCATATAATTTGACGCCGCTGATTTCTTTCGGAAGAAATTCCTGGACAACAAAGTTTCCTGGATAGGCATGCGAATACTTGTATTCGGCACCATAATTTAAGTTCTTCATCAACTTTGTTGGGGCATTACGGATAGCCAAGGGTACGGATAGGTCGCCGGTTTGTTTCACCAAGGCCTGTGCCTTATTAATGGCCTCATAAGAAGCATTGCTTTTGACCGAGGTAGCCAGGTAAATCACCGTCTGCGAAAGAATAATACGCGATTCGGGCCATCCAATCACGTTAACCGCCTGAAAACAGTTGTTGGCCAATAACAGGGCATTCGGGTTGGCATTGCCAATATCCTCCGAAGCCAAAATCAACAATCGCCGTGCAATAAAGGATGGATCTTCGCCACCTTCAATCATCCGCGCTAGCCAATATACCGCGGCGTTTGGGTCCGAACCGCGGATGGATTTGATAAAGGCGGATATAATATCGTAATGCTGCTCTCCTGCTTTGTCATAAATCGCCATATTCTGCTGTACCTGTTTCAGGACAAAGGCATTTGTGATCGGCTCTCGATGCAGTATGGCCGCATTGACCACCAGCTCCAGCACATTTAATAATTTACGTGCATCGCCACCTGACAGCCGCAAGAGTGCCTCATACTCCTCAACAACGATCGCCTGTTTCTGCAGGTATTCATCTTCATGTAATGCTTTCTCGATCAGACCAATGAGATCTTGCTCGGAAAGATGCTCCAATACATACACTTGACATCGCGAGAGCAAGGCCGAAATAACCTCGAACGATGGATTTTCAGTGGTGGCACCAATAAGTGTCACCAATCCGCGCTCAACTGCTCCTAACAGGGAATCCTGCTGCGATTTGGAGAAACGGTGAATCTCATCGATAAATAAAATAGGCTGGTCTTGGTTGAAGTTCATCAGCCTTTCGGCCTTTTCGATCACTTCACGGATATCCTTCACCCCCGCCTGAATTGCACTTAATGAAAAGAATGGTCGATCCAGTTCTTTGGCGATCAGTAAGGCCAAACTCGTTTTACCCACCCCCGGTGGCCCCCAAAGAATCATGGAAGGAATATTTTTTTGCTGAATGGCATGATAAAGCACTGCGTCGGGGCCGACAATATGCTGCTGCCCCACATAAGCGCTCAATTGCCGCGGTCTAAGTCGTTCTGCTAATGGAATTCGTGTCGCCATAGTACAAAGTTATAAATTAAAAATAGCACAGTGACTAAATATTTTAGTTTGACGCTTTAACATTTTTTCACACAATTTTTAGTCATATTTGATCTATTATTTATGTAAATTGCTTTTGACAGCGCATGAGCAATATTGAAAGTTGTGCAAAAACAACGCTGAATTGCTCCAACAGTGAAGTTTATAGTAAACATTAATTGTGATGTAATCATTTGCTTTTGACAGCGCATGAGCAGTATTGAAAGTTGTCCAAAAACAACGCTGAATTGCTCCAATAGTGAAATTAATAGTAAGTATTAATTGTGATGTAATCATCAATGAGAATGACAAAATACTGGTTTTATATCTTGACCACCCTGACCATATTCATGAATATACCGCGTCGGGCCGTGGCACAAAATGCAGAAAAAGATTATACGGGCGCGATTAAAAAATATGATGCTTCGTTTAAGGGTATCGGACCAGAAGTGTATTTCTTACCTCCACCTAAAACAGCCAATGAAATACTTACAGAAAACTATGCCGAAAAGAAATCTTTTAGCAAAGAAATTGCGAGGCAACTCTTACTTCAGCGCTTGCTACTGCAGCTGCGAAGCACCAATAACCTTGGACATTTCAACTACTTAATGAATCCGATGCCAGCAACTGCCAACGCCTGGAACGATGCAATTGAAGGGCAAAAGAAAGCGGAAAATTGGACGGCAGGCTATGCTCTAGCAAATGAAGCCGCTTTATTTTCCATTAAAAATAACGACAGCAGCAATGCATCGGCATTTTTATATCAGGCACTCTCTTTGGCTAACCGCACCGATAACAGGGATGATATTGCAACCATTAATTTAAATATCAGCAATTTTCAGTTGTATAGTGGGGATTTTGAGCGAGCCGAAGAAAGCGCACAAAACTATCATACGTACGTGATGAAGAGCAAAAGTTATGTGGAACAGGCAAACGCCTGGCTTTTAATTGCTATGGCGCGAGCGGGACAGGGAAAATATAAAACGGCCGAAAACAACATCATTCGCAGTGCGATACCGCTATTCAATAAAGCCAAAGCGTATGAGGGAAAGATTTTTGCCTGGGAAATGCTTGCGGAAATCTATTTTAATCAGCATAAATATACCGAAGCCCAATGGTTTCTGCTGCAGGCCCGAGATCTGGCGAATGCGAAAAAACTACGTAGCGAACTCGCAGAAATTGAGTATTTGCTAGCCTCCTCCAAACAAAAGGATGGTAACTTTAAGGTGGCAATCAAAGAGTTTGTGCAGGCTGCAGAGTTGGCCGCAGACGAAAATAATAAGCAACTGTCGTTGGCAATACTGGACAAACTCGGCGAAGTATACCTTGTGTTAAAGGACTATCCATCGGCTGATCAGACGTACAAAGCCTATACACAGTTAAAAAATGAACTGTATAAATAAAACAATCTACCCATTCTGCTGGTCTACTGAAAGAGCAGTTTAAAGAGCGACATTAAGCTTTTTGTAAATATTGAAAGATAAATCAAATTAATTTTTAGATTCTGCGGTAATGTGCTATGAATTTCACTAAATTTAGCACGCTTATCAAAAAAAGCTGAATATTTTTTAAAAAGAATGATTAATAAAACCGTCGAAAATATGTTTAGAAAACTCATATTTGCACTTTTTGTTGTATCCATTGTATCTTGTGGTTCAAAACCACGAGTTGCACTTCCTGATGACGGAGGGCTTAAACCAAGCACGCAGCATCAGATCATCGCCAAGGAAGTCTCTGGATTATTGGAAAATGCAAGCTACAAAAAGGTCAAAATGAACGATTCAATATCGGGCATTATATACGATAATCTGATCAAAAGTTTGGATCAAGGCAAAAATTACCTGCTTCAGTCGGATATTGATGAATTTCAGTCCTACAAAAGCAATCTTGCCCAGGACATTAAAAATGGAGATCTATCAGCTGCTTTCCATATTTTCAACGTGTATTCGAAGAGATACCTGGACAGAATGCAATATGCGCTTTCAGAAATCGGCAAAAAACAGGATTATACGAAAGACGAGTATTACCAGCCTAACCGTGAAAAATTAGGATGGTTCAAAACGGCAGAAGAGGCCAACGACCAATGGCGTAAACGGGTGAAATATGACCTGCTCAACTTAGAAACTGCCAGTGGAAAATCTACCGACAGTGCAAAGACCAAACAGGTAGAGACATTAAAAAAACGCTACGTAAATTTGATCTCTCAGGCAAAAAAAACCAACGCAAACGATGCTTTTCAGATCGTAATGCAAGCGTTGACAGATGCTGTAGACCCACATACTTCTTATTTTAATCCATCTTTTGCCCAGGCATTTAATGAGGGAATGGCCAATACTTTTGAAGGAATTGGTGCAAGATTATCCATCGATAATGAAGCGGTAAGCATCTTTGAAATTATCCCCGGCGGACCTATTTTCAAAGACAAGAGCATTCACGTCAATGATAAAATCATCGCTGTAGCGCAGGGAAAAGATGGTGAATTTGAAGATATTATTGGCTGGAGACTTGATGCTGCTGTAGCAAAAATCAAAGGTCCAAAGGGAACAATCGTCCGCCTGAAAATTATTCCTGCAGGCCAGCCAATGAATTCTCACCCACGGATTGTATCCCTTGTACGGGAGAAAATCGTCGTTGAAGAAGAGTCTGCAAAAAAAGAAATCATGAACGTCAAAGGATCGGACGGAAAAATGTATAAAGTGGGGATCATCAACATCCCTAAATTCTACATGGATTTTGAGGCTTACAGAAGACGTGACCCAAATTACAAAAGCACAACGAGAGATGTTAGGATGATATTAGACACACTGAAACAACAAAAAGTGGATGCGGTGGTTATCGACCTGCGCTTTAATGGTGGTGGTTCTTTACCTGAAGCAATTGATTTGACAGGTCTATTTATTGACAAGGGTCCTGTTGTACAGGTGAGAGATACAAAAAATAACATTGATGTTGAAGAAGATAAAAATGCCGGTGTTTCCTGGGATGGTCCACTGGGCGTCATGATCAACCGCTTCTCGGCTTCGGCTTCTGAAATCTTTGCTGGTGCGATCCAAGATTATGGAAGAGGGATTATCTTAGGATCTCAAAGTTACGGCAAGGGCACAGTGCAATCGGCAATAGACATGTCGCGTGTGATCAGCCCGACCAGCCGATTGCTGTTAAAGGCATCGGGTGAAAAAGACCCGGACACCCCAGAAGGCGCTCCTCAGTATGGACAGATCAATATTACATTGGGTAAATTTTATCGGGTTAACGGAAGTAGTACACAACATAAAGGTGTGACACCTGATATCGTATTCCCTTCTCAGTTTTCTGCAGAGAAATTTGGCGAAAGCTCAGAAAAATCAGCACTGCCTTGGGATCAAATCCAATCAAGCAACTTCAAAAAAGTAGCTGACCTGAGTGCGATCGATAAAAAATTGGAAGCAATGCATGAGGCACGTATCAAAAACTCATTGGAATATAAATATCTGAAAGAGGACATTGAAGAAGCCCAAAAAGATGAGGATGTGAAAATTCCATTGGAATTCAACAAATTCAAAAAAGATAAAGATGACAACCTCAAGAAAAACAGAGATCGCATCAACGCTTTATTGAAATTACAGGGTAAACCAGCTTGGGAAGAAGGCAAGTCACAGCCTAAAATCGATCTGGATTTTGTGAAAGACGAAAGTGCAAAAGTGATGACCGACTATATCATCAACTTTGGTACGAAAAAGCCGATGTAATTTCACCAAAAACTAAAACTGTAAAGTAAATGGCAAGGCAACCCTGATTAGGGTTGCCTTTTTTTATGACACTCATCACTTTGGAGGGGTCTTAACATTAAATTCACGTTTTATTTGTAACTTATCGCTACATTGATTGTTTTTGGTAATCTACCGCCGCTATACGAGGCCCAATAATCCAATGCGTATCGCTAAGCAAAGGATCGGGATACCATAGCGCAGTAGGTTGTCAAGTTAAACGTATAAAAAAGAATATCATGAGACATATCCTCCTGTTAACTGACTTTTCAGAAAATGCTCTTCTAGCAGCAAAGCAAGTTGCACTCTGTACAGAAGCCTGGAAAACGCAAAAGGTAATTGTATATCACACGTACAATAGTGTTACCGTCGTCGATAATGAACCTATTGTTGTTGTCAATGAAGAAGTAAAAGCGGCCAAAGAAAAGGAACTTGCAGACTGGTTCGACGAAATTAGACTACTGTTCCCACCGCAAGTAGCCTTATCCTATCAAATGGAAGACATTGATTTACCGATGGGCGTTCAAGAAATATGTAGTGCCCAAGCGATTGATCTTGTCGCATTGGGTATTACAGGTCAGACAGGCTTTGCTAAAATCCTGGTAGGAAGCAATGCCATTACCCTAATGGATATATGCCCTAAACCAATGCTCATCGTGTCGCATAAGGTAGATCCGGCCGTCCCCAAAAATGTACTGGCGACAACGGATCTGAAAGAGGTAGATCGCAAGCTGGATTTATTTAATTTAGATCAGGTTTTGGAAACCTTCCAAGCAAAATTATATGTCTTGAATGTTGCGAAAAAAGAGGCTTCTGCTGCAGACCTGGCGCAGGAATTAAAGCATCTTCATGAGCGCCTGGACAAATACCATCCGATTTACGACTACATTAGTCACGACGATGTTGCAGT
The DNA here is from genome assembly GCF_002325125.1 of Sphingobacterium sp. UBA1498. Classification (NCBI taxonomy): domain Bacteria; kingdom Pseudomonadati; phylum Bacteroidota; class Sphingobacteriia; order Sphingobacteriales; family Sphingobacteriaceae; genus Sphingobacterium; species Sphingobacterium sp. UBA1498. The sequence continues at coordinate 272,543 of NZ_DCRG01000004.1, forward strand.
GGGTATCGAAGAATATGCAAAAGAGAAACACATCGACCTCATCCTTTCATTCCATAAAAAGCAGGGACTATTATCTAGCCTATTCAAAAGCAGCATATCAAAAAAGATCGCCTGGAATGGCTCCGCCAACTTATTGGTTATTCCCATGGATAGATCATAAATACAATATATTTTCACATAAAACCATCGCAATGAAAGTGAAAAGTGCTCGTTATAGTGAAGCCACAATCCTTTAGGAATCGTGGCTTCAATAACGTATATCGTTCTAGGAAAACCGTTTATTTTTTATCAACGGAGTGCTTACCGGGACCGATAAGTATAAGTCCTAAAAATACAAAAAAGAGCTCAATTGCATGAGATGCACCAGAGATACCGTCTCCTTTGGAAAGATGCATTAATCCAGCGATAACCATTGTAAAAGCAAGCAATAGTGCTGCTGGTCTAAAAAAAAGACCCAACAACAAAAATAGCCCTCCCACAGTTTCGGTCACTGCCGCCATAAATCCCCAAAATGTAGGCATAAAATGTATACCAATCGTGCCCATTGATTTACCTACGCCGGCCCAAAGATCGGGACCGCCTTGTAACTTGGGCAGACCGTGCATAATCATCATCACGCCCAATCCAATGCGCAAAACCAAAAGACCTGTATCCCTATACTTACTCAATGAATTCCAAATTGCCATATAAAACGCTTAAATTATGAATAGATGAACAAAACCACTCGCCCTAAATTAATGAAATTATTTAAATTGAAAAGCTCCACAGCGCTATGCTAGGAATAAATTTATTGCATTTTTAATACTTTATGTGTAATTTAATAGCTATATAATCGATAATAAAACGGTGAGCTGCAACAGAAAACACGACCTAAGTCGGTAATAGCTTAGCGATGGATTATGTGATACACAAATGGATGATGTGATACACAAATAACTAATAAGGATGAAAAACCTACTCTTGTTAACAGACTTTTCGGACAATGCCTTTGCCGCTGCTCGATACGCCGCGCAATTGGCTCCGCTATGGGGCATTGAAAAGGTGGTCTTGTACCATACGTACGAAGTAATCCCTACGGTAGGTACCGAACCTGTTGTCATCAGCAATTCAGAAATTCTAGAGGAGAAACAAAAGGATCTCAATACCTGGCAACAGGAGCTGATGCTGCTTTTTCCGGAAGGGATAGCTTGGAAATCTGTGCTCGAAGAATATGAACTAAGCTACGGCGTAAACCGTACTTGTGCAGAGGAGGATATTGACCTCGTGATCGTTGGTACCGCAGGTAAAAGCGGCTTAAAGAAATTACTACTCGGAAGCAATACGCTCAAGCTGATCGAAAATTGTCACACACCTTTACTGGTGGTTCCCGCACGAGCTGAGCTTAGGGTACCGAAAAAGATATTGATAGCCTCAAATCTTAAGGAAGTAAAACTAAAATTAAACCGCCTTTTGATCAATGCATCTGAAGTATTGCGTAAAAGTGAGGTATATGTGGTACATGTCACCAAAGAGGATCCTGCAAATAAAGCTGTAAATGCTGAAATAACGATCATGAAAGATCTGCTAGCGCCCTACAATCCCCTGTATAGTTATATCCTTCATACAGACATTGCCCTGGGCATTAACCAATACATCAACGAAAATAATATCGATATGATGGTTACTTTCCACCGCGACAAGGGCTTGTTAAGCCGAATTTTCAATACCAGTTTAGCACAAAAGATGGCTTGGAAGAGTCAGGCTGCAATGATGGTCATTCCGGTACATTCGGGCTAATCAGAATAGGTGTTGCAGCTAAATGCTGTTCAGCTGCACCTACAAGTAAGTTAGCTGAACAGCATTAGCCGTGGTTTTCAATGCCACTTTTCGGCCAAATACGAGGGCATGATTGTCATCGATATGACCTGCCGGATAGGCAAACGCTACCGGAAAATCGTATTCTTTAACTTTATCCCACACAATTTCTTCCACACTTTGGCCAAAAGCAGGGTCGTTGTCCTTCATGGCAGAGAAACCGCCGACAATAAGACCGCTCAATTTTTTTAGTTTTCCCGCACGCTTCAATGCCCACAGCATGCGATCGACAGAATAGTAAGCTTCACCAACATCTTCAATAAATAGAATCTTATTTTTGTAATTGACATCCGAATCAGATGCAAGCACAGAGAGTAAGATGGCTAAATTTCCGCCGACCAATTTTCCTCGGCCTTCACCTGCACGATTGGGATAGACGCTCTGCTCATAGCTATAATCCATATTATAACCAAATAAGGCATTTTTTAGCGTTTCCAAAGAGGCTTTTGTTCCCGTCTCAAAAGACTTGGGCATCTGTCCATGTATTGTGGCTACTTTAAAGTTCCGTTGAATATGACTATGCAATACCGTAATATCGCTAAAACCGACCAGCCACTTGGGCTGTTTTTCGAAGTTGGAGAAATCGATTTCATCGACAATCCGGACACAACCGTAGCCGCCCCTTGCGGCGAATACAGCCTTAATCGATGGATCGTCCAGTGCCCACTGCAAATCAGCTGCTCGTAAGCTGTCTTGTCCGGCAAACTGGTGGTACGATGTGCTGACAGTCGCTCCGACCACAACCTCCAATCCCCAGCTCTCCAATGTTTTGAGGCCTACATCAATAGATCCACGAATAAAACTCGCAGGACAGACGATCGCTACTTTATCGCCTACTTTCAGAAAATCAGGTATTTTGGACATCTTTTTATCGCTAATGATCAAACAACCGGAAGCACAAAGGCTAGACCCTAATAAAAAATTTATGGGAAAACTATGTGCTTATCCCTACAAATAAACGTAAATTTATCTGAGTTTTCTACCGCTATTTGGAATAATATTTTTGCGATTATTTGATATGATACGCATTTATATTGCATATAAACAGCAATTTATCTAAGTTTGCCAAAGAAAACAAGTACACACTTTAATATCGTTCAAGCATTGAGTATTCTAGATAAAAAACGTTATACCATCACATCGGCATTACCGTATGCCAATGGTCCTTTACATATTGGACACCTTGCTGGAGCATACATCCCAGGGGATATCTTTGTCCGCTATTTGCGTCTAAATCAAAAAGATGTCGTTTATGTATGTGGTTCGGATGAGCATGGTGCGGCGATTACCATCCGTGCAAAAAAAGAGGGCATTACCCCTCAACAAATCATTGACAAATACAATCAACAAATTAAAGAAAGCTTTGAAGAGTTTGGGATTTCTTTCGATATATACCACCGTACGTCAGAACCTATACATCACCAGTTATCGCAGGATTTCTTCTTGAACCTTTACAACAAAGGCGAATTTGTCGAAAAATTTTCCGAACAGTACTACGATGAGGAGTACCACCAGTTTTTGGCCGACCGCTATATTACAGGTACTTGTCCAAATTGTAAGTCCGAAGGTGCCTATGGCGACCAATGTGAAAAGTGTGGCACATCCCTCAGCCCGACAGACCTGATCAATCCGATTTCGACATTGAGCGGAAAGACACCGGTATTGAAAGAAACAAAGCACTGGTACCTTCCTTTGGATAAATACCAACCATGGCTTGAAAAATGGCTGATCGAAGGAAAGAAAAATATCCTTAAATCCAACGTGTTTGGCCAATGCCAGTCTTGGCTTAAATCGGGTTTACAACCGCGTTCAATGACCCGTGATCTGGACTGGGGTGTCGATGTACCGTTGGAAGAAGCACAGGGTAAAAAACTTTATGTCTGGTTGGATGCGCCTATCGGTTACATCTCTGCAACGAAACAGTGGGCATTAGACCATGGCAAAAACTGGGAGGACTATTGGAAAACACATGAAAACCCTGCCGATGATTCTACATTGATCCATTTTATCGGAAAAGATAATATTGTCTTCCACTGTATTATTTTCCCCGCTATTCTTCATGCGCACGGCGGTTACATTTTGCCTGAAAATATTCCGGCCAACGAATTCCTTAACCTGGAGGGCGATAAGCTGTCTACTTCTAGAAACCACGCGGTTTGGCTACATGAATATCTACAGGAATTTCCAAACAAACAGGATGAATTGCGTTATGTATTAACGTCTATATTACCAGAAACATCAGATGCTGAGTTTACCTGGAAGGACTTCCAGGCCCGTATAAACAATGAGCTGGTAGCTATCTTGGGCAACTTTGTGAACCGTGTTATGGTACTTTCCCACAAATATTTTGATGGTAGGGTATTGAGGGGAGCTGCATTGTCTACGGTAGACCAAGCGGTATTGGATGAATTAAAATCATATCCGGTTTCTATTAAATCTTCTTTAGAACAATTCCGTTTCCGCGAAGCTTTGGCAGAATTCATGAATGTTGCCCGCCTTGGCAATAAGTATCTTGCGGATGAGGAACCATGGAAAATCATCAAAACGGATGAAGAACGGGTTAAAACAATATTAAACGTAGCGGCACAGATCGTTGCGAACCTTGCTGTCCTTGCGCAGCCGTTTTTGCCTAAAACAGCAACCAAATTATTTGAAATGCTCAATTTTCCTCAGGGGAACTGGAATGACGCAGGTTCAGATGCGTTGATTGAGGTGGGGCATCAACTGGGTGAAGTACAACTGTTATTTGAAAAGATAACAGACGAACAGGTCGACTTCCAGCTTGATAAGCTTACAGCAGCGAAAGCAAAAAACCTAGCCGACAACGCAAAGGTTGCTCCTGCAAAAGAAAATATCAGCTTCGACGATTTTGTTAAAATGGATATCCGTGTCGGAACCATTACAGCAGCTGAAAAAGTTGCCAAAACAAAGAAATTATTGAAGTTGACCATCGACACGGGTATTGATACACGGACGGTAGTTTCGGGTATTGCAGAATTCTTTAGCCCTGAAGAAATTGTGGGCCGTCAGGTGTCCATATTGGTCAACCTTGAGCCCCGGGAAATAAAAGGAATTATGTCACAGGGAATGATCCTTATGGCAGAAGATGCCGATGGTAGACTGGATTTCGTCAAACCAGAGACAACAATTAAAGTAGGAAGTACGGTGCGTTAATAGCAAACGCCAGACATGTATAATAAAAGCCTGTTCGTGTGGACAGGCTTTTTTATAGGCTATTTTATAGGCTATTTTTGATAGGTACTTCGAGGCCACCACTTTGTGGTAGTAGCCTATCTTTTCTCCTTTAGCATAGTTCGCTGGTTAAAAGAATATGCTCTGCATACGTTTCTTAAAATCCTTTTCATCCAAATAATCGTAAACCGTGTCTCTCAGCTTTTTCAGGATCTCTGCTCGAGATTCGGCCACCACTTTTTTCTTCTTGGTGAGCACATTTGAAACCGGAGCATTTGTGATTTCCACCTTGGTTGCAAACATATTGACGTTCATACTTGGAATGGACACCCCCATGATTAGCCCTGGTAGCCCATGAATAAGTTCCGGACCACCCGGAACAGGAATTTGCCCCGCAAAAAAAGCAACCACATACACCGAATCTTGCACAATTCCATTCACTCTTCGACAGTCGTATCCGGCAATATTTCGATATTCGTCAGTATACTTCCATTTTACAGCAGGCAATGAATCTTTAAGTAAAAGTTGATCATCACCAAATGGAAGCAATTTGAGAAACTCCTGCTGTTGAAAATTGATATAAGTTTTTGAATCTGCAAGAATGGGCTGATATCGAGTGACACTGCGGTAACTCGGAGGATAGTCTTCCTGAATGGTTTCAAATAGAGTTTCATGATCGTAAAATTTTAACATATGATGGGTCACCACCTCGGTAGGACCATTTTTGACGGCATTGTCGACCGTTAACTTGTCCCAGGTATCTAAATCTGGTTTGTTGAGGTAATTACGCTTCAAGAAGTTCTGCACATGAAACTTCCGTTCATAGGTCACTATTCCGCTGCTCGGAAAATAGGCATGCTGTGCTTGTGCCGTGCTCATGCACAGCAACAAAACCCAAATCATCAATTTCGTATAGTTACTCATTTGATATCTCCTTTCATCTGTAAATAATTTTATTTTTCCATCGACCAGATGGAGCTTATCAGAATTAAAATTCACCTTAACGCTGGACAAAAAAATGGATAATTTTATCATGGACGGTTCATTGATGTAAAATTGTAGATTACTTTTAGCATACCATAACGGCGCAATACGTCGTTGCTCGTCTGAATAAATGACGTTCCGTTTTGATAACGGTACACGCCATTATTTTTATTTAAAATATCATTGACGAACACCTGCACTTCCAACGATTTATCTTTCAATAGTTTTTTGGAAACATAACCATTCATGTTCACAACGTTAATGGACTGTAAAGTTTTCGTAGCAGCCTGATAATTTTGATTGGTCGTTAAGGAGATTTTGAAATCTTTTGGCAGGTAATACGTGAGCTCGGAATAGGTCCTCAAAGTAAAAGTGGAACGATTTAACTCGGGCTGCAAATAGGAATTCATTTGCTGAACACCTGGCCTGATGGAAATATACAAATCCATCTTATTTGCCTTGTAGCGACTAAAACCGATATTCGGTGAAACACTCCACGTTTGATTTCTATTGAGCTTTGGCTCTTCGGTATACGATGATAGGTAACTAAATTGACTATTGTACTGTACCTGCATCCCGAGATTCATTTTCAGTCCCCATTTTTTTTGCAGGACAAAACTGTACCCACTACCACCATACATCCGCCAATTGTCCTTGTCAATATTAACATAGGAAATCTGCTGTGTACCTCTGTCCAAATCGTAGCGCACGCTATTGTTAATGCTATTCTTACCTTGATCGGCATTCACATAAAAATAGATGCTCTGATCTTTCAACTGCTTATAGTTGTTGTAATCAATTGAATACGAATTGTTAAAGCCGGCTTTTAGGTTTGGATTATCCAGATATTCAATAAGCGGCTGGGCGTTTTGTTTTAGGGGCTCTATCTGCGTCAAAGAAGGTTGATTGGTACGTCCGCTGTAACGGAAATTGATATTTTTACTTTTCGAGATTTTATAATTAACCGAGAAAACCGGATTAACTGACGTTTGATTGCGCTGTAATGCTGTATTTAGATTGTTATAGGTCCTCTTCACATCCTCAAAATCCACCCTATTGCTTACATTGACAGTCAACGTACTCGATTTGTAATTCAGCGAAGTATTCACTGCATTTTTCAAACTGGTGAAATCAAAATCATTTAATAGATTTTGATCTAGCACAGTATATTCACCTGTAACGGGATCTTTATCAAAAGACTGATTCAGCGTTTCCGATTTACTGCTGTTGAATGCATATCCAACGGCGGCAGTCAGTCGTTTTGACAAGGGCTCCGAATAAGTTACTGAGGCACTGTAGGTATTGTTGGCCAGCTTATCATTTTTAAATTGATCAATCAGGGTCGTATCACCTGAACTTTGAAAGATGTTTTCAGAGAAATATTGGATTTTGGAACGATTCTGATCCGTATTTGCACTCATATTAAAGGTGATAGAACGGCGCTCTTTTCTGAAGCGGCGTGTTAACATCGCATTGACGTTAAATCGATCCTGATCACCAGTCAAATCATTTTTTGATGTCGTCTTTGTGATCAAGACTCCATCCAATGTACGTTGATCAGCATCAGAAAAAGAGAAATTATCACGGCTCGATTTCACAAATCCCATATTAACGGTCAAATCGGACATCGAATCCAACTTCAAATCATACCTCAAGTTAGCGGTATTGGATTTACTTTCGTTCTCCGACCGCGTCACGTTATTGTCTACCTGCGCCCGCTCAGGCAGATTGTTTTGCGCATTGTAGGTACTGGTGTTACCTACACGGATCTGATTACGCTTAAAGTTGACATTGATCTTGTGCTTATCATCTTTGGTTTTATCGGAATAGCTAGCTCCCATATTGATCGCTCGAGGTACTCCTCCACCAGAATACGTACCGTCCCAGTCGCCATCAGAACCATCGCCACCCGAGGTAATCATAATACCTCCACCTTCCATCACCTGCACATTGCTGCTCCCCCCAACGCCATATTTCTGGCTATCTTCAAAGCCCAGTCCGACCATACCGTCATTGGCAAGAATGCCATACGCGGCAATTTTTTGCGAACCTTTAAACTTATTGAACATCACTTTACCGCCGTAATAGTGATCCGTACCCGCTCCGGCAACAGCTTGCCCAAATAGTCCCTTCTTCTTATCTTCTTTGAGTTTGATATCAATGGTCTGCGTGCGCTCCCCATCATCTACCCCCGTTCGAACGGCGAGGTCTGATTTCTTTTCATAAACCTGCACTTTACTGACCATATCGGACCGAATATTCTTAGTAATTAACGTGGGATCATCACCGAAGAACTCCTCCCCATCGAGCAGTACTTTTTTCACTTCTTTGCCCTGAGCGGTAATCTTGCCAGATCCATCCATCGTAATACCGGGCAATACTTTTAACAGGTCCTCAACTTTGGCATCCTTATCAACTTTGAAACTACCGGCATCGTATTCGATGGTGTCCCCTTTAATAACCACCGGAATTTTGCCATTCACCTGCACCTCCTCCAATAGTAGGGCTGCTTTGGATAGTTTAACCAATCCAATGTCTGAGTCTCCGACAGTGACTTGGATATCCCTTACCAAATCTGCATATTGGGGATAGGAAACGACCATTTTATAAGTTCCTGTATCCAGATTTGCGAGTTGGAACGTTCCATTTTCTTTTGTCCGACCAAAGGTAATCAAGACCGAATCTTCGGGGTTAAGCAGTGCGATTGAAGCCTGATGTAGTTTTGCAAGATCCTTGCCATCCACAACCGAACCCGAAAGCTTATGCTGTGCATAGGATTTCGTACTTAGGATAGCTAGCAAAAGAAACAAAACTAGGGAATAGGTTAGTTTCATAAATTAACGTTTATATATTGTCAGGTAAATATACCGCTAATACTACGGAAAATTCGTAAAATAATGTTAAATAATTATATAATTAAAAAGACCTTAAATTTTGAAAAAATGATTAGCTTAAAACATTGTATTCCAAAAATATAATGACAAAAAAAAGAGGCCTGACAAATAAGTCAGGCCTCCATTACAAATGAAAAAAATATTTTATTTCCTTTAATCTACATTTAAGTTCAATTCTTTTTCCTTATTGATTAAATGGGCAATACTCGTATCATTCAATATCTGCAACATGGCATTTCTTACCTCAACGAATGTATCGCGTATGCCACAGGCATGCTCTTGGGTACACTCCTCGCAGGAGCGGTAGAAATTTAAACTCACACAAGGCAGCAACGCGATGGGTCCATCGATCAAGCGCATAACCTGCGATAAGAAAACGTCCTCTGGCGCCTTATTAAGGCTATACCCGCCCCCAGCACCTTTCTTGCTATAGAGAATTCCGGCATTTCGCATTTCGAGCAGAATCTGTTCCAAAAATTTCTTGGGAATATTCTCTTCCTGCGCAATCTTTACGATTTGCATAGGCTCATTACCGTAGTTACGACCAAGCACCATCAGTGCCTTTATTGCATATTTTGTTTTTTTGGAAAGCATACTTTATTAACCCCCTGTTGAATCGCAAATTTACGTTTTTTATTCAATAGAATAAAACCCTCACCATTTCATGCGTAGACCAGCTATAATCACCCAAGCGAGTTTCACCTCGCTATACTGGAAACGTATCTACTGCCTTTTTTTATTGCCCCAATACCGCCGTGATGGGTTTTCCAATACTGCCATTTGGTTCGGTAATGTGCAAAAGTGCTGCAATTGTAGGTGCAATATCCACAATATGTACCTCTGTATTGGATACGCCAGGCTTGATGCCCCACCCCATAAATACCAAAGGAATATGGGAATCGTATGCAGACCAGGTACCATGGGTTGTACCTGTCGAGCGAGGCGTACCATCGTACCACTGTGGTTCGCAAACAATCTGGATAGCACCACTGCGCTTAAAGTTATAACCATTGATCATTTTTTCCCGAATAGGCGCTGGAATCATCAGGCTTTCACCCTTCTCCATATCAGCAACATAGGCCACGCCCTCGGTATGACGAAGTTCACGAATGATGGTCTCTTTTATTTTATCGCGATCCAACTGTAAAGAATCGATCAACTGATTGTTTAAATGAACCTGATAATTCATCATGCTTTTTACAAGCTTCTCTTGTCCAAATTTATCTTTAAGCGTCTTGTTAAGACCTGTGATAATCTGACGGGAATAGAAATAACCTCCATTGCCTTTCATATCCATAAAGAATCTTGAGTTATAAGAAGCGCCATGGTCTGCCGTCATAAAGAACGTATAGTTACCCTTGCCCACGGTGTTATCCAGGTATTTGAAGAATTCGGCAAGTTGTTTATCAAGTTGCAGATACATATCTTCAATCTCCACGGCTGTTAATGAATAGCGGTGTCCTACGTAATCTGTAGCAGAGAGACTCACACAAAGAAAATCGGTATTGTTAGTTGGGTTATTACCCATCTGTTCATTTTTGATTGCCTCCATGGCCATATCCAATGTAAACTGATTGCCCATTGGCGTGGTTTTGATCAGCTCATAGCCCTCGTCTTTCATCAACTTGGAAGTGGCGCGAGGTAGCGTGGGTTTCTCTTCACCCGCATATTTGCCTTCATAGATATTGTCATCTGCAATACTGTTGGCAGCGTATGTACTGATGTCGTACATCGGCTTCCAGTCGCCTTTCAGATATTTCTCAGCTAATTTTTTCTTATTGAAGTCCATCACCCATTTTGGAAGTTTGTCCATGTAGAAATTGGACGTAATCCAATCACCGGATTTTGCTTCAAACCAATAGGCCGCATCCGCAAAATGCCCTGCCGGCAAGATCCCTCCGCGGTCTTTAATCGCAATACCGATGACTTTGGATTTAAAGTTGGAGGCTAATTTTAATTGATCGGTTACAGTAGATGCAAGCAAATTGCGTGGAGACTGTTGCCCCTCCTTTCCGGTAGTACCTACACCGACAACATAATCGTCCTGCGTACAATACATATTCTTTCCGGTCTGTTCTTCAATCCAGTCGTTACCAGCAATCCCATGTATGGAGGGAACAGATCCTGTATAGACCGAACTGTGCCCAATAGCCGTATAGGTCGGGATATAATTAATCAATGTATTTTCGCAGGAGAACCCTTCTTTCAAAAGTCGTTTGAAACCATCATTGCCATATCGATCGGCAAAACGATACAAATAATCCCACCGCATTTGGTCCACCATCAGGCCGACAACCAATTTTGGTTTTTCCGGCTGCTGCGCCATGGACGAAAGCGCTGCTATTCCAAGGACGACGCTTAAAAAAAATCTTTTAATCATAATCGTATTAAGTATTAAACTATTTGTTTTATCAATTTCACAGGCTAAAGTAGGATTTAATCTTTTAAATGTGCTTTTAAAAATTGCCCTGTATAAGAATCTTTACATTGAATTAGTTCTTCGGGAAGACCCGCAAAAACGAGTTTACCGCCTTTATTTCCGCCTTCAGGACCAATATCAATGACCCAGTCGGCCGATTTAATCATATCCATATTGTGTTCAATCACCAAGATACTGTTCCCTAAAGCAATCAATGCATCAAATGATTTCAAGAGCTTTTTGATATCCTGAAAATGCAAGCCTGTCGTTGGCTCATCAAAGATAAAGAGTGTCTTCTTGCTATTATTTCCTTTGATTAAGAAAGAAGCGAGCTTGATCCGTTGGGCTTCACCTCCCGATAGGGTACTCGACGATTGACCGAGTTTAACATAGCCCAGTCCGACATCCTGTAGAGGCTGCAGTTTGGCCAATATTTTAGGCTGGTCTGCAAAGAATACGATCGCTTCATCAACACTTAGCTCGAGAACATCTGCGACCGACTTATTTTTGTACTGTACATCAAGTACAAACTGCTTAAATCGTTTTCCACCACAGGCCTCACAGGGTAAAACAATATCAGCCATAAATTGCATTTCAATTTTAACTTCGCCTTCACCCTGACAGACATCGCATCGTCCACCTTCAACATTAAATGAAAATGCAGCAGGTTTCAATCCGGCAGCTTTAGCTGGTGCCTGACTGGCATATAAAGCCCTGATTTCATCCCAAGCTTTCACATACGTGACCGGATTGGACCTCGACGAACGGCCAATCGGGTTTTGATCGACCATTTCAACTTGTTCAACTCGGGCAATATCTCCCTCAATCGCATCATAAATACCCGTTTGTTCCCCGGAGTAATTGCCAATAGACTTCTGCAATGCAGGATAAAGGATACGCTTCACCAACGAGGTTTTACCGGATCCCGAAACACCGGTAACAACCGTGAACGTATTCAATGGAAATTGTACATCAATTCCCTGCAAATTATTTTCATGGGCTCCCTTAATGGTAACGCTATTGGTCCACGAACGGCGTTTCTTAGGGACTTCAATCCGGCTTTTTCCACTCAGGTATTGACCGGTCAAGCTTTTACCATCCTTTAGAATCTGCTGATAGGTACCCGCAAAGACCATCTCACCACCATGAATACCTGCTTCAGGTCCGATGTCAATCAGATAATCCGCAGATTCCATCATCTCTTGCTCATGTTCGACTACAACCACGGTGTTACCCACATCGCGAAGTGATTTCAGTACAGAAATCAGGCGCTGTGTATCACGCGGATGGAGACCAATACTGGGTTCGTCCAATACATAAATAGAACCTACAAGCGAACTTCCCAAGGAAGTCGCCAGATTGATTCGCTGCGACTCTCCACCTGAAAGCGTATTTGAAAGCCGATTCAAGGTTAGGTAACTTAATCCAACATCGCACAAAAATTGCAATCTGTTATTAATTTCAGCGAGCAGTCTTTTGGCAATGACCAGTTCATTACCCACCAGTGGCAAACTTTTAAAGAATTCCAGCGCCTCTTCTAAAGGCATCAATACAACATCTGTGATGGATTTTCCGCCAACTTTGACGTAAGTCGCATCCTTCCGTAATCGTGTGCCACGGCAGTCTGGGCAATCTGTCTTCCCACGATAGCGAGATAACATCACCCGGTATTGAATTTTATAGGTCTGGGATTCGAGCTCTTCAAAGAACTGCGTAAGACCAGCAAAATATTTATTTCCTGTCCACAAGAGCTCCTTTTGCGCCTTGGTCAGATCCATGTAGGCACGATGTATCGGAAAATCGAACTTTAATGAACTTTTAACAAGCTTTTGTAGCCACTCGCCCATTTTCTCTCCTCGCCAAGGTGCTATTGCGCCGTCGTACACCGACCGGCTTTTGTCGGGAATAACAAGATCGGGATCAATACCAATGATTTTACCGTAACCTTCACATCGGCGACAGGCACCATAAGGGTTATTAAAACTGAAGAAATTTGGAGTAGGCTCTTCAAATGTTATTCCGTCGAGTTCAAATTTATGGGAGAAATGATGGCGCTGACCATTTTCTTCCATATAGAGTTCACCCTTACCTTCGAAAAAACCAGTTTGGATAGAATCAGAAAGTCGATTTACCGTATCATCATCCTGTTCAATACGCACGCGGTCGACAACAATAAGCACTTCTCCATCTTGGAGGTCTTTATTGGCGATGGCTTTGTCCTCTATCACCGCTTCAACTTTCTGCATACGATCTCCGTAGAAAATACGCACAAAACCTTTCTGCAAAAGCAGAGAAAGTTCTTCCTTTAACTTACGCCCATGAGAGGGAATGAGCGGAGCAAGAAGCGTCACGGTCGTATCATCGCCTAAATTCAGCGCAAAATCCACCACTGAGCTCACACTGTCTTTCGTCACCTCACGACCGGATATAGGAGAAATTGTCTTTCCGATACGGGCATATAACAATTTCAGATAGTCATAGATCTCCGTCGATGTGCCTACCGTCGAGCGGGGGTTGGAGGTAATGACACGTTGCTCAATGGCAATTGCTGGAGCAATACCTTTGATGTAATCCACCTCCGGTTTGTTCATCCGCCCCATAAATTGTCTGGCATAGGAAGAGAGACTTTCGACATAGCGTCGTTGGCCCTCAGCATAAAGCGTATCAAAGGCTAAGGAGGATTTTCCCGAGCCCGACATTCCAGTGATAACAACTAGTTTATTTTTAGGGATATCAACGTCAATATTCTTTAAGTTATTAACTCTTGCTCCCTTTATCTGAATATATTCTTTTGGAGTATGCTCCACCTGTTTACTCATAATAATCCTTATCTCACACAAAGTTACGTATTATGGCTGATTATATTCCTGCGAATTAAAAAGCAGTTCGGTTTTCTTTAGTACATAAAAAAGCCATCGAATAAAATATTCGATGGCTTTTTATGTATCCTGTTCTACGATTGACTATTGGAATTTCTTCGCGTTTACTTTACGCTCATTTTCAGTCAAATAGATTTTACGTAAGCGGATAGATTGTGGTGTAACCTCAATATATTCGTCCGCTTGGATATACTCCATAGACTCCTCTAAAGAGAATTTAATCGCTGGTGCGATACGTGTGTTATCATCTGTACCCGATGCACGCATATTTGTCAACTGTTTACCTTTAACGATGTTGATCGTTAAGTCATTGTCACGAATATGCTCGCCTAAGATCTGGCCTTCATAAATATCGACACCTGGATCAACAAAGAACTTACCTCTATCTTGCAATTTATCGATAGAGTATGCTGTAGTTGTACCTTTATCTAAGGAGATCAATACACCGTGCAGACGTCCAGGAATTGTTCCTCTCCAAGGCTCGTATCCTTTCAGACGGTGAGCCATTACAGCTTCACCAGCAGTAGCAGTCAATACGTTGTTACGTAGACCAATGATACCACGAGAAGGGATTTCAAACTCAAGATGTTGCATTTCGCCTTTCGTCTCCATCACTAGAAGTTCACCTTTACGTTGCGTGACTAATTCAATAACTTTACCAGAAACCTCTGCAGGCACGTCAACTACCAATACTTCGATAGGTTCACATTTTTTGCCATCAATTTCTTTCAAGATTACTTGCGGTTGACCTACTTGCAATTCGTAACCTTCACGACGCATTGTTTCGATCAATACAGATAAGTGAAGAATACCACGTCCGTATACCAACCAAGCATCTGGAGATTCCGTAGGAACAACGCGTAAAGCCAAGTTCTTTTCTAATTCCTTTTGTAAACGATCGTGAATGTGTCTTGAAGTAACCAATTTACCTTCTTTACCAAAGAATGGAGAGTTATTGATCGTAAACAACATGTTCATTGTCGGTTCATCAATGCTGATAACTTCCAATTGTTCTGGGTTTTCGAAATCTGCAATGGTGTCACCAATATCAAAACCTTCAATACCAACTACTGCACAGATATCTCCACATTTAACTTCTTCCACACGACGACGACCTAAGCCTTCGAATGTATGCAGTTCTTTTACGCGTGATTTAACGATTTTGCCATCACGTTTTACCAACGAAATAGGTTGACCTTCTTTGATTGTACCACGTGCTACACGACCGATAGCGATACGTCCAACGAACGTAGAGTAATCCAACGATGTGATCTGCATTTGCAATGTACCTTCAACAAATGGGGAAGGTGGGAAATGACTGATGATAGCATCTAATAATTCAGATACATCTTCTTTCTTTTCTTTCCAATCTGTTGACATCCAACCATGTTTGGATGAACCGTATAATACTGGGAATGCCAATTGTTCTTCTGTTGCATCCAGACTATAGAATAAATCAAATACGTTTTCGTACACCTCTTCAGGGCGACAGTTTTCTTTATCAACTTTATTCACAACTACCAAAGGTTTCAAACCTAATGATAATGCCTTTTGAGTAACGAAACGTGTTTGTGGCATTGGACCTTCGAAAGCATCCACAAGCAAAACAACACCATCAGCCATTTTCAATACACGCTCAACCTCACCACCGAAATCGGCGTGACCAGGTGTATCAATAACGTTAATTTTTACACCTTTATATTCTACAGAAACGTTTTTAGCGACGATAGTAATACCGCGTTCACGTTCTAAATCATTATTATCCAGAATTAAATCACCTGTACCGTCATTATCTCTAAAAAGATTTGTGAAGTGTAAGATTTTGTCTACCAACGTAGTTTTACCGTGATCGACGTGAGCGATAATCGCTATGTTTCTAATATTTTGCATCTAGCAAGTAAATTTGTTTTTAAATTCAGGGTGCAAAGATAAACATTTTGCACCATAAATTTTATAACTATGTGTATTTTATTTAATTACACCTAATTCTCTACCTACTTTAGTAAAGGCGGCAATTGCTTTATCTAGGTGTGCAAGCTCGTGTCCAGCTGAAATCTGCACCCGAATACGAGCTTTTCCTTGAGGTACAACGGGATAGTAGAAGCCAATCACGTAAATTCCTTCCTCCAACATTTTTGATGCAAACTCCTGCGCTAATTTCGCATCATAGAGCATAACAGGCACGATCGGGTGGAAACCTGGCTTGATATCGAAACCCGCAGCGGTCATTTTTTCACGAAAGTAGATGGTATTTGATTCCAGCTTGTCGCGCAATGCAGTAGTCTCACTCAGCATGTCCAATACCGCAACGGAAGCTCCAGCAATAGCCGGTGCTAGGGTGTTTGAAAATAGGTAAGGACGTGAACGCTGACGTAACAAATCGATAATTTCTTTTTTTCCGGAAGTAAAACCACCTGATGCTCCACCTAATGCCTTACCCAACGTACCAGTAATGATATCTACACGATCAATCACATTGAAAAGCTCATGTGTACCACGTCCCGTCGCTCCGATAAATCCAGTACAATGCGATTCATCGATCATCACAAGCGCCTGGTATTTATCTGCTAGATCACAGATCTTATCCAGTGGAGCGACAGATCCATCCATCGAAAACGCTCCATCTGTAACAATGATTTTGTGCCGAGCACCGGATGCAGCCTGCAATTGCGCTTCCAGATCAGCCATATCCGCATTTTTATAACGGAAACGTTGTGCTTTACACAAACGAACACCGTCTATGATAGAAGCATGATTTAATTCGTCGGAAATGATGGCATCCTCAGCACCAAATAAGGGCTCAAACACTCCACCATTAGCGTCAAATGCAGCCGCATATAAAATAGTATCTTCTGTTCCGAGAAATTTAGAAATTTTTGCCTCTAATTCTTTATGCACATCTTGGGTACCACAGATGAAACGTACTGAGGACATTCCATAACCATGCGTATCAATCGCTTTCTTAGCAGCCTCGATTACTTTTGGGTGCGAAGACAGACCCAAATAATTGTTAGCACAAAAATTGACAACTTCTTGCCCTGTGCTTACTTTGATATCTGCTCCCTGCGGAGTAACGATCACGCGCTCTTGTTTATACAATCCCGCTTCTTTGATTGCTTCCAATTCCTTTGCTAAAACTGGTTGTAATGTTGTGTACATAATTCGATTTTAATTTTTATACAATATTACAGTTTTTTCATTGGAATAACTTGTGTTACCTTCCCTGATGGACGTTATTCACGGAGAATTTATCCCAAATCAATGATTTGGTAACATTAAACCGATTGCATAAAATACGCGTTTGTCCCATCTCTGCAGCTCCAATAAAAAAGACACGAATACGCGTAAAAGCCATCGTGTAACAATAGGTCTTATCTTTCTTAAAAGTAATCTCTTATCTTTCTTAAAGGCAATTAAATTACTGAAAGCAGAGAGAAAGTTTATTCGTATCGGAGCGCATCGACCGGATCCAATTTAGATGCTTTTGAAGCTGGATAATAACCCGACAGCATACCGACGAGTCCGCATACTGCAAAGCCCATAATAATTGCTCCCCACGGTATTATAAAAGATGTACCGAGCTGCAGGGCCAGGATATTACCGATCAGAATACCGATAAAGATCCCGGCAACACCACCGATCATGCAAATCACAATTGCTTCCATCAAAAACTGTTTACGGATAACACTCGGTGTTGCTCCGATCGCCTTACGTATACCGATCTCGCGTGTCCGCTCCGTGACCGAAACAAGCATAATATTCATCAATCCAATTGAAGCGCCCACAAGGGTGATAAAAGCAATCACTACAGCCCCTAAAGTCACCATTGCCATATTTTGCATCAGCATCTGGGCAACCGCATCGGACTTGGTAATTTCAAAATCATTGGTTTGCCTGGAGGCCAATCCGCGGATGTTTCTAAATACGATAGTAGCTTCACCAATCGCCGCTTCCAATCGCATAGGATCGTTGGATGAAACAGTTATCACATAGGAGGGCTCAGCACCCTGCATCACTGCCCTTGCCTTGATCAGCGGAATAAAACATGCCCTATCGCCACCCATCCCCGCAGAGGAACCTTTACTTTTTAATACGCCGATAACCAAATAACGGATGTTGTTAACGGTAATAAACTGCCCCACCGGATCAATGATTTCATTGAAAAGCATTTTACTAACTTCACTGCCAATGATAATAACACCACTACCTGTTTCTACCTCTCTGGTGGAAAAATTACGGCCTTCGTTGACAACATACCCCGATGTCTGCAGATAATTTTCGTCGGTGCCTATCAGGCCAATATTGGGGTTTGTCTTTTTGGATTGAAATTTTGCAGTCGTATTCCAGCTCACATTGGCACTGACTGATGTCAATGCATTAAAGTGGAAATCTTGTTTAAATCGAACGGACTGTGCATAGGTTATATTAGCGAAGACTTTGGAGCGCGTCCCCTCATTCCCGATGCGAACATTGAGCCCGCGGTTGCGGATGTTGAAAGAGTTTGACCCCATCGATGAAAAGGAGTCTGTCAGGGAGTTCTTCATGGCATCTATCGAGGTCAACACCCCTATAAGGGCCATCATTCCTATGGCAATAATCAGTGCTGTCAGAAATGTGCGCAGCTTATTCCCTACAATAGATTGTAGTGCAAGCTTGACATTCTCAACATAAGACATTTTTACGGCCATAAAGCTAATATTTAGGATTTGTAGGGATGAAAATACTGTAATTCCCGCACAAAACCAAAAAGGCAATTTACTGCCATGGAATAAATTGCCTTTTTGACTGAGACCGCAGCTGTGCATGCTAGCGGATTATGCCGATTTAGCGGCTATTACAGTTCTTAATGAATTCTTTTCCATGTCTCTGTACGACCGAGCAGGCTCACCCCCATATAGCCTCTGATATCAAGCTTATCTCCCTTAAGCGTCATCTTACAGCTATATGTTTTGCCTGATTTGGGATCGTAAATCTTTCCGTCGACATAGGTACTGCCATCTTTTTCAAAATTGGTCAAGATCTCCAGGCCTTGTACGTTTCTACCCTGTAATGCTTTATCTGGATTTTTTATATCTTTCTTTGGCTGACCCGCTTCGTTGTTAGGAAATTTCAGCCAATACAGTTTACCAAAAAACTTATCGCCTTTTTTGTAAATTTCAACACGGCCTTCGCCACTTGGATTTTCCCATTTTCCGATGATGGGATCTGTTTGCGCAAATAATGTTACCGTAATCAGCAACATTAGGAATGACATCATAATTTTCTTCATGGGTTTATTATTTTTATGAGCAAGTGAAGCTCGTTATAAATAAAGATAAGAAATATTTACTATGCTCGCATATATTTAATATCAAAACTACATTTAGTTAACAACAAAATATCCTTAATGTATCTGACCATTAACCTGCAGAAAGCCTTTTTATCGTAATACCTAGAATTCATACGTCAATAAAGTTTGGCATTGGGTTTGCAACATTATAATCAGATTATTTTTTTTTAACTACTTACAAAAATTAGCACATATTATGAAATTTATTATTAGTCTTTTACTTACCGGGTTGGTCGTGGCGGTTGCCTGCTGGCTTGTACCTGGAGCTCATGTTGCTGGATTTGGCTGGGCCATTGTTACCGGACTCGTGATTGGATTTGTCAATGCAACTGTAGGATCGATTTTACGGTTATTTACGTTCCCCTTAAATTGGCTAACACTGGGTTTGGTATCCTTTATTATTACAGTATTAATGGTTCTGCTGTCCGATTGGCTACTCGGTTCAAAATTTGATGTAGATGGTTTTTGGACTGCCGCGCTGTTTGCCATTGTCGTTGCCGTATTAGAGATGATCGTTGGCAGTATGTCAAAAGATTAAAGATACATTATATTACGTAGTTAAAGGTGTTCAAATCAATTGATACGAACGCCTTTTTTATTTCTTATTCCTTACCTCAGCCTACTGACATTACACACCCATCCGCATTCCTCTCGCTATTTACGGCAGAAATCGTTAAATTTAATTTTTTAAAAAGAAACGCTGATATATGTGTGAACACAACCATGAGCATAGCAATGCCACAAAAGAGCACTCCCTTACCACAAAGGAGCAGCCTTGGTGGATTGCCCAGAGCAAGTTGCTCATCGCTCTTGTCATCCTGCTTACTTTACTTTTATTGAAATATGCTTTCAAGATCACTCTTCCGTTTGGCATCAGTTTAGCCCTAAATAGCATCGCTTACCTGCTTGCGGGAATACCTGTTATCCTGATGGCTTTCCGTAAGGCAAAAAGGGCTGATGTTTTTAATGAATTCTTTTTGATGACTATGGCAACATTAGGTGCATTCGCTATTGGAGAATTTGAAGAAGGTGTTGCGGTAATGGTATTCTACCAAATCGGAGAATGGTTTCAGGACACTGCCGTAGACAATGCCAAGAAATCGATCAAATCACTCTTGGATATCCGTCCCGATACCGTTACTGTATTACGAAATGGCCAACAGCAACAGGTAAACCCAAAGACTGTCACAACTGGCGAAATCATCCTTGTAAAAGCGGGTGAAAAAGTGGCTCTTGATGGTAAGTTGAATACAGAAAAAGCCGCATTTAATACCGCCGCTTTGACGGGAGAGAGTAAACCTGATACAAAATATAGGGGTGAAACGGTTTTTGCGGGGATGATTAATTTGGAAACGGTTGTAGAAATCGAGGTCTCCAACAAATTTGAGGATAGCAAGTTGAGCAAAATCCTCGAAATGGTACAAGATGCTACAGCGCGTAAATCCAAAACGCAGTTGTTTATTGCCAAATTTGCTAAAGTATATGTCCCCATAATCTTTGGTCTTGCGCTATTGGTGCTTATTGTGCCCCTATGCTTTGTGCAAGACTATAGTTTTAAGGACTGGTTCTACCGGAGTTTGGTCTTCTTGGTAATTAGTTGCCCCTGCGCCCTAGTTGTTTCTATCCCCTTGGGTTATTTTGGCGGAATAGGTTTAGCCTCGCGAAACGGAATATTATTTAAGGGAGGCAACTTCCTCGATGCCATTACCGCAGTTGATACTGTAGTAATGGATAAAACAGGTACACTCACAGCGGGTGTATTTGAAGTAACGGAGGTTGTTGCAGTCAATGGAGAGCCACAAGAATTATTGGATTATGCGAAAGCGATAGAGGTACATTCCACACATCCCATTGCGAAGGCGATAGCCAGTTATAATCCAGGCAGCACAGCCCTAAAAACGGAAAATATTCAGGAAATTGCAGGCCATGGACTTTGTGCCACGGTGAATGGAAAGCAAACACTAGCAGGCAACAGCAAGCTATTGGACAAATACAACATTAGCTACCCGGATGATTTGAGGAAAATGGTATATTCCATTGTGATGCTTGCCATCGATGGCAAGTATGCCGGTTATATAACCGTTGCAGACCGGATTAAAGCAGGATCGAAGGCCGTTATTCAGGCAATGCGTGCGCAAGGTCTTTATACGGTCATGTTATCTGGCGATAAAACAGCGGTAGTAAACATGGTAGCCAAAGAGCTGGGGATAAACGAGGCATATGGCGACCTCCTCCCTGAGGATAAGGTTAGCCATGTACAGCAACTGCTCGATCAAGGACGCCATGTTGCCTTTGCCGGTGATGGTGTAAATGATGCTCCAGTAGTTGCATTAGCACAGGTAGGCATCGCAATGGGTGGACTCGGCGCTGATGCGACGATAGAGACAGCTGATATCGTAATCCAGAACGATGAGCCCAACAAGATCTTATCGGCCATCAAAATCGGAAAAATAACCCGCAATATTGTCTGGCAGAATGTAATCTTGGCAATGGGCGTAAAGGTCATTGTTTTGATCCTTGGGGCCGGTGGTGTTGCAACACTTTGGGAAGCGGTCATAGCGGATGTGGGAGTCGCCCTTTTGGCGATTTTGAATGCTATAAGAATACAGCATAAAAAAGTATGAAAATGACGTTATCCAAAAAATTAGATCGTAACACTTGTAGAAATTAGAGCACTGAAAAATACTGTAGTAGAATACATCCATAATTAAAAAAAGCGGGGCTGTCCAAAGTTGAACAGCCCCGCTTCCTATGTTTCATCCATGATCTACTTCAGATCGAGTAAGAAATTTTAATTCCGCCAAGCCTTGTAGGCATTGATCAATCCATTGGTAGAAGAATCATGGCTTGACACCGTGTTGTCATCATTTAATTCCGGAAGGATTTGGTTGGCCAACTGTTTACCTAGTTCAACGCCCCATTGATCGAAACTATAGATGTTCCAGATCACACCTTGGACAAAGATTTTATGTTCATAAAATGCAATAAGTCTTCCCAATGTGCGTGGAGTCATTTTTTTCAATAAGATGGAATTCGTCGGGCGATTACCCGAAAAAACTTTATAAGCTTTAAGCGCTTCTATATCTTGATCTGATTTCCCAGCTTTCTTTAATTCGGCAACCACTTCTTCCGCTGTTTTACCATTCATTAGCGCTTCGGTCTGCGCAAAAAAATTGGACAGTAACAATTGATGATGATTTCCAATTGGATTAAGGCTATTTGCAGGTGCAATAAAATCGCATGGGATCAACTTGGTTCCCTGATGGATTAATTGATAGAATGCATGTTGTCCGTTTGTACCGGGCTCACCCCAGATAATTGGGCCGGTCTGATATTGCACTTGTTCGCCATTCCTATCAATATATTTTCCATTACTTTCCATATCCCCTTGTTGGAAATAGGCAGCAAAACGGTGTAGATATTGATCATAGGGAAGAATTGCATGGCTTTCGGATTTAAAAAAATTATTGTACCATACGCCAAGCAAAGCCAATATGACCGGAATATTGGATTCAAAAGCAGTTTCTTTGAAATGAACATCGGCATCGTAGGCACCTTTTAGCAGCTCTTCGAAACGGTCAAAACCTATTGCCAGACTGATAGAAAGACCTATTGCAGACCAAAGCGAATAACGTCCGCCAACCCAGTCCCAAAATTCAAACATATTTTGAGTATCTATTCCAAAGGTTTGTACTGCTTGTGTGTTGGTGCTCAATGCCGCAAAATGCTTAGCGACGTCTTCCTCAAGAGCGCCACTTGCCAAAAACCAGTCTTTGGCTGTATGGGCATTGGCCATTGTTTCCTGTGTGGTGAACGTCTTTGAAGCAATCAGAAATAACGTGGTTTCAGGATCTACAGCTTTCAAAGTTTCAGCAATATGCGTCCCGTCCACATTAGAAACAAAATGTACATTTAAACGTGTTTTATAAGCCTTAAGAGCCTCTGTTACCATCACGGGACCAAGATCTGAACCGCCAATGCCGATATTGACCACATCGGTAATCTCTTTGCCCGTATATCCTTTCCACTGACCAGATAGGATGTTTTCTGTGAAAGCTTTCATCTGCGCCAATACACGTTTAACATCAGGCATCACATCTTGACCATCCACGTAAACGGGTTGATCAGATTGATTCCGCAAGGCCGTGTGTAACACGGGCCTATTCTCGGTGACATTAATACGCTCGCCCGAAAACATCGCCCCTATTGCCTCAGCAAGACCGCATTCTTTAGCTAGCTGCACCAAGAGTGCTCTCGTGTCTTGCGTAATGCTATTCTTGGAATAATCTAAAAGAATATCTTCAAATGCTATTGAAAATTTATCGAAGCGTGCAGGATCTTCTGCAAAAAGTTGGCGTAAATCTTTGAAATCATTACTATATGGCCCAAATAAAGATCCAAAATGCTGGGTGAGATCCTTATAGGCTTGCGTCTGTGTAAAGTTAATTTTTGGAAACATCTGTTTTTACTAAAATATTTGTTTTAAACGTCAACAAAAGTCTTCTAGATCGCTATAATACACCGAGTGTAGATCCTCACATGAAGGTTTATTCTGCTGACAATACCAAAACTAAAAAAAAAAGGTCACATATCCCTATTTACCAACGGATATTCAACGTTAAGTTCTTCGGCAGAGGCATGAATTTATTAATTAAAATTTATACTTTAGCGGATATGACAAAAGAACAAATTCAAGACTTGAGGGATCGTGTGACTTCCCTGAGGAGGCATCTTTGACATCGATGCACGCAAAGAAGAAATAGAGAGAGATCAAGCGATTACGCTTGAAGCAAGCTTTTGGGACGATTCCAAAGCGGCAGAGAAAATACTTCTGGCCATAAAAACCCAAAAGGTATGGACAGACCACTTCGACGAAGTTGCAGCGGCGGTTGAAGACGCCTATGTCATGTATGAATTCTACCAATCGGGCGACGCCAGCGAAAAGGAAGTGGACGAACAATATCAACTCGCCTTAGAAAAAGTCGAAGAGCTCGAATTTAAAAATATGCTTAGTGCTGAAGAGGATCAGCTGGATGCAATCTTACAGATTACTGCCGGTGCAGGCGGTACTGAAAGCTGCGACTGGGCTGCCATGCTGATGCGGATGTATATTATGTGGGGCGAGAAAAATGGTTATAAAGTAACCGAGCAAGATTCTCAGGAAGGTGATGTAGCCGGCATCAAGAGTGTTACCCTGCAGATATCCGGTGATTTTGCTTACGGCTACCTCAAGGGAGAAAATGGTGTACATAGGCTCGTTCGGATATCCCCATTTGATTCTAACGCAAAACGCCATACCTCTTTTGCATCAGTCTACGTTTACCCCTTGATCGATGATAATATTGAGATCGATGTGAAGGATTCTGAAATTGAATGGGATACTTTCCGCTCTGGTGGTGCAGGTGGGCAGAACGTAAATAAAGTAGAAACCGCAGTTCGATTACACCACAAACCCACGGGCATCATTATTAAGAATCAGGAATCCAGATCGCAATTACAAAATAAGGAAAATGCGATGCGTTTATTGAAATCACAGTTGTATGAGATTGAAATGCGTAAACGCCAAGAAGCTACAGCTGCTATTGAAGGAAACAAAAAGAAAATCGAATGGGGTTCCCAAATTCGAAACTATGTCCTACATCCGTATAAGTTAATTAAAGATTTACGGACAAATTACGAAACATCCAATACACAAGCTGTGTTAGACGGTGATCTCAATGATTTTCTGAAAAATTACCTGATGGAATTTGGCGGATAAAGAAATTAGAAATTGATCATTTGAAAGACGCCCGCATTAGCGAGCGTCTTTTTTTTTGCCTTCTCCTTTCCATTATAATGGTGGCCGTTTTGCTACACAGTTAGTGACAAAAACTGTCAATTTCCTTTAACAAAAAGATAGCAAATGTTAAAAAATCTTAAAAATCCATTCATTAGAATGAAGTCACATTTTAAGTAATTTCCTTTACAATTCGAAATCAAACAACTAATAACCAATGTCTTACATATAATCTTTTTGTATCAATAACGTTACAATTATGGATTGCATCGTGTTTTTGGCATGAAATAAAGGCATGTGTTTTGCGTTTATGGAATCGTAATATTTTCATTACAAAAGATATCGAAAGCGATATTAAATTAAAGATTGAAAAAACGAATGTGTATCTAAAATAGAACGGTTATGAATTACATGAAAGAAAACTCGATCGTATCCAAGCAGATGACCAAGCAATGGCAGCCTGCTGTATACGATGTAAATGCAGCAGAAAAGCGATCTGAAAATAAAGTTCGCAAAGAGGAAGAAAGTAACTTTGGTCCTAAAGAGTATGGTATTGTTGGAGCAACATTTTTCATTTTATTTGCGTCGGTCTTTGGCGTATATATGCTTCAGCCCGACTTTGATGCGTTACGTTTCCAACGTTTAGATAGTATTGGAGGAACATTTTTGATCGGTTTCGGTATACTTCTTGCCGTTATTGCAATCAGCTTTTTGATTTTTCTGATTGTACTTCACCGTAAATACAAGCCAATAGCATCGGTGTCTGATGAAGAATTGCCAACGTGTACTATTATTGTGCCGGCGTATAATGAGGGACAACTGGTTTATGATACATTACATAGTTTAGCAAGCAGCGATTATCCAGAAAAAAAGCTGCAAATTATTGCGATTGACGACGGTAGTAAGGATAATACTTTTGAATGGATACAACGTGCCAAATTGGAACTGGGCGAGCGTGTTGAGATTTACAAACAGCCTAAGAATATGGGTAAGAGACATGCCTTATACCGTGGTTTTAAGTTAGGAACAGGAGAGATCTTTATTACAGTGGACAGTGACTCTATTGTAAAAAAAGACACCATACGTAATATGGCAAGCCCGTTTGTAACAAACAAGGAATGTGGGGCAGTAGCTGGAAATGTGCGTGTACTAAATACCAAAAAAGCGATCATTCCACGTATGCTAAATGTTAGCTTCGTATTTAGCTTCGAATTTGTACGTTCTGCACAAAGTATGCTAGGTACTGTGATGTGTACACCAGGAGCGCTTTCGGGATACCGCAAAGAAGCTGTCATGAACTGTTTAGAAGATTGGATCAACCAAACATTTATGGGGCAGCCTTCTGATATCGGTGAAGATCGTGCGATGACCAATATGATTTTGAAACAAGGATATCATGTCTTATTTCAATCAAATGCATATGTTTACACAGACACACCTGTACGTTATAAAAATCTATACAAGATGTTTATCCGTTGGGAAAGAAGCAACGTTCGCGAGAACATCGCCATGAGTAAATTCGCATTTAAGAATTTCCGTCAAGGTCCTAAATGGGGGGCGCGTATCTTATTGCTTATGCAATGGAAAAAAGTATTGTTATCTTATCCAATGCTGTTGCTTATGCTGTGGACTGTATTTCATTATCCACTGATGTTCTTAAGTTCAACATTGGTTGGTATCTTGATATTCTCCAGTATCCAGGCATATTTCTTTGCCTCTAAAAATGCAAACGCCAAAGAAGCTTTCTGGGCTTATAGCTACAGTATATTCTATGCTTTCAGTTTATTTTGGATTACACCATATGCGATAGCAACAGCAGGACGTAGAGGTTGGTTGACAAGGGGATAAAATTAATGCAAAGAACGTATATTTATAGCTATATATGAGAGATTTTCAGGTAAAAAAGATTGCCGTCATCGGCCAGGGTTATGTTGGGTTGCCATTAGCAATAGCATTTTCAGATTTTTTCCCGGTGATTGGATTTGACATCAATAAAACACGTATTGAGGAACTTAAGCAGGGAGTTGACCGTACACTAGAGACCGATAAAAAAGAATTGGCTCGCGTTAGAGATTTATATGCTACGTCAAACCAAAGTAAGGGCTATGATGCAAGTAGCTCAACCGCAGACATTGCAGATGCAAATGTCTATATCGTTACTGTACCAACTCCCATAGACCGCTATAATTCACCCGACCTATCGCCAGTGATCGGAGCATCAAAAATGATAGGCGAATTATTAACTGCTGGAGATCTAGTTATTTATGAATCCACAGTCTACCCTGGTTGTACGGAAGAGGAATGTATACCGGTTTTGGAGAAATATTCGGAATTAACGTTCAATCAAGACTTTTATGTTGGTTATTCTCCTGAAAGGATTAATCCGGGCGATAAAGTTAACTCGCTTCAGAAAGTGGTCAAAGTAACCTCAGGAAGCACTCCGGAAGCGGGGTTAGCAGTGGATGGACTATATAAAAAAATTATTGAGGCCGGAACCCACTTAGCGCCCTCAATTAAAGTAGCAGAAGCTGCCAAGGTGATCGAAAATGCTCAGCGCGATGTTAATATTTCCTTTATGAATGAGCTTGCTCTGATTTTTGATCGTGTAGGTATAGATACGCAGGATGTATTGGATGCAGCGGGCACAAAATATAATTTCCTCCGCTTCAAGCCAGGATTAGTCGGTGGGCACTGTATATCGGTAGACCCCTATTATCTTGCTCAAAAAGCTACACAACTGGGTTATCATCCACACGTTATATTATCTGGAAGGGAGGTGAACGATCAGATCGCTTCTTTCATTGCTTCAAAAGTTGTGAAGCTGATGATTCAGAAAAACATCAAATTTGATGGAGCCAAAGCTTTGGTATTAGGTGTTACATTCAAAGAAAATTGTCCTGATATAAGAAATAGTAAGGTTATTGACATGATCCACGACCTTCAAGAGTTCGGTTTAAAGGTAGACGCCTACGATCCGTGGGTGAATGTAGAGGAAGTAAAATCACATTTCAATATTGAATTATTATCAACTCTTCCAGAAATTGGTGACTATGATTCTGTTATACTCGCCGTAGGCCATAGAGAATTCTTACATTTAGACCTCAGCAACCTGAAAAAAGAGAATTCTGTTGTATTTGATATCAAGGGAATACTTGATCGAAAATTGGTAGATGCACGATTGTAAGAAATTTTTGCAGAAGATCGTTGAATAGTTCAACTTCAATTCAAGTTGGCCTTATCTAACCTTCCATTAGTTAGATAAGGCGCTACTCTACTCAGTATCATAAAAAACCGGCGGCCAGCTAGTATAACCAGCTTACGCTACCGGTTTCAACATCATAATTTGCTCCCACAATTTTAATTTTACCCTCTTCTTCTAATTTACGGAGTGTCGAACTTTGTCTACGGATGTCTCTAATCGCATGTTTAATGTTTTGTTGATTGAGCTTTTCAAGCAGCTCACTATTCTTTGACGAACGCTCTTCACCCTCGTCTATCACTTCATTGATGATTGGATCAAAATGATTAATTAGGTGGTTTAGATTATCCATCCCCATTCCTTCGATTTGCGCAGCATCTAATCCTCCTTTTAATGCCCCGCATTTGGTATGACCAAGCACAACAACAAGTTTTGAGCCCGCTACATTGCAACCAAATTCCATCGAACCTAAAATATCCTGATTGACAAAATTTCCTGCAATACGAATACTGAAGATATCGCCCAATCCCTGATCAAATATAAGTTCTGCTGATGTGCGGCTATCGATGCAGCTCAGCACGACAGCAAATGGCCACTGCCCTTCGCGAGTAGCGTTCACCTGTTCCAGAAGATCGCGGTTTGCTTTTAGGTTATTAACAAAGCGTTGATTTCCCTCCTTCAAGAAATCCAATGCCTTTTCCGGTGTAATCGTCGATTGTGTTTCGTACGTATGTGCCTTCATAAGATTTTATTATTTGGAATATTAAAAGTAAAATTAATATGTTACATTTTAATTACCAACAGGGCTAAATACGTGTAATTTTTACGGTTCTTTCCACCGCACTATAGTGCGAAAATAAAGTAAAGGATTTAATAAAAGTGCTATAAACAAAAAAGCTTGCAATATAATTTGCAAGCTTTTTTAATTTTTAATCTTTCGACTCGTAGCCCGTAGGGGAATCGAACCCCTGTTTCAAGAATGAAAATCTTGCGTCCTAACCCCTAGACGAACGGGCCGATTTTTGTTTCGGTGTGCAAATATAGAAATATTTATAAATCTGTCAAAATTATTCTGTTTTTTTTATTCATTTTTTTTGAAATAGATGATTAAAATCCCTAGAATAGCTATATTTAAAGTCATTGAAAAAGTAACCAACATGACTAATTTTAAAAAAATTAAAAAACCGCTACTCTATGCTGGACTGGGCTTGGCTTTATTAAGTCAGGAAGCCTATGCCCAAAAAACGGGAGCAATCGCAGATCAGCTGCAACTCACCTGGAGGGTTCAGGAAGGACAGCATATCCGTAAAAACCCGGTATCCACCATTATCTTAAAAAACAAAGGAAAAAGTGCTGTTCAACTCAACGACTGGAGCCTTTGGTTTAATTTTATCCGATCTATTGATCCCGACAAGGTCGACAAACGTTTCGCAATAGACCACCGAAACGGCGATCTTTTTCAGGTAAGCTTTAAGAAAAACAACTTTGTATTGCAAGCTCAGGATAGTGTCCACATCGATTTTATAACGACGGGGCTAGTCAATTACACAGATGGCCCCATTGGTCTATATCTAAAAAATAACCAGACTGGGCTTGCCACCACTATTTCAGATTATTCTGCTGTTAGAACTGCTCCTCAATCAGAAGCTGAAAAAACAGACTACTTCGCATATAAATACGACCAAAACAAGCTCGTAGAAGGTGTCACCGCACAAAGTATCATCCCCTTACCAAGCCACATTAATGTCAACATCAACGAAAAGTTTAATTTATCAACAGGTACAAAACTTTTTGTAGATAATGAATTTGCTAGCGAAGCGAGATTCCTGACAGATTTCTTTTCAACATATTCAAGTATTAAGCTAACGGCTTCAACTAGCCCGCAGCGCGGTATTGAAATCGTAAAAGTTAACACCTTAAAGCCCGAATCCTATCGATTATCGATTACTGCTGATGGTGTAAAAATAGAAGCTTCAGATAAAGCTGGTGCTTTCTATGCCATTCAATCTTTAAAATCATTAATCAATCATGATCAGTGGAATAAAGCTACAAAATCCATTGCTTTACCGCACAGCAATATTGAAGATAGCCCACGTTATGGGTACCGTGGATTTATGCTGGATGCTGCCCGTAATTTTCATAGTAAGGCCGAGGTTTTAAGAATATTGGATCTTATGGCTGCTTATAAGTTGAATAAGTTCCATTTTCACTTCATTGACGACGAAGGGTGGCGACTGGAAATTCCATCCCTACCTGAACTCACAGCTGTCGGAGCCAACCGTTCGGCTAATTTTGAAGACGGTAAAGCAATACAACCTGCTTATGGATCTGGAGCGACAGCCAAGCCGCATCAATTCTATAGTGTGAACGACTACATCGAAATTTTAAAATATGCTCAGGAAAGACACATAGATGTGATTCCAGAGGTGGAAACCCCCGGCCATGCTCGCGCAGCGATCAAAGCCATGCGTGCACGTTTTGCCCATTACTCAAAACTTGGCGATCAGCAAAAGGCAGAAGAATATTTACTGGATGATGCAGAAGACAAATCCGTTTACAATTCTGCACAAAACTGGAATGATAACGTTATGAACCCAGCGCTACCTTCAACATACCGCTTCCTAAGCAAGGTGATCGATGAAATTAAAGCGATACACGATCAAGCAGGGGTTCCACTGAAAATTATCGATTTGGGAGGTGACGAGACTCCAAGTGGTGTTTGGGAGAAATCGCCGAAAATATTGGCCTTTATGAAGGAAAATAATATCGCAAATGTACTCGACGTATGGCCACTGTATATTTCCAAGATTAATGCCCTGGTTCAAGAAAAAGGACTGACGATGTCGGGATGGGAAGAGATGGGCATGCGCAACAAAGGCAATGGCATGGTTGTAAATGCGGATCTGGGAAAATCAGGCATCCATTTAAATGTATGGAACAATCTACCCGGACAAGGACAGGAAGACCTCGCCTATCGATTGGCCAATGCTGGCTATAAAGTTGTTTATACGAGTGCAGCAAATAACTACCTGGATATGTCATGGGATCGTGACTTTGCAGATCCAGGACATAGTTGGGTAGGCACTGTCAATCTGAATAGAACTTATTCCTTCTCCCCTGAAAATTTCTTTATCAACTTAAGAAAGGATGATACGGGAAAAGACTTTAAACCAGAGGCATACACCAATAAAGAACAGCTTACAGCGGAAGGGAAGAAAAATCTCCTCGGGATCAAAGGTGCTTTATGGTCAGAAAAGATCGCTACTGACCAACGTCTCGAAGAAATGATATTTCCACGTTTAATTGCGATTGCTGACCGCGCCTGGGCCCCAGAACAAGCTTGGGAAAAAGGGAATTCTTTTGACGAAGCTACGTATCGCAGATCGTATACTGCCTTTATCAAAAAGCTAGGCGAGGATGAATTGAGAAAACTGGATAGGATAAATGGAGGCTATACTTATCGACTTCCAAAAATTGGAATTAAGAAAGAGGGCAACCAACTCCTTATCAATACCGATTATCCTGGTTTTAAAGTCTATTATAGCGACAACGGCAGTACACCAACACAAAAATCCAAAACAGTGAATGGCCCGATACCATTCCAGACTGGAAAGAAATACGTATTTAAAGTATATGACGCCAAAGGACGATCCGGTGATGTGATCAGCTACTAGTTTACCCTAATCTATTTATAGGGTACTTTTGAATCAATACTAATGGTTATATAAACAAAAATCCCTGCTTCGATCTTGAAGCAGGGATTTTGTTTATAGATATTCTTGCGTATAAACTAACGTGTTAATCTAATCAAATTTCCATCTTACAAATGCTTCAATGGCTTCGTAATTTGCTAGACCTAATTGATCATATAAAGCTGCTGTTTCGCTCGTGCGATCTTCTGCACGTACCCAGAATTCACGTGGATCATCACCAGGGAATACAGGTAAGTCTTTTTGAGACTGATGCTTAAAGATAGCCAAACGCTTACGATAAACTTCTTGTGGAGATAAAGGAACGGCCATTTGGATTTCATGAATAGGATATTCATGCCATGCTCCTCGGTATAACCATAACCAACAATCTTTGGTCCACTCATCTGTTTTGCTCAACCTATTTAATGCTTCAAACAAAATGTCAAAACATACTTTATGTGTACCATGTGGATCAGCAAAATCACCTGCAGCGAACACCTGATGTGGTTTTACATGACGCAATAACTCCATTGTTTGCTGAATATCGTCTTCGAAAGATACATTTTTCGAAAACTTCTGTCTATCATAGAAAGGCAGATCCTGGAAGTGGATATTTTCATCCGGCAAACCTACCAAACGAGCTCCCGCGATAGCCTCTCCTTTACGAATCAATGCTTTGATTTTACGGACCAATTCGGTGTCAATCTGATTCGGTTTTTTTGTTGCAAAAATTGCTCGCTCCTCATCATAAATCCGACCAATCTGGGCCGCCTCTGAGTCCGCTCCGATCTGTTTAGCGAGATCTTCGGCAAACTCCAGATAACGTATCACATCATCGTCCCAAACCGCCGTGTTACCACACGTCTGATAGGCAACATGGACATTGTGCCCTTGATCTGCCAGACGAATAAATGTCCCCCCCATAGAGATCACATCATCATCAGGGTGTGGAGAAAATACAATCACATTTTTCTTAGCTGGATTGGCACGCTCAGGACGTTGTGAGTCGTCGACATTGGGTTTGCCCCCGGGCCATCCAGTGATCGTATGCTGAAGTTCATTAAATATACGGATATTAATATTATATGCAGGGCCAGTCTCTGTAACCAACTTCGCCATACCATGTGCATTATAATCTTCATCGGTAAGTTTCAAGATTGGTTTTTTGATTTCTAACGCTAACCAAACAACGGCTTTCTTAATGAGCGAAGGTGTCCAAGTAACGTCTTCTGCCAACCAAGGAAGATCAAAACGTGTCAGCAACGAAGCAGCGGCTTCATCCAATACAAATTCAACATGGTCAGACAATTGAAGATAAGTTGCAGGAATCTCTGCGGAGATTTCGCCTTCAACGGCTTTTTTAATAATCTCAGCTTTTGTTTCAGTCCATGCCATTAAAATGATTTCTCTTGCCTTGAAGATTGTTCCCACTCCCATGGTAATTGCTTTTGTTGGTACATTTTCTTTTCCACCAAAAGCACGGGAAGCATCACGACGAGTCAAATCATCTAAGGTGACCACACGTGTGCCTGAATTAGGCGCAGAGCCTGGTTCATTGAACCCGATGTGGCCTGTACGGCCGATACCTAATAATTGAATATCTAACCCTCCTGCCGCTGTAATCTTCTGCTCGTAAGCCGCACAGAATGCATTTACTTGATCAGGAGCTAAGGTACCATCTGGAATATTTACATTTGCCGGATCGATATCTACGTGGTCGAACAAGTTTTTGTTCATAAACGTAACATAGCTCTGATCCGCATCAGGTTGCATAGGATAGTATTCGTCAAGATTGAAGGTAATCACGTTCTTAAAGCTTAAACCTTCTTCTTTATGCAAGCGAATCAGTTCTTGATAGACCTTTACCGGTGTGGCGCCAGTAGCAAGGCCTAGAACAGCCTTCTCACCTTTCTCTTGCTTTGCACGAATAATTTCAGCTATACGATTTGCAACGTTTTTCGAAGCTGAATTTTGATCTGGATAGACGCTCACGGGGACTCTTTCGAAGCGTGTCTCTTCCAATAAATTTAATCTAGCCATTTTTTTATGGGTATATTGATAAACGTGAATTACAAATTTATAAAATTAGTGACTCAAGTTGAAGTAAAATTTTAATAAAGTACTTCTTTCTTAGCAATATTTTAAATAAAACCTTTTAGCTACATTTTTAGCGCCTAAATACCTTTAAATTTGATTCAAAATCGCTATCGCTTTTGATAATGTTTCATCCCTCTTCGCAAAGCAAACGCGTAAAACCTGCTGATTTGTAACCTCTTTATAGAATGCGGACAGTGGAATTGTTGCTATCTTATGTTGTGTTGTTAAGGAGCAGGCAAATTCAAATTCCTTTTCATTGCTAATGCCGCTATAATTTATATTCAAGAAATAAGTCCCTTCACAAGGAAGAATCGTAAAACGTGAACCTTTTAATCCTTCTTTCAGTAGATTTCTTTTACGCTCAAAAAAGTCCGATAGACTTTTTACATAACTTATATCGGCTAGATACTCTGCTATAGCATATTGCATAGGGGTATTGACACTAAATACGTTGAACTGATGTACTTTTCTGAATTCGTGGGTTAATTTCGGCGGGGCAATACAGTAACCAATTTTCCAGCCTGTAGTATGCAACAACTTACCGAAGGAGGCGACAACAAAACTTCGTTCACGCAGAGTAGGTATTTCCAGTACCGACTGCGGCGCTGCCCCGTCAAACACAATATGCTCGTATACCTCATCGCTCAGCAACAGGATGTTAGTCCCCTCCAATAGCGCTCCCAACTTAATCAGTTCTTCCTTGCCCAATACTTTCCCCGTTGGATTATTCGGATTGTTGATAATAATCAGTCGCGTTTTACTGTTCATTAATGTTGCTACGTAATCCCAGTCAATCTGAAAATCGGGCGCCAATAATCGGACGGGCACAACCTTACCGCCAAACAGTTCGATGGTTGGCGCATAACAATCGTATGCAGGTTCAAATATAATAACCTCATCCTGCGGTCTAATTACGGTAGCAATAGCTGTAAAAATGGCTTGCGTCCCCCCTGAGGTAATGGTTAATTCTTCCGTTGCATCGACCTCAACGTTATAAATCTGATCATATTTTTTGACGATCGCATCCCGTAGAGACTGTGCTCCGATCATTGGTGCATATTGGTTGTATCCCTTTAGCATCGCCTCAGTAACCAATTTTACCAACCTCGGATCGGCTTCAAAATCGGGAAAACCCTGGGAAAGATTTAAGGCCTGATGCACATTGGCCAACATGGTCATCTTAGTAAAAATCGTCGTACCAACATGCGGAAGTTTAGAGGCTAGGTTGAAGTTCATTTTTTGACATTTTATTAATCTACTAAATTAGTGGATTTTCTTATATTTGTAAATATATATAAGAATAGTAATATGATAAAATACATCACACTACTTTTTTTGATTCTGCCATTTTTCGGATCAGCGCAAAAAAAGGAACTTACCAAAGAAGAGTATATTGCTCGTGTTAAGGCTGCTCCCGATTCTATCTCGACGTTGGTTGACTTGCGTAGAGTCGGAGGTTATGATCCTGTTTACACAGAGCTTCAGGCACTTTATAATTCCTTGAGTAATACTGTAAAAAACTCAAGTGAAGGGAAAGAGTTTCAAGATTATTTAAATACGTTAGAAACCGTTCAAATTGGAAAAATAGCACCAGCATTTACCCAAAATGACACCAGCGGAAACCCCGTCAAACTTTCGGATTTTAAAGGGAGATATGTGCTTCTTGATTTTTGGGCCTCCTGGTGTCCGGACTGTCGCGTAGAAAGTCCAGATCTTGTAAAAACATACCAACAATTCAAAGGTGAAAACTTTGAAATATTGGGAATATCCTTTGATAAGGACCGCAACTCCTGGATTAAAGCCATTCATGCCGATAAACTACACTGGAGACATGTTTCGGATCTAAAACGTTGGCAGAATGATGTCGGAACGCTATATGGTGTAAAATCTATTCCCCAGAACGTGCTGATTGATCCCAATGGAAAAATTGTGGCGAAAAATTTACACGGTGATGCTTTACGTGCAAAATTGAAAGAAGTATTGAAAAAGTAACCTATAGATGACCAATTCCAATAAAAAGACCATGCCTTTAAGAGCGCATGGTCTTTTTAGGTTTAATGACGACGGTGTTTCTCAACGCAAACTACAGCAAAACGTTTTCTGCACAAACTGATGCGTAAAATACATCCCGTAATCCTTACTAGACGCTTATTTACCAACCAAACAAGGCGCTTCTACTAACCAAATAACGCACTGAATATATCCTCTAACTTGGCGACAGGCCGAATTGCAATAGTATATTTTTTCGCATCCAGGCCTTTGGTATTGAATTTAGAAATAAATATACCATCAAACCCCAACTTTTCAGCCTCTTGTATTCTTTGTTCAATCCGATTTACAGCTCTTATCTCGCCCGATAATCCAACTTCACCTGCGAAAGTCAGATTAGAGCGAATCGGTATATCTTGCTGTGAAGAAATAATCGCTACCACTACGGCCAGATCGATTGCTGGATCTTCTACGCGCAGTCCACCGGCGATATTCAGGAATACATCTTGTGCACTCAGTCTAAAGCCAAAGCGTTTCTCCAAAACGGCCAAAAGCATATTTAACCGTTTCGTATCGTACCCCGTAGAAGAACGCTGTGCTGTACCAAATGCTGAGTTGCTCACCAGCGCTTGCACCTCGATCATCATTGGCCGCATCCCTTCCAGCATTGCCGCAATGGAAACTCCACTGACTGGCTCGTCACGTTGCGAAATCATAATCTCAGAAGGGTTGGACACTTCCCGCAGTCCTGACCCCTGCATTTCGTAAATGCCCAGTTCTGAAGCCGATCCAAAGCGATTTTTTACGGCCCGCAAAATGCGGTAGACATGGTGACGATCGCCTTCAAATTGGAGTACGGTATCCACCATATGCTCTAATACCTTGGGCCCAGCAATCGATCCATCCTTGGTGATATGCCCCACAATAAAGACGGGAGTACTCGTCTCCTTGGCAAACCGCAACAATTCAGCGGTACATTCGCGAACCTGAGAAACCGAACCCGGAGCGGATTCAATCTGTGCGGAATGTAAAGTCTGTATCGAGTCAATAACAATGACATTGGGCTGTACCGTCTCGATCTGCTTGAAAATATTTTGCGTGGATGTTTCCGTCAGGATATAGCAATTAGCTTTGGATGACTGTGACAGTCGTTCAGCCCGCATCTTGATCTGCTGCTCACTTTCCTCCCCGGAAATATAAAGTGTCTTGACTTGTGGAATGGATAAAGCTAACTGCAACATTAACGTTGACTTTCCAATCCCAGGTTCTCCACCGATAAGCACCAGTGACCCCGGAACAATCCCGCCACCAAGAACCCGATTAAACTCCTGATCAGGCGTGGATATACGAGACTCATCTTGGTAAACAATTTCGTGAATAATAGCCGCTTTATTCGCCCTTTTCGTATTGCCCCCAGTTGTAGAACTACGCCATTCGGGGACTTTTGAACTCCCTTTTTCGACCACTTCTTCAACAAAGCTATTCCATTGCTTACAGGAAGGACATTGTCCCATCCATTTGGGAGATTCATAGCCACAATTTTGACAGAAGTATGCTGATTTTGATTTTGCCATGCTACGAATTTACAAATTTATAGCTGTTAAAAGCGTAATGACATGGCCGCACGCATTACATCTTACCCAAGCTATTACACATACCTCAATAATGCGGCATGTATACCGGAACGTTACTGAAAAGCCTTAAAAAAAAAAGAAGTGTTTATTCTTCATTTTCTTTCAAAATTCGCAAGAAATTTTGTCCCATAATTTTCGCTATATCCACATGTGAATACCCTCGCTCCAGCAGTGCTTTAGTCAATAGCGGAAACTTAGAAACATCTTCCAAACCTTGCGGTGAGGATTCTATGCCATCGAAGTCTGAGCCTACCGCAACGTGATCAATACCAACTTTTTTGACCAGATAATCGATATGATCCAATAATTTCGACAATGGAGCATCCGCCTGTCGCTGAAGTTTCTTTGGCAACTTTTCATACATAGACCAAGTACTCAGTTTTGATGTCCCATCATCACCAAATTTGCTTAGATACAAACCCTTAAGCCTCGCTTCATAGGCAGGATCCAAAAAACCCGAATAAAAATTTACACCAACCACACCCCCATTGCTTTTCAGCGCCTCCAACTGTGCGTCTTTCAGGTTTCGGAAATGTGGACATAATTCAAAGGCATTACTATGGGAAACCAAGATCGGTTTTGTCGATACCGCCAACACGTCATAAAAGGTCTGTTCGCCACCATGGGACAAATCAACCATCATGCCCAGTTCGTTCATCTTCCGGATAATTGTTCGACCTTTCTCCGTCAACCCTTTATCCTTGGAATCCATGTTGTCTGATTCCATCGCGGCACAACTTGCCCAAGACAAATTATAATTCCAGGTCAAGGTTAAATATTTGGCACCACGGGCATACAGTTGCTCAAGATTATCCAGACTTTCTTCAATCATATTTCCACCTTCCACACCGATCAAAGCGGCTATTTTTCCTGTTTTTACTATCGAATCGATAGCTTGTGAAGACTTTGCCAGACTTATTTTATCGGTATTTGCCGCAATCATTTTTTCCAAGGCATCTATCTGGTCATTTGCGTGCTTGAATGCACCGGTTTTCCATTTAGCATCATCGGACCATACCGCAAATACCTGCACATTGACACCACCTTCCCGTAGCCGCAGCAAATCAGTAGCACCTGTTTTTAACCGTTGGCCAATATCTTTCCCCTGAAAAATGGATGCATAAATCACATCATTGTGTCCATCGACGACGACCATATTCTGGTGGATTTTTTTATAGTTTTGGCTATATCCAATAGAAGTACCTGCTGTCATTGCTAGCCCTAGTAATATGAGGCTCTTAATCATCGTTGACTTTCATTGATCGATTCATAAATAGCATCCTGAATTCTGCTTCTGATATTCAGATCCAAAAGCTTGGTCGTCACTTGAGGGTGTACCCGATTGGACAAAAAGATATAGATCAATTGATTTTGTGGATCAATCCAGATACATGTTCCAGTATAGCCTGTGTGACCAAAGACGGAACTATTTGCTAACTTCGATGGATATTCATTTTTAGGATTGGGATCCCAACGGTCAAAACCCAATCCCCGGCGACTGCTTGTCGATTGCCTGGATGTAAATAAATCTATTGTTTCCGTTTTAAAGTAGCGCTCTCCACCGTATTCTCCTCTATTGAGTAAGAGCTGACCATAGATCGCCAAATCGTTTGCGGTAGCAAATAGTCCGGCATGCCCGGCAATACCTCCAGCCATTGCCGCACCTTGATCGTGTACATAGCCTTCTAACAATGTTTTTCGAAAAGAGGTATCTTGTTCGGTAGGAACAATTTCTTCTTTTGCAAAACGTATTCTGGGAAGATAACCAGCACGCGTCATGCCCAATGGCCTATAGAAGTTCTCCTGCACGTAATCTTGCATTGGCTCAGCCGTCTGATGTTCTGCAACTTCCTTCATCACATACATGCTGATATCGCTATATACATAATTTCCTGTGGGCTTTACGGGAGATTTTAACATCTCTGGCCACATAAAATCACGGTAATAATCGTTGAGAATATAACTATTATCCGCCATTTTTACTTGATGGTTAGCATCCGGAACTGAAACGACGTCTCCAGCTTTCAGATATTTATAAAAGGGAATAAAGGGTGTAAAACCGGCCTCGTGCAACATGACGGAACGCAGTTTAATGTCCTTTTTATTGGTATACTTGGCCTGCCATAAGTAATGGCCCATGGTACTATCCAAATTGATCACATTCCGCTCTGTAAGGCGCATAATTACAGGTGTTGTGCCTGCTATCTTACTGACAGATGCCAGATCGAAAATATCATTTGTTTTTGTAGGAATAGCTTTGGAATAGCTGTGGAATCCATAAGATTTCTCCAGCAGAACCTGTCCATCTTTTACGATCATGACAACAGCTCCAGGCGTTGCTTGCTTATCAATGGCTTCTTGGGCAATAGCATCAATTTTCTTGGTCAATTTCGACAGATTCAGATGAGCGCTTGACGCAGAGCCGTACTGCAGTCTTGTCTGTGTAGTTTTAACATCACCAGCAGTGATGGGAACTCCACCAAAAACTGACATTGCGACGTGACGTTGTCCAGTTTCTGAAAAAGGGGCTAATAATTCGATCAAGTCAGACGATATGTGTTCAGTTAGTGTCTTTTTGCTTTTTTCATTTTCGAAAAAATGACAAAGGATGACTTTCTTATTGTTTAATACGGCCTGTTTCAACTGGGCGAGACAATCTGCATCCAAGTCATCTTCCTTTCCAGCGACAATAATTGTATTATAGTATTTTATATCTTCATCGAATTTACTAAAATCAAAAACTCTAGTGTCTGCATAACGGGC
Organism: Sphingobacterium sp. UBA1498; assembly: GCF_002325125.1. Classification (NCBI taxonomy): domain Bacteria; kingdom Pseudomonadati; phylum Bacteroidota; class Sphingobacteriia; order Sphingobacteriales; family Sphingobacteriaceae; genus Sphingobacterium; species Sphingobacterium sp. UBA1498. The sequence continues at coordinate 313,244 of NZ_DCRG01000004.1, forward strand.
CAACTGCTCTGTAAACACATTATATTTTACTGCATTGGGAACAACAACAGCGATGCGAAGCCGATCTAGATTTTTCAAAGGCAGCAACTGATCGCGGTTATTAAACAGTATTGTTTCATTTTTAACATTAGATTTATATTGAGCAAACAGGGGGCTAATACAGAACAAACCTGCAAATAACACCCCAAAAAGTCCTTTTTTCATTCTGCTTTTATCGTTTTTTAGGTTCTATCAAATAAAAATACGAATTAAATACACAAGGAATACAGGACGGTTAAAAAAAATCAATTTTGTTACGTTAAAACTGTCTTCGAATTAAAATGTCTTTTTCCTTTAACTTTAGAGGTACAAGCAATCTTTAAGCGAATTTCAAATAGCCTTTGATTAGCCGGGTACCGATTGCATCCTGAGGGTTTTTTCTGTAAGTTTGACTAATGCCAGAATTGATTCAAGATAAAACCATATTTTCCTTACTGGAAGTTAGCCGCAGTATCCAAAAGACACTTGCAGAGCGGTACAAGAGTTTGTACTGGATTAAAGCGGAAATGAACAAGCTCAATCATTATACCCATTCTGGCCATTGTTATCCCGAGCTAGTCGAAAAACAGGACGGTAAAATTGTCGCTGAAATGCGGTCTATCTTATGGAAAACCGATTACAACCGTATCAACAACAGTTTTCTTAAGATTGCTCAAGAACCGTTACGAGAAGGAATTACGATGTTATTTCAGGCAAGTATCTCCTATGATCCGATGTACGGATTGAGCCTGCGCATTGTTGACATCGATCCGACATTTACCTTAGGCGAACTTGAAAAGGAGAAGTTGGACAGTATTCGAAAGCTGAAGGCAGAAGGCATTTATGAGTCTAATAAGTTGTTGGCCTTTCCAGCCGTTCCCAAACGACTAGCGATCATTTCGGTAGAAACAAGTAAGGGGCTTTCTGATTTTTACAAGATTATTAATCAAAACCTTTGGGGTTACCGCATCGAATGCACACTCTTCCTCGCATTATTACAGGGTGACAAGTCAGTGCCTTCCATTATCAACCAACTTGCCGTTATTGCCGAAAAAATCAGCTTGTACGATGTCGTTGCCATTATCCGGGGCGGGGGTGGTGAAGTCGGTCTTTCTAGTTATAACAATTATTTACTGGCGCGGGCTATCGCGATGTTTCCAATTCCAGTATTAACCGGTATTGGACATTCAACAAATTATACGGTCAGCGAAATGGTCGCTTATAAGAATGCGATCACCCCCAGTGAGCTCGCCGACTTTTTGATCCAAAAGTTTCACAATTTCGCTATTCCGGTCGATAAGGCAGCGGAGCGAATACAGCAACTTATTGCTACTCGGTTTAAAGAAGAGCGCAACATGCTATCTCAAACCGCAACGCATATTCAATGGGTCGGAAAAAGAGAAATACAAAGCGCCAGAACGGCCATTCAGCAATTTCAGCATGAACTTAGCGCCTTGATAAAATTGCGCTTTTACGAGCATAAGACAGCGCTGGCGCATACCGAGCGAATTATTCAGCTGGCTGATCCAATTCGATTATTAAAACAGGGATTTTCAATTACAAAAGTTAATGGAAAACTGCTGCAGTCGATTACCCAAGTATCACCCGGCGATGTCATACAAACCATACTCGAAGATGGAGAATTGCTAAGCACAGTGACGGATAAATTTCCAAAACAGGAATTGGACGAAGACAATGCATAATTTAGCGATTGGCAAAAAAATTTAAAGAAAGCATATCATAATGGAACAGAATTATACCTATACAGATGCCTTTAACGAGTTACAAACTATTGTAAGGGAAATTGAGAATGGTTCAACAAACATTGATGAACTCGCCGAAAAGATTAAAAGAGCATCAGACCTTATTCAGGTCTGTAAAGCCAAATTAACGGCGACAGAGGAAGAGGTGAATAGTTTATTACAGAAAATATCACCAGCAGAAGAGACCAATGAAGAAGAATAGAGAGATCTATCAAATGACCTCTCTATTAAAGAAGAAATTTCATCAAAATTATATAAGATTATAGAAGACCTTCAACCATTTGATGTACACTTTTCTGCGAAGCAAAGAATAGACTACAAGGGCTTTGATTTATCGGGAGCAACCGCATGAATGAGTGCACGCGCTAAAATTCTATTCGGGTCTATGACGATCATACCATTGTAATCTCGTTCCGGAATAGCCAAAGGTAACTCCGCACATCCCAAGATAATGACTTGTGCGCCCTTTTTCTTCAAGTCATCCATGGCCGATAATAAATCCTCCCTCGCCTTATTCGCAATCGGTACAGGCTGCGCTTTTATTCCATATTCAGCATCATAGATTGCATTATTTACCTTTTCCTGTTCCGTTCCTTCTGGTGTGACGACATCAAAGCCCTTTTCAATAAAAGCCTCCCGATATAAACTATATAGCTGCTCGCCTGCAGTAGAAATAACACCCACCATGTTATCAGGGTAGTTCTCGTCCACAAATCGCACGGTCTCATGAACAATATGCAATAGTTGTAACGTGCTTCCGGTGCGTGCAATTTCCTCTTTAACGACAGAAAAAATAGGCTCTGCATGTACGATATTTGACGGAATTGCTGCGATGGTCGCGCCCGCCATTTCCAATTTTTGTAGCACCGAAGCGATGGCCTTTCCAGGATTTTCATTGGATGCATCCAATAAATAGGCTTTCCGATCCGGGATTAAATGAGGACATGAGAACAATAATAGCGGCAAGTGTTCCTGATCGGATCTTGCCGCTGTTTCATCAATAATTTTTTTTGTAATATCTAGGCCGCTGTAAGGACCAAGTCCACCGACTATACCAATCATAATGCTATTATTATATCGATGATATAACCAATAGCATCAAAAATGGTTTGGAGAAATTACCATTCTATCGATTGATCTTCATCAGGAATTTGTGTATTTAACTGCCGCTCTAAGATTAATGATCCTGAAACTTTAAATTTAATTGCTGTGGTAGAAACTAAGGTATAATCGGTAAATTCATAATCGACATTATTTAAAGTAATATAACGATGTAATAAATAAGGACGGACAGCATCCATTTGTTCCGAAATCGTATAACTTGCGTCTTTTTTAACAGCAAACTTCATATTTGGATTTTCGGCTCGAAAAGTAACCCCTCCGGTTTCACTAAAGGTTGCAAAGATTTTATAATTCTTCCTGTCTTTACGATCTTCATCAATATTTCCCGCATAAAAGAAAATCGTATTTTCATCAACCACGTAACTTCTTATTTGACTTTTCACAATCGGTGTTTCACTTTCATGCCCATCCATCACAACTTTTAAGGCTGTCCCGCTGTACGTTCCTGAATAATTATTAAATGGATTGACACGTAGTAATGCTTTTTTGTAATGTTTTCTGGGATTGATTTTGTATTGCGCAGCAGGATCTTCCAAAATCGTCAGCGGAAGCACCCATTTTTCGGCCATATCAATTCCTTTCAACGAAAAATCAATAGCCATCAATGCTGTATTCTCTCCTGTTTTTATGTTCACCGTTTCGGGAATAGAAAAATAGCTATTATCCAGCTGTTTGTAATAAAAATCTTGCCTGTTCTGAAAACGTTCATAATTCAATATGCCCAATGTATCAGCGTCTACACCAACGCGTACGGAAAGATTCATATCATTTGTTGTCGATCCACTCACTTCCAGCGGCTGTAAAAATGTAGTTTTTTGTCCGTCTTTATAACGGACATAAATATTGGCGACTCCCTCACTTTCCAGAGGGGCCTTAAATGAGACATAATGTTCAAATTGCTCCTCTTTCCATTCGTCGTTGCAGGCGTTGCAGACGAATAACACCATCAGGAAAAAAAGCTGTATCGATGACTTTTTCATAAATTTTATAATTGATTAATCATTATAAGTCCAACCAGGATTTTGTGTTAAATTCTTGTTGCGTTTAAGTTCTGTATGGCTGATTGGCCAAAACCACATTTTGTCTGCGAAGGTCGTTTTCAGTGTCCAAATCGCAACGGGTTGGTAAAAGAGATCACGTTCTTTTTCATTCATTAAGACATTACAGCCATAAACCGGCAGGGCTTCTTCCACTGGAGCATCCATCCAGCGACGTAAATCATAATAACGTTGTCCTTCGCCCATCAGCTCGATGAAACGTTCACGCTTAATCGTACGACGCAATTCGTTTTTACTGCCATATACACTTTCCGGATAATCCGGAACTCCCGCCCGGATCCGTACAGGCTGAATACCTTTTTTAATTTCAGCGATGTCACGACTTAAAGTGTAACTCCCCCCCCGCCACGATGGAATTGTAAAAGAACCACTTAATTCATTTAATGCTTCGGCATACATCAATAATATGTCTGCGTAACGGATTGCAGGCTCTGCCTTGGGTACCACACGTGACCCTACACCACCTTCGTAAGTATCACTCGGGTGAACAAACTTTTTAACACCAAAACCCGTACGCAACCAATACCCATTGGCGGAGTTAAAGCCATTGCCTTTGGGATCTGCACTGTAATAAAAAACTTGCTTATTACGATTTTCCTCTTTTGTCTCATTCAGCAGCGTCCAAAAACTTCCGCTGTAAGCTACTGAGGCGTAAAACCTGGGTTCACGATTCGCATATTGCAGAGAAGCACCTGCGCGCAGTGGTCGGTATTTTTTTGCATTATAATCGTCCTGGGTAACATATCCCGTACTTCTGTTTGAGCCGTTACCTCGACCTATTTCCTTATCTTTACCCGGTACATCTGTACCATCATTCATATAATACGCATCGACTAGTTTCTGTGTCAGTCCGTGGGTATTCCATCCTGTCGCCGAGCGTGGCAATTGATGAATAACCATTTGGTCAATCCCTTCATTGGGCTGGTTGCTACCACGGGTAAATATCAGTTCCGGATTGCCTGAGGCAGACAACGTACCGTCGAAGACCTGTGCATACGATTTCATGGGGTCAATATTTGCCCATCCTTCAGGCCAGCTTTTAGCTGAAAAATTGTGATCTTCGGGAGGTTTGACGGTAGCATCATCACCAGTCTCCTGAAAAGGCGCTGTATACAGCTTGTACACGCCGAGCTCGATTACGTCTCGTGCGGCAGCTGCAGCTTTCGCCCATTTCTCTTCCTTGAATTCTGCTGAAAGCAAGCGTTTACCCTTTTTATCGACCAATAATGCTGCATAACCGGAGTTATTACCATTGGCCAATGGACTTGCGGCGTAGAGTAAGACTTTGGCACGGGCAGCCAACGCCGCCCCCACAGTTGGTCGAGCAGAGCCATCTTGTCCGCGCTTCATCCCTAAAGACTCCATTTCTCTAGCTGCCTGCAGCAGTTCATCACTGATATAGGTTGCGCACTCCTCATAGGTGCTCCGCGGAATCGCCAGATCATCATAGCTATCCGTATAATCCAGTCCTTCATCCGGCAACAGCGGAATGGGCCCATATTTACGGAGCAACAGCCAATAAAGGTATGCCCGAGCAAATCGTGCTTGCCCACGATAATCCGAAATTTCAGTTGCCGACATCTCACTGTTCATGTATATGTTCTGAATGAAGGTCGACGCATTACGAATGCCCCGGTAGGATTGCGTCCATGTACCCTGTTTATCACTTTCAGTATATTGGCCCATTTTGAACATGTTGTAAGAGAGTTCATTTTTTGAGGGATCATAATCTCTATCTCGATCACCGTAATACATGTCATCAGCAAAACAATGCGGCGTCAAACCTTTACTGGCAACATCAGCATTCTCTCCTTTAAACTCCTCAAATACATGCGCTAACCATTCTTCCGAATATACCTTACTTTTAAAGGTCTTCTCTATATTAAGTCGATCCTTAAAATATTGATCGGATTTCAAATAATCCTTTTTGCAGGATGAGACAAAACTTGCTCCCAGCACAAGCAGCATTGCTACGCATATTTTATTTCTTTGCATCTTTCTTGATTTTATAGGTTGACATTGATACCAAATGTAAACGACTTAGGCAATGGATAATCTTCACCCCTTGGCGTCGCTAGCTCCGGATCCCAAAGCTTGAACTTTGACCAGGTCAGCAGATTTGAACCAACTAAAAACAAACGGATGCTATTGATTTTTATCCGGTTGGTCATTTGCTTTGGCAGGGTATACCCGATGTCCAAGGTTTTCAAACGAAGGTATTGCCCATTCTTCAACCAAAATGTTGACTCTCTAAAGTTATTCGGATTAGGACCATAACTCAACCTCGGATAAGAAGCATTCGGGTTTTCTGTCGATGGATCACCGGATATATCAGCCGAAATCCAACGGTTATCGCCCATTACCCCCTTCAACACTTGTCCCCATTCACCTTCACTAAACGCATAAACTGTTTTTCCATAGGTAAAGAACGTCGATTTACCAGATCCCTGAAAGTGCACACTAATATCCAGGTTCTTCCAGCTTGCTGACGCCCCGACACCGTAGACTAGATTCGGACGTCTTGTTGCTCCGATAGCGACACGATCACCGTCGTCGATGATGCCATCACCATTAACATCCTTATATTTAATATCGCCTGGTTGGTAGTTGCCAAATGTTTGCTTAGGACTATTGCGTATGTCATCATAATCTTGGAATAGGCCTAAAGCAATGAGTCCTTTTGCCTGATCAACCCGATAGCCTTTTTGGTTTTGATAGCCATACACGTTATATTCCTCATCGATCTCCGTGATTTCATTCTTACTATAGATAATATTACTTCTGGCAGTTAAATTGACTTCGCCCACTTTCTGGTTATATAGTAGGCGTCCATCAAAACCTCTTGATTTTACCGCTCCCACATTCGCGCTTGGTATAGATTCTAATCCGACTAGCGCAGGCAAATAATTTCGAGCCATATATATGCCCGTACGTTCCTCATTGAAGAAATCTAAATTGGCAACTATCTTATCTTTAAAAAGCGCCAGATCAAATCCCAGGTTCTTTTTAGTCGCCATCTCCCAGGTCACATTGGAGGAAGATACCTGACTATATTTCATTCCGCCATAGTATCGGTCGAAACCATAGTCTGCCCACTGATACCCCCCTTCGGGAATCCATACCTGGTCTTCAAAACGTCCGATTTCACTAATTGTCGATAGATAAGGGAAGCGTGCGCCACCGGATAACTGATCGTTACCTACTCTTCCCCAGGAGTACCGGATCTTGAACATATTCATCCACGAAATATTATCTTTCACAAATGGCTCTTCGCCGATATTCCAGGCTGCAGAAACCGCAGGAAAAAAACCATATTGTCGACCCGGGGCAAAATTTTCCGAACCATTATAGCCAAAATTAAAATCAGCGATGTAACGTGACTTCCAATTATACGTTACCCGGCCAGCTAAGGCCTGATTTCTTCTTGCAATTCCATTTTTGATATCATCGCCAAGATTGACTGTGCGAATAAGTGCATCACGGGTAAAACGGGCCACGGCACCAACAGTATGATTCCCGATACTACGATCATAGTTAAACATCATATCATAGAATTCGCGTCGCTCGCCACTGGCACTGCTGGCCTGATATAACTCTCGCGGATTTGAAATATGTGTGAAGATCAAATTACCATTCTCATCACGGGCGCGTTCTGCGCGCCATTGTTCAGGCCATTTACGTCGCGATATTGTATTATCGTTATTGGTATCATATCCAATAATTCCCCTAAAACGTAACCCCCTAGTTATAAAGTCAAAATTTTGTTCAATGGAGATATTGGTCTGTATATTGTTTTGCCAATTTTCATTGTATCCTGTCTGCGTAGCAACTACCCAAGGATTGGTCTGATTTCCTGTTCCAATGGCAGGAACATAACCATTTGAATAGATTACCGGCGTGCGAATGGGAGAATATCCAAATAACACTCCCCAAAAATCATCGTCTCCTAAACCTGGACTATTTCTTTTATTGAGAGAGCCTGCAATACCTATTTTTAACACGGTACTTTTAGTTACGTTAATATCTGTATTCAACCGATAATTATACCTTTTGTAATTTGCGTTGGTATTGTAATCATTCCGTAGCGTTTCGTCGGTCTTATACATACCACCTTCATCGATATAACTTCCCGACAGAAAATAACGTGCTGTGGCTCCACCGCCTGTCATATTCAGATTCGCCCGGTAAGTCATCGCTCCGTCTTTGAGCAATAAATCTTTCCAATTTACATTGGGATAGAGATCCGGATCCAATCCCAAACGTAGTATTTCCAATTCTTCAGGTTGATAAATCGGGGCAAAATTTCGTGTAATACGTGCCTCGTTCAATAGATTTGCATAGGTAACGCCGTCTTCAAATTCAGGTGTAATGGTACGGCTATTATAGATATTCTCATCTTTAAAATTAATACTGATCTTACCATCTTTACCGCGCTTTGTTGTAATTAAAATGACACCATTTGCCCCTCTGGAACCGTAGATTGCGGTCACAGCGGCATCTTTCAGGATATTAATGGTTTCAATATCTTCGATATTAATGTCATTGATATTCCGCTCGATATTATCGACCAAAACAAGAGCAGAAGCACCTCCACCAAAGGTCGAAATACCGCGGATCCAAAACTCGGTAATATTTTTTCCTGGCTGACCAGACTGCATCATACCTAAAACTCCAGGCGCATTTCCAATTAAAGCGTTACTAATACTCGATGTTGGATTTCCTTTCATATCGTTGACGTTAACACTACTGGTCGCTGCAGTCGATGTCAGTGTTCTTTGTGTACCCGTACCGGTTACGACAACTTCATCGAGCACACTGGTCTCCGATTCATTCAGTGTCACATCGATAACGCGATTATCTTTCACCAGTATTTCCTGCTTTTTGTAACCAACAGATGAATAGACCAGCGTCTTGTATCGCTCTACTTTTATCCGATAACTCCCTTTATTATCTGTTGTTGTTCCTAACCCCGGCGCATCCTTCACAAAGATGCTGACACCAATAATTGGTGCCTTTTGGGCGTCGACAACGACACCCGTTACTTCCAAAACATCCTGTGCCAGCGCACCGAAAGTGGCACAGAGGAGTAACATACATGTAAATACTATTTTATTCATCATCTTATCACAGGTTAATCTTGGTTATTTTCATCCATCTCCTCTAACGCGATTTTACGGATGCGTCGATTCTCGCGGTCGCCAATATAAAAAGCTCCCTCTTGCTCATTGTAAGCGATACCTGATGGACGGTCAAATCTCGCTTCTTCTCTCAAATCACCATTGACATAACCATAAGGGTTGCTATTGAGGCTTGAGCTTCCTCGACCAGCAAATGTGGTTACAGCTCCCTCTGGTGTAAGCACACGAATCGCATGATTCATCTGGTCCGTAAAATAAAAGTCATACTGATCAGGTTTTCCCGCTTCTACGTAGGTTTGGTTTTTCACGAATACACCTTGGTATGGTTCATTTACACGAGCGGAAGAACCTACACCATCTTTGTACCCCGATTCCCTAACTTTTCCGCAAACCAGATAAGGTTGATTAAAACGTTTCTTTTCCCAATTGTAATCGGCACGCATAATATAGCCCTGGTTGATCACCAAGATATAAGCATAGTTACCACTTGGATGAATCAACGCGCGGTATTCCCATTGTGGATCCTGAATAACATATAGAAACTCTGCCTTCGTTGTCTTATCTGTGAAATATTGATTGAGGTCAAAACGGTAAAATTCCCCTTTTGCGTAGCTATTAAAGTACATTTCACCATTTACGGGATGAATTGACGCTCCATTACATTGTTTACTTCTTGTCAGGACTTCCTTATCGAGGAAATTCCTTGCTCGCGAAAACAATAAGGTAGATTCATCATTTTCGCCACCACGATCCTGCGAAACAATCATATAATTGCCGTCTACAGAAAAGTCGACACTACGAGGGCGATCAAAATCCGACCGTTTTTTAGTAATTGTGCTATCCTCGAAATTGATCAGATACAGGCCATTATTATTATCGAAGGTCATCCAAAGATGCTTTGGGTTTAGGGGATCAAACTTCATAAAAGAAGAAAGCCAAAAACCACTTGCCATCTTGTTCTGATCAGCATCTTTAAACTTCCCGTCTTTCCAAGGCTCATCGCCACGTGAATTTCGATAACCTGCTAGGGTCGACACCACCAATTTACGCTGATAGTCAAAAGGCTCTTGCGCCTTACCGATAACAGGCTTTTCTTGAGCGCCAACGCGCACTTCTATATCCCCTTTAAATGCCTGTTTTGGTACCAGACAATAAAGGGATTCACCCAAAGCGTTGATTACCACAGCTTTTTTGCCCCCGATAAATACCTGTACATTTTTTGGATCGTTTCCAAAATTTTTCCCATAAATCACCAGTCGTTGCCCCATACCACCTGATTTAGGCGCAAAGTCCGAGACAACAACAGGTTGTGAAGGATCAAATGGCACACCCTCTGAAATGCTGCCAATATTGTCGTTCTTACAGCTTCCAAAGCCCAAAATAAGCACTGTAATGGCCCAAATCAACCGATTTAGGAATCCATTATTAGCAGCTATCTGTTTAGTTCTCATAAGGTTTTTAATTGATTAGAGTTTATTTTTATAAACATGAGTATATCACCTTCCATGAATCCTTGATTCACCGATTTGGTACATATTCATTCATTTTTTAGCAATACATACCAGCTATTTTAGGGTAATTTTAAGACGAACGGATTGATGCCCGCCCTATTATCGGGCGAACGCTTAGTTTTGACGTATACATAATTGGTTATTTTTTTTAAAGCTAAATGGTATTAGCTATCCTAAGCTAAAAAAAGACTTTACGACAATAGTTTCAAAGTCTTCTGGTTTTTTAAATTTATAGTTCTAATAATTTTCTAATTGATTCCCGCAATTCATATTGACCTCCAACATTACCTTTCCCAAGATTTGCACTAGCTTCTTCACAAAGAAGATGGATGATTAATTTCTGACTTGATTTTCTAAATGCTTCTCTAAGGTTTTTCTTTCTATAATTGATTAATCAAATTTAGAGATTGTAACGATTCTGATAGGATAGAATTATCTCAATAATATGCGGATTTGTATCATGACTACATAAAGGGGGCTAGTAGCTGTTAACAGATGTTATTCCTGAGGCCTTTCGACTTGTATCGCCTAAGACGATCAATCTAATTGTCTCCTCTTCATCTTGATGATAAACATCTGTTGTGAGTTGGGTGAATAGAAAGAAAAACCGTTTGGCGAATGATAGAAAGCGGGATTGTATATCTCTGCTGAGCCTCCGGCCTCACTGACAGTATAGAGGCTGGGTCTAAATCCATTATACTTTTCTTTCTCCACCACCAATCGGGGAACCTTAAATCTAAAATTTTTACCAGCGACATTGGTTTCAAAAAAACCTTGGCCACGCCAATTGTACACACTAAAACCTCCAGCTCCCCCGCCAATGATATGGTGATATTTCATCTTATCTTCTGGATAGAAATATAGAAGCCTCACATCTTTAGGCATTTCAAAACCTACCTCTCCACTCCGGAAAACATCTTTACGATATCTATTTCCACTCTCCTCATCCGATACATTTGTATAACCTAGCAGTTTCTGCCATAACAGCTTCCATTTTCCATCGGCATAAAAGTAGGTCTTTCTATACCAGACGCTATCATTTCCAAATGAGCTAGAAAACCAATATTTCGCACTCTTATTTATCTCCCTTGTCATGGCCTCAACCTTTTCATCCGCCCAGATCAGATCAGTATTTAGCTCAACCAAACGACGTTTAGTAGTGTCGCCATTAAGCGGCCAGGTCGTATAATGCCCATCTTTGTCACTTGTATACACCATAAAATCATCAATGAACTGCACCTGATAATCGCTGTAAGATGAATAAATGGAATCTGTTACAACCCCGGTTCTATCTATTTTATAATAACGGTAATCAAAGCTCGTTTCATCATCTACCTTCGCATCACATTCTAGGATCAATTGACCATTAACCGAGGGGAAGATACGAATAGGATTTGGAGAGGCACTACTTGTAACTTCGACCTCAGCAATCAACCTTACCTCAAAAATATCAGAATTGTAATCCCCGTTAATTTCCTGCAAATCAGAATACTTAACATCCAAAGGTTGACTATTATGATCTATTATTAACTTTTTACTTGAAAGAAAAACATAAAATCCGACAGCAATTAGTAATACAACACTGCCCCATATCCACATTTTTTTCATCTCTTATTTCGTTTATTATTTTATGGTGACGTTATAGTATGCCATCTAATAACTTTTTTGCTTCAGCGTTTATAGGTATTCGTTAATTACCTTAGTGATTATCTATATGCTTGGTATTCTAATACACATTTAGACGCCTTTAATACGAATGGGGCCTTTGATATCATTGAGATCAATGGCCTTTCCCTTTTGGGTGATCAAAACTTTCCCCTGATTCTGCAATGAAATAGCTACATTGACAACTTCTTGCATATGTGCACGCCAATCCTTTGGAAAAAGTTCCCTGGCAATTTCAGAAGGACAGAATGTCTTTTCGCTACCACGGGCTTCGGCAGCTGATAAGATGCTTTCAATTATTGCCTCTTGCTTCATAGTGTAGTAACAGAGAAAAGCTTCTTGAAGTTTTTAATTGAACACTTTAGGTATCGTTTTTAAGTATGTCGTAGCGTCAATAGACAAGTTATTATGTCTTCTTTTTCTTGCAACGCTCTGAACAATATTTGACATCTGCCCAATTTTTCTCCCATTTTTTACGCCAGGTAAATGACCTTCCACAGGTCGCGCAAATCTTCTGCGGTAGATCTTGCTTTTTAACCCCTTTCATCTTTCCATTGTTTTTTCATCGAACCGTATTGCACATTGGCTTCTGCCTGCTTCCATCGTTTATAGAACACTTCTGCCGCTGCAGCCTTCTCCCTATCACCCGTCCCACGTTCCATTAGCGCATAATCATCTTCCTTATCGTACTTTTTCCCTCCTTTATAGTTGGCGTAGCGACGTGCACGCGTGTATCCCATCTGCAGATACTTGCGTGCCATGTCTGCTCCAACAAAGTCATCCGCTTTTAGATAATCTTCGAACAAATTGAAAATCTTCTCACTGCTCTCCTCGGCAATGGCCTCAGTTTTAAAGCGCCAATAACGACCAATTTCCGATTTATACGGTTCACAGATCAACACTCCCTGTTCTCCTTTACCAACTCGGTATTCGGCTGGTTTCAAACGATAATCAATATCGGGCTTCCAAGGGTAGTGCTTTTTATCAAAGTTCAGGTAGCTCGGCTTTGGGGTGCTCATACGTATATTTTAGATTTTTACCTTTCTTTTAATAGGGCTGTGTGTTTTGTGCAAGTTTATGGTCACTATATTATGCTCATTTCATAAAGCTACCCCTATTTAGATAGGTAAAAAACTGCATTTCGGTACAAATAGTTTGGCTAAATCTATCATATTTTGATTCTGCTCATTTTTTTTGCAAACAAAATCAGCTCCTATAACCAGAACATTGATATACGAGCAGTTCGACAGTCCAAGGTGAGCCAACCTTGTCTCGAACGCTTCTCAAAGAAATCCAGAGGCGGTTTCAACGGCTATCCGACGATGTAGCGATATCATCTTCAGGGGACTGTTTCATCACTAACTCCCTATTAACTTCTAACTTTTATCGAATTGGTCTCGGCTTTTCCTCGAATTTTACCCGAGGCAGATCCGAAGCCCGCCCGAAGAAAGTTCGAGCAATGCTGGGAAAAGAGCAGGAATTGGTCTGGTATTGGTTGGCTGTAGGTTTTAATCGCAGATATGGCATGGCTTCCATTTTCAATCGATAAATTAAATAATAAATTTCAAAATTATACCTACCAAAAGCGTCCCAATTAAAAAATCTTCTATCCCCACTACCGCAGCCCAAAAGCTAAGTCTTCATAGATTTTGAACTCATATTTAGGTTTCTTATTTTAGCCATTCAAGAACCGTTATTATGCCATGAAGAGAAACCGATTGATCCTTGTGCTCGTTTTTGCCCTATTGTTTGTTTCCTGCAAAAAAGAAAATTCTGGACAGGATATGACTAACCTCCTGAAAGGAAAATGGCACTTAAAAAGTTATGAAACTACCCTTTCCAAGGGTGATAAAAATGGAAACAGTAATGTTCAGACAGACAACCTACCTTACCAATATCTGATTTTTGATGGTCGTGACAGTGCTTCATTACGGTTGATGGAGCCGTATTTTATCGGTTCAATTAGTACCGAAGATGGCGGAAAATGGGATCTACCAGGCGCAGATGTAAGCATTAAAGACGGTAGAATCCAGACCAGAGAACCTATTTATTACCGCAAATATTATTATCAGGTCGCAGGAAACCATCTCTTGCTTAAGGAAAACAAGACATTTAATCCATCCGCATGGGTAGAGAAATGGGGAAACCCTGCGACAGGAATTGTCGATTCCCTCGCAGATTATTACCCAAAGCTCAGGAAAGATATAGATTGGTGGGATATATCCGTCGATGAAAATTCATTAAAATTGCAGCAGGAAATCAGCTATAGCGGCAAGGATAGCTTTCGTTCCAAAGTAATAATGGTCTTTTCAAGAGATTAGAGAAGGGCCGCTATTTCTACCCGTATACTCTGTAAGAAAAAGCTGAAAAACAAAAAAGCCTGCAAATATTTAATTTGCAGGCTTTTCTATGTGTTGACTTTTAGATCTGTAGCCCGTAGGGGAATCGAACCCCTGTTTCAAGAATGAAAATCTTGCGTCCTAACCCCTAGACGAACGGGCCTTTTAGGCAATTCCAATAACATTGTTGTTTTTGGAGTTGCAAATATAGACCTTAAAATCAGTATTCCAAAAATAATTTTAATATTTTTTAAATAAGATCAAAACCGATATCTCTTCGGAAGTATTTTCCTTCAAAATAAATTCTTCCCGCATCTGCTGTAGCCTGTTGAAGGGCTTCAAACAAAGTATCCTGTAATGTGGTCACGGCAATGACACGCCCACCTGCTGTAACGATCTTGCCCTCTACTTCCTTCGTACCTGCTTGAAATACGATGGACTCTTTGACATTTTCAATATTGGTTATCTCTTTTCCAGATTCATAATCTCCGGGGTAACCGCCGGCAACCAACATCACTGTTACTGCAGTTTGAGGCGATACTGTATAAGAGCGTTGATCCAAATTGCCTTGAGCAACACCTTCCAATAAATCCAACAGATCCGATTCAATTCGTGGCAATACGGATTCAGTTTCCGGATCCCCCATACGAACATTATATTCGATCACATAAGGTTCCCCCTCCACATTCATCAGTCCAATGAAGATAAACCCTTTATAAGGAATACCATCCTTTTTAAGTCCCTCTACTGTTGGTCTGATAATGCGCTCTTCAACTTTATTCAAAAAAGTCTCATCCGCGAAAGGAACAGGAGATATCGACCCCATGCCTCCAGTGTTTAGACCTGTATCGCCTTCCCCAATACGTTTATAATCTTTTGCAGAAGGAAGCACTTTATACGAATTGCCATCTGTCAAAACAAAAACTGACAATTCAATTCCTTTTAAAAATTCTTCAACAACCACAACCCGGCTCGCTTCCCCAAATTTAGAATCTGCAATCATCGCCTTTAACTCAGCTTGAGCATCCTCTAGGGTCTCGCAAATCAGTACCCCTTTACCTGCAGCCAGACCATCCGCCTTCAGCACAATAGGTAATTTTTGCGTTTCAAGATACGCCAGCCCTTCGTCCAAGGATGTCGCATCAAAGGACCTCGAAGCTGCTGTAGGTACACCATGGCGATCCATAAACTGCTTTGAAAAATCTTTTGAGCCTTCCAGCTGAGCACCCTCCTGTTGCGGTCCTATAACGGGGATATGCTTTAAGTCTTCCCGGTTTAAGAAGTAATCATGAATACCTTTAACCAAGGGCTCCTCCGGACCTACCAGCACCATGTGCACATTATTTTCCAGAACGAAGGTAGCAAGTGCTGCAAAGTCAGTAACCTTAATATTTACATTCTGACCATACGCACCCGTTCCTGCATTGCCTGGAGCAATAAACAATTGATCTAAACGTGGACTTTTCGACAATTTATAGGCAAAGGCCGATTCACGACCTCCTGAACCGATTATTAGGATATTCATAACACAAAGATATTTTTTTTATGCTAATTTAAGGTATCAGTGGTTTTAAATAAGACTAATATTTAATTTATAAATTGATTAAAGGAAAAATATTTTCTAATTTTCATAAAACATTAGTCATATGTATCCTAAATTACTGCTTTTAATAAATTTCCTATTATTCGCTTTATTGGCACCGGCTCAGATCGACCAAACGCTACAAAAGCTAGAAACCTACCACGAACAACACGTGAAGGAAAAAATCTATCTCCATGTGGATAAAAATGACTATTCGGCAGGAGAAACGATCTGGTTCAAATTATACTGCACCACAGCTCCTTTTAACTATTTGAGCAATATCAGTAAAATAGCCAATGTGGAATTGATCTCCCCCACAAATAAAATTATTAAAAGCATCAAAATCCCGGTCACAATCGGCCTCGGCATAGGAGACCTCAACTTGCCGGATACGCTGGAAGAAGGATCCTATCGAATTCGATCATTCACCAGATGGATGCAAAATGACTCGACAGCTAATTTCTATGAGCGTGTCATTCCTGTCACAAATGGCCGATCGGATAATGTAATGACGAAAAGTAGCCTCATTAAAAACGGAACTGAAAACATCTTCCAGATCAATCTCAAAACCATCCAAGGAGCGCCCCTAATCAACAACAACATTAGTTATACCCTACAACAAAATAATAACAAAGAAAAATCTGGGCGATTAAAATCAAATGAAAATGGCACCATAGCACTGGAATTGAAAGATGACTTTAAGGGAGGAACGCTATCGTTACAATTTCTTTCTCTAGACAAAAGACGTGTGTTAAAAAGTTTTATTATCCCTGACCCAAACAGCCAAAATAGCCTGCAGATTTTTCCCGAAAGTGGTGATTTTGTCAATAACATCTTATGCAAAACAGGCTTCAAAACACTCACTCCTACTGGCTTAGGAAAAAAGGCAAAAATAACCGTAAAGGAGGAAAATCAAACTTCCATTGCCGAATTTGAAACCAATTCATTAGGAATGGGAAGTACCCCCCTTCTGCTGCAGACAGGGAAAAAATACATAGCAACAGCATTTTTTGAAGACGGCTCTTCAACGAGCACTTCATTGCCCGCTGTATTGAACTCGGGTTATGTGCTAACGGTAAATTCAGCACTGAAGGATAAGATTGCTGCCCAGTTCTCCGCGACTGATGATTTAGTCAATGGCCAAGAAATTTATTTAGTCGCGCAATATAATGGTCTTGTCTTCCATGCTGCCAAACAAAAATTCAATGCAGCAGAGGTCTTATTTAATATTCCGAAGAAAAATCTTCCCTCCGGTGTATTACAATTGACCATTTTGACCGCGCAAATGGCGCCCCTCGCAGAAAGACTTGTATTTAATTACAATACCGAGTCAACTTTACTGCCTGTTTCAATAGCACTCAATAAATCCAGCTTCACAATCCGTGATAAGGTAATCGCAAACCTCAATGTTCACTACGGCGACCGTGACACGTCAAAAGTTGCCGCACTCTCGGCTTCGGTTGTCAACCTGAGTAAGGTGGATTCTACGACAGACCGCTATTATTCGTCTATTGTCTCTGAACTTTTGCTGAAAGCTGATCTTCGCGGCTTTATCGAACGCCCCAATTATTACTTCGAGGATTTAACCAATATCAAAATTAACGATTTGGACAATCTCATGTTGATCCAGGGCTGGCGTAAATTGGATTGGAAAAGCTATGAAAATACCCCGGCCGCATCGTTTCTTCCAGAAAAAGGGCTTACGGTATCTGGAACCGTCAAGAAAACGGCGCGTAAGGCTGTTGTACCTAACGCTAAAGTAACCATTATACCCACAAGCAACATGTTGCTAAGTTTAGATACACTGACCGATAGTAATGGTCGATTTGCTTTTGACGAGCTATTCTTTGCTGATAGTGTCAAGTTTATTGTAACAGGCGATGGTCCCAAAGAGAAAAAAAGAGTGGATATTATCATCGACGAACCGCTTAACCCTTCACTAAATAAAAGTAAAGATCAACCCCTGTTGATTAATGACATCAATACCAATCTGCTTACACAACTAAAAAATAGTCAACAATTTCTTGGCGAATTGGAAGCAGCGGGCATTATCCAGAAGAGCATTCGATTGGAAGAGGTTCAGGTCAATAGGGTAAGAACAACTAAAGCGGACAAGAACTCCAGAAACCTGAATGGTCCGGGAAACGCCGATCAAGTCATATCCGCCGAAGATCTTTCCGCGTGTACAACACTGGAACAATGCCTTGCTGGACGATTAGTTGGTGTTATGTTTCGAAATGGTGTTCCGTATAGCACGAGGTCCATGGGATTAAATGGTGGGAACCCGATGCAAATTGTCCTTGATGGCATGTATATTGAAGCTGATCAAATTAATATGATTAATGTGGCAGATATTGCAAGTATAGAAGTGCTTCGTAGTATCGGCAATACGGCCATATATGGCATGTATGGCGGCAATGGTGTGATTGTGATAACAAGCAAATCGGGTGATGCGCTTTCTTCATCGTATACCCCTACAGGAATCGTCACAATTGTACCCAAGGGATTACATGTAAACCGAACTTTTTTTAAACCTCAATACGATGTGACAAACAAAAATGAACTGCGACGTGATCTAAGAACGACAATCGCCTGGGAACCCAATCTGATTACTTCCAAAGATGGAAAAACACAGTTTGAATTTTTCACATCGGATGAACTGGGGAACTATAAAATAATTGTGGAAGGAATAAGCATGGATGGAAAAATTGCACACTTCGAATATTTGATAGAGGTAAAGCCACAATAGCAGCGCAAACAAATCGTTATCATTAAAACAAGAATATGCAACATATTAAGACCACAATAGACGATCATATTTTAAGTATTTTCCTCGACAGAGGAAAGTCTAACGCCATCGACACGCAACTACTGAAGGAACTGATCGATACATTGGAAGCATCCCAACAAAATGAAGCTATCTATGGCACCATATTGATTGGAAAGGAAAACTTCTTCAGCGCAGGACTCGATCTTATCACTTTATTCCAATATGATGAAGAACAAATTAGGGAGTTCTGGAATTTATTCCTAGAAGCGACATCACTTTTAGCTGCTTTTCCAAAACCGCTCGTTGCTGCAATATCAGGCCACAGCCCTGCTGGAGGGTGCGTACTCGCCCTTTGCTGCGATTACCGGATTATGGCCGAAGGTAATTTTGTAATTGGCCTCAATGAAATTCCTGTCGGGCTTATCGTCCCCGAAAGTATATTTGAGCTATATGCTTTTTGGATCGGAAAAAGGACTGCGTATCAGAATTTGCTAGAAGGGAAATTGCTTTCTCCCGTAGAAGCCAAAAATCAGGGCCTTGTAGACGATATTGTTCCATCAAATATACTCTTCAATACAGCAACAAAAAAAATAAAACAGATCACACAGTTCAACCAAAAAACCTGGACAACATCGAAACTGAACTTCCGAAAGGAAATAATCCTTAAATTGCGCGAGAATAGAGAAGAGACAATCCAGCGTATTCTCGAACAGTGGTGGCTTCCGTCAACACGCTCTATTTTAAAGTCAATCATTGAAAACTTGACTTCAAAGAAGTAATTTAAAACAAAATCATCATGAGAAATGTCTTTTTCTTTATTCTTATTTGTCTCACAGCAGCAACTATCTCCTGTAGAAATAACAAAAAAGAAGATAAAGCTGTAAAAATCATTCAGGATTCAGTTCCTGTGGATACGATACAAAAACGCGATACTCTTGAAAAAGAAGTAAAGAAACAGAACTCAGAAACATTGGAAGAAGTGCTCGAGAAACTTGCAAAGGCTTATTCAGAACAAGATAGCAAAACAATAAATTCGTATATACATCCCAAACTGGGGATTTACATTATCTATCGCCCAGGCGCACTAGACTCTTATGTACATCAAAACAGTTTCAATTTTTCTAAACCCGTACCGGAATACCATGCTTATGAAAAGTTAATATACAAGGGACCATTGAAGTCAGAAAAACTACCTATTTTTGATTGTGGTACGATGAAGTGGGACAAACTCGGATTCTATTATGATAGAAAATCTCGACCTAATGAATTGTCCCAAACGGCAAAGTTCATGAATGAAATTCTTGATGCCAAAATAAATAATACTGAAATGCAGCGACTAAGAAATTTAGAATCCAAAAGTTATAGAGCCATAATGACTTCTAATGAGCACGAAGAACCGTTTGTTTTTCATGTGACAAAAGAAGGAGAAAAATGGTTTATTACAGTGATAGACCGCGCCTATGCCGGTTGCGATGCATAATACCTTGTACATTTTAGCCAAACTTAACGATAATGAAAAATTTAGATAAAGACATACAAAAGAAAATCGAAGATTGGTTAACGCCCAGTTATGATGAAAGAACTCGAAAGGAAGTTCAGGATTTAATCGATAGTAATGAGGAGACAGAACTTACCGATTCTTTTTACAAAGATCTGGAGTTTGGAACCGGAGGCTTGAGGGGCATTATGGGCGTAGGCTCCAATCGGATGAATAAGTACACGATTGGTAAAGCAACGCAGGGCTTGTCTAACTACCTTAAAAAACAGTTCCCAGACCAGGAGATCAAGGTAGCGGTATCTTATGATAGCCGCAATAATTCACAGGCTTTTGGGCAGCTCGTTGCCAACGTGTTTGCAGCCAACGGCATCAAAGTGCATCTGTTCACGTCTTTACGACCAACCCCCATGTTGTCCTTTGCCATCCGTCATTTTGGCTGTCAGAGCGGTGTGATGCTAACGGCTTCGCACAATCCAAAGGAATACAATGGTTATAAGGCCTACTGGAATGACGGCTGCCAGCTAACTGCCCCGCACGACAAAAATGTAATCGAGGAAGTAAATGCAATCCGCTCAGTCGATGATATCAAATTTGACGGAAATACACAAAATATCATTCCCGCCGGGGAAGAAATCGACCAGATCTACATCGACGCCAATAAAAAACTAAGCATTCATCCTGAAGCTGTATTAGCGCAAAAAGACTTAAAAATTGTTTTCTCTCCGATACACGGCACCGGCATTACCATTGTTCCTAAAATGCTAGCAGCCTGGGGCTTTGAAAATGTGTCCGTTGTTTCTGAGCAGGCTACTCCTGATGGCAACTTTCCAACGGTAATTTATCCGAACCCCGAAGAGGAAGATGCCATGGCCTTAGCGAAGAAAAAAGGGGAAGAAATTGATGCTGATCTTGTATTGGCAACAGACCCGGATGCTGACCGTGTGGGAATTGCCGTAAAAAATAACCAGGGACAGTTTCAGCTGCTCAATGGTAATCAGATCGGTAGTTTATTGATCTACTACGTCCTTAGCGCTAAAAGTGATCTTAAGCAGCTGGGATCAAATCCATATATTGTTAAAACGATTGTAACAACAAACCTGGAGGCAGACATTGCAGAACATTTTGGTGTGCCCTGCTATGAAACGCTCACTGGTTTTAAATATATTGGCGAACTGATGACCAAATTAGGCGATTCGGCAAACTATCTGGCAGGCGGGGAAGAAAGCTATGGTTACCTTGTCGGTGATCTTGTACGTGACAAGGATGCACCAAATGCCTGTGCTTTTCTGGCCGAGATGACCGCCTATTTCAAATCAAAAGGCAAAACAGTCTATGAGGTGCTCATGGATATCTACAAAGAATTTGGCTGCTACCAGGAAAAACTGATTTCTTTGACAAAAAAAGGAAAAGCTGGAGCCGAGGAAATTCAGGCTATGATGTCGGGGCTGCGCGCTAATTTACCGACTAGCCTTGGAGGTGTTCAGGTCAAGGAGATCCGTGATTATCAACTTTCCCAAACCACTGATATGCGTACCGGCGAGAAAACTGCGATCGCATTGCCTAAATCGGATGTGCTGCAGTTCATAACAGTCGATGGTGATGTCATTTCGGCACGCCCATCGGGGACTGAGCCTAAAATCAAATTTTACTGTTCTGTGAAAGAAAGCTTAAAGGACACCGCAGACTATGCCGATGTACAAAAAGCTTTAGAAGAGAAGGTCGACCGTATGATGAAAGATATTGTAAACTAATGGAAAAGTGGAAGCTATTATCTTCTGAATATATCTGTAAAGAACCTTGGGCGACATTGCGAAGAGATGCATGTGAGCTCCCTGATGGAAGAATCAACGACCATTATTATGTACTGGAATACCCCGATTGGGTAAATATGGTTGGCGTTACTGAGGAGAATGAGCTCTTGGTCATTAAACAGTACCGACACGGAGCAGGCATCATTTCGGTGGAGATTCCAGCGGGCACTACAGAGCCGGGAGAAGACCCCAGAAATGCAGCTGTGCGTGAAATGCTTGAAGAAACAGGCTATGCATTTGACCAGATTGAAGAGATCGCCACGCTTTATGCCAACCCTGCAACGAGTGGCAATATTACCTATACCTATCTGATGACAGGAGGTAAAAAAGTTCAGGAACAGGCATTGGATGAACACGAAGAAATCGATGTTTACCTCATCCCGCTTGAAGAAGCAAAAGAAATGCTGCTGGACAATAAATTCAGTCAAGCATTACACGCTAGTGCTTTATTCTACGCTTTCAATAAATTAGGCTTGTTATAAAACAAGCCTAATTTTATTCTGTTTTTTTCGTTCATACTTTAATTTTCACTAGCCTTTTGATTTTTGTACCTTTGCATCATGGCAAGAGAAATTTTTGAAACTAAGCGAAAAGCCCTGAAAATAAATCTAAACCCAGAGATTTATGGTACTTTCGCAGAGATCGGTGCTGGACAGGAAGTCGCACGCAACTTTTTCAACGCAGGCGCCGCTTCAGGCACAATTGCTAAGACAATGTCAGCTTACGATATGGCATTTAGTGACGCAATTTATGGTGAGGAAGCGGATGGCCGATATGTCAGCAGAACGCGTGTAAAAAAAATGCTCTCCCATGAGTTCAATCTTCTTACACAAAGGCTTCATGGCGACAAATACTGTAACAAAAAGTTCTTTGCCTTTGCAGATACCGTAACAACACTCAATTTCACGAAGACAAATGAACCTCACGGTTGGATCGGACTTCGCTTCCAACATGAAGTTGGAGGTCCTACGAATGATATCATTGTCCATGTCAGACTGCTAGACAGCGACAACCAATTGCAACAAAAAGTTTTAGGCATTATTGGTGTCAATCTATTATTTGCTGCTTATTATTACGCAGAGAATGTGCAGACGATGATTGAATCATTAGTTGACAATCTTTCTGTTGGATCTGTAGAAATTGACCTGGTTAAACTCAACGGCCCACTCTTTGAAAATGTCAACCAACGTCTCATCAATTTATATCTGATTGCAAAAGGGTTTGCCAAAGCTGCAATATTTCAACCAGATGGCAAAGCAGTACAAATCAAAGATTACCTGTACAAAAAGAACATTATTTTACTCCGTACCAAATACCGTCAAAAATCACTTCCAAACTTTGATCTATTCAATCTTGCCGTTGAACAGTTCAAAAAAAATACCGGCGCAACAGACACCGATACTATTGTATTAATTGAGGTACTGATGGGAAATGTTTTGGAAGATACACATGAAATTACAGATGAAGATCTGCAAGAATTTGCATCTAGGGCGGATGAATTATGTGCTACAGGAAACAATATTATCGTCAGCAACTTTAGAAGAAACAATCACTTGGCAGAGTTTATAAGTAACTTTAAACCCAAAAATATCGGTATTGCAACAAACGTTTACAATTTAAAGAATATTTTCAATTCCGATAATTATAATAAAGAACTATACACCAATGAACTTCTTTCCTATATTTCAGGAATGTTCAATAAAAATGTGAAACTCTACGCCTATCCTTACCTCCTTAAAAAAGAAAATAAGATTATTACCACGCATAATATGCCAGTTTCTGAAGAAGCGAAACCGCTTTTTGAATTTTTAATTAAAAATGGATACATCATTGATATTGAAAATTACGATGAGAAATTTGTAAAAACCGTATAATAAGTGTTCTGCTAATTACAAGTTATAAAATAGCCCAATTGAATAAATTGGGCTATTTTATTTTGAACCTTCATGACGCTAATAAATGTATCATTGGAGGACAACAACGGACAAAGTAGATAATAGCAACATCATTCGGTCCGATTTTATACAAATGGCTGCTCTCTGAGCTAAAAGTCAGAAAAATGCATAGGCACAGCCTATAAGAATTTTTTATAGATGGAATAAAGGATTTTAAGATCATTATCACCCAAAAACGCCGTATTTACATCCTGCTGGACATAGTGAATCTTAAATGCTTTAATTGCTGCATCGACATTGCTCACATCGTATCCGATGATACGTAATGCCATTTTTGGATTAAAGTCTGCTGGTGGCGTCTCTAAATAGTCTTCATACCAAAAACCGAAGCCTTGATCGGCCAACTTTTTCCATGGGAAACGCGATGGATCGTTTTTCCGAGTTGGTGCTAGATCCATATGTCCTATGAAATTGGCCTGCGGAATTCTGTAGGTTGTCTTTAAATAAGTCAACAACTGCGTCAAGGCATTTATCTGTGCGTCAGTCCAAGGATCAGTGGTCCCATTATTGTCCAGCTCAATGCCAATAGAAGAAGAATTAAGATCTGTATCGTTGCCCCATTTTCCTAATCCAGCATGATGCGCACGAAAGAGATCATTGACCATCTGCACTACTTTTCCATCTCTACCGACCACATAATGGGAACTTACGCCTGCTTTCGCGGAATGAAATGTGCGGACGGTCTGCCCTAATGAATCCTGAGCTGTATGATGAATAACGACAAAATTGGGTTTACGGATACCAAAATTAATCGATGCAATCCATTGTTGATCTTTGACATTCACCTTCTCCAATTGACCGGTTACAGGCGATTGTTTGTACAGCTTTGAAAACTCCTTTGCCTGCTTCTTATATACCTTTTCAGTCTTCGCGTATTTTCCTCCTGCACAGGAAGCCAAGAATACTGCCGTGACACAAAAATTTAGGGATAACTTTAGTATGTTCATATTGAAATGTTTCAGCACAAACTAAGACAAATTTGCGAACAAAACCAAATTTATTCCCCTTATCCAGTTGCACTGCAGACGCACAACATCTTATTTTATTCTCCTTCTCCTTCTCCTTCTCCTTCTTCTCCTCCTGAGGAACAAAAATGGTTGCTTGTTGTAAAAAGTTAAGGCTGTTATTTGAGCTTACAT
Organism: Sphingobacterium sp. UBA1498; assembly: GCF_002325125.1. Classification (NCBI taxonomy): domain Bacteria; kingdom Pseudomonadati; phylum Bacteroidota; class Sphingobacteriia; order Sphingobacteriales; family Sphingobacteriaceae; genus Sphingobacterium; species Sphingobacterium sp. UBA1498. Next base: position 338,613 of record NZ_DCRG01000004.1, read on the forward strand.
ATCAAATGACATAAAAAAAGGCAGTCCAACAAAATTTTGGACTGCCCTTTTTCTATAGTATCCGAAATTATGCTTCGGCGTACTCTTCAATGGAGGGACACGAACAGATCAATGTACGGTCACCTTGAGAATCGTTTACACGTCCCACTGAAGGCCAGAATTTACGTTCTCTTACATACTCCAACGGATATGCAGCTGTTTGACGACTGTAAGGTCTATCCCACTCATCTGCCGTTACAACCGAAGCGGTATGTGGTGCATGTTTCAGTACATTATTCGCTCGGTCTACCGCCCCGGTTTCAACCGCAGCGATCTCTTCACGAATAGCAACTAAGGCGTCACAGAAACGATCCAATTCAGCTTTAGACTCTGACTCGGTAGGTTCAACCATCAATGTTCCCGCAACAGGGAAAGAAACGGTCGGTGCGTGGAAACCATAGTCCATCAAACGTTTTGCAATATCTGCAACCTCAATACCAAAGTTTTTAAACCCACGACAATCTAAGATCATTTCGTGTGCGCAACGTCCATTTTTACCCGAATAAAGTACTGGATAGGCGTTTTCCAAACGTGCTTTGATATAGTTAGCGTTTAATATCGCGGTTCTAGTTGCATTTGTGAGACCTTCGCCCCCCATCATGGAGATGTAAGCATGCGAAATAAGTAAGATCGAAGCCGAACCAAATGGGGCTGCCGAAACAGCAGAGATACCTTCTTCACCGGAAGTAGAAACCACTTCGTGGTTAGGCAAGAAAGGAACCAGATGTTTTGCAACACCAATAGGTCCCATACCTGGGCCGCCACCTCCGTGAGGGATACAGAATGTTTTATGGAGGTTTAAGTGACAAACATCGGCCCCAATATGACCTGGGCTTGTCAATCCAACCTGTGCATTCATGTTGGCTCCATCCATATAAACCTGTCCACCATTGGCATGCACAATTTCACAGACTTCAATAATAGACTCTTCAAATACACCGTGTGTAGATGGGTAAGTTACCATCAGTGAATTCAAGTTTGCAGCGTGTTCAGTTGCTTTCGCTCTTAAATCTGATATATCAATATTTCCAAATTCATCACATTTTACGACAACCACTTTCAAGCCTGCCATAGAAGCAGACGCAGGGTTCGTTCCGTGCGCTGAAGCAGGGATCAAACAGATATTACGTCCGTGATCACCGCGGCTCTCATGGTAAGCGCGAATAACCATCAAACCTGCATACTCCCCTTGCGCTCCTGAGTTTGGTTGGAAACTCATCTTCGCAAAACCTGTAATCTCAGCTAACCAATCATTCAATTCGCCAATCATTTGCATATATCCAGAAGTTTGATCTGCTGGAGCAAATGGGTGCAAACCACCGAATCTAGCCCAAGTAACGGGTACCATTTCCGCTGTAGCATTTAATTTCATGGTACATGAACCCAAAGGAATCATCGAATGACAAAGTGATAAATCTTTTGCTTCCAACGATTTGATGTACCGTAACATCTCGTGTTCAGAGTGATAGCTATTAAAGTTTGGATGGGTTAAGTAGGCGGAAGTACGTACTAGATCGGCAGGGATTGAAGAACCTAAGTTTTCTTCCAATGTATCGAAATCGACATCATTCAATGTTTTACCTTGAATTTTAGCAAATACTTTGACGATCGTTTTAATATCTTCATAAGTCGTTGTTTCGTCGATAGCAATTGAAACTTCTGGACCATTATAATAAAAGTTCAATTCATTGTTTAACGCTTCTGACTTCAGTGCACCTGCATGAGCACCTAAGTCTACCCGTAATGTATCAAAATAAGCTGTATTCATTTGGCTATAGCCCAATGATTGTAACGCTTGATCCAACAGATTGGCCAACGCATTGATGCGTGATGCTATATTTTTAATTCCTTGAGGTCCATGATACACGGCATAAAAAGAAGCCATAATGGCCAAAAGGGCTTGTGCAGTACAAATATTTGACGATGCTTTATCGCGGCGAATGTGCTGTTCACGCGTCTGTAAAGCCATACGCAACGCATATTTGCCATTCGAATCGGAAGTAACACCGATAATACGACCAGGGATGTTACGTTTAAAGCTGTCGCGTGTTGCAAAATAGGCTGCGTGAGGACCACCAAATCCCATCGGCACACCAAAGCGCTGCGAATTACCAACAACAACATCTGCTCCCCATTCTCCCGGAGGCGTCAATAAGGCTAAACTCATCAAATCAGCCGCCGCACACACGGTAATGTCTTTACTGTGAGCTGATGCTGTAAACGACTTATAATCAACAATGGAACCGTCAGCTGCAGGATATTGAACAAATACGGCAAATACATCATCTGTCAATTCTGATTCAGCAATAGCCGCAATTTTCAGCTCGATACCAAAAGACAACGCACGGGTCTTCAATACATCGACCGTCTGCGTGTAGGCATTATCAGAAACCAAGAATACATTTGCATCTTTATTTTTCCGGGCTGAATACAGCATAAACATAGCTTCAGCTGCAGCTGTTGCTTCATCTAACAAAGATGCGTTTGCTATTTCTAAACCAGTGAAATCACAAATTACAGTCTGGAAATTCAACAATGCTTGCAACCTACCTTGTGCAATCTCCGCCTGATAAGGAGTATACTGCGTATACCATCCCGGGTTTTCAAATACATTTCGTTGAATTACGCCCGGAAGGATTACATCGTAATAACCTTGACCAATAAAAGATTTAAAAACTTTATTTTTCTCAGCGATTTCCGCAATACGCTTTAAATAGGCGACCTCAGACAATGCTTTAGGAAGATTTAAAGGTTTTGGAGCACGAATTTGAGAAGGGACCGTTTGGTCAATAAGTTGGTCAATTGACGAAACGCCTAATTTGGCCAACATTTCATTCGCTTCAACTGGACTTGGGCCATTGTGGCGATTTTCGAATTTTTCTTGGAAGTGTATATTGCTCATGTGTGCAAAAAGTTAACGCTTATAGATGATAGTTAGCGACATAATAATTAGGCAATTAACTCTCTTATAAACAGTCGTTTTTTGGATGAGCAAAGATAGCAAAATAAATGACTGAAAACGAAGCAAAAAAGTGGATAAAAAGTCAGTTTTACTCGACTATTAAAATGCAATCGATTGTGTTTAATACGTTATTTTTAGAATAAACACAACAATAAAGATTGATCATTATAAATATAACAAACAACCGACCGATCACTTGCTACAATTTTAAAAAAAGTGCTATTATCTGCTGCAATCTCCATGAATTTTTTCCTCTACATTCCTATTCTTTTTTGCAATGCCAATGAATTTTCAATAAATTAGTATATGTACCAATTGTAAAGTGGCTTGGAAATAACGATAGGTAATTTTTGCCAAGAAATCCTGATATCTACGACGTATTGCGTTATCAAGAAATCTTAACAAAGAAACCATTATCCAGCGAGGGAAGCCCCTCTTTTGACAAATGATAAATAATCAAAAAAAATGAATATCATTTCTATTTAACAATTATAAACAGCGAAGTAACGATTATAAATCATGAGAAAACAGGTAACAGACAGCGTCCTTTTGGTAAGGCCCTCTGTCTTCCGCAAAAATGAACAGACTACAGTCAACAATTTCTTCCAAAGGGATATTGAAAATCTCAGCATCGAAGAGGTCAATAAAGAAGCCCAAGGAGAGTTTGATGCGCTAGTAAATGAGTTGAAGTCACACGGCATATTAGTGACAGTCATTCAGGACGACGAAAAATCAGAAAGTCCCGACAGTATCTTTCCCAACAATATTGTATCCTTTCATCAGGATGGAAAAATAATCTTCTATCCCATGTTCGCTCCAAATCGCCGAAAAGAACATTTATTGGATTTCGAAGGTCCATTGAAACAGAACGGTTATTATGTAAAACTGACCAAAGATTTGAGTGATGCCGAAAACAATAAACAATATTTGGAAGGTACCGGCGCACTTGTCCTCGACCGAGCCAACCGTGTAGCCTACTGCGCTTTGTCAGAAAGGGCAGATCGCGATATGCTCGATGAATATTGCCGGACCGAAAACTATACACCGGTTGTATTCCATGCTTTTCAAACGGTCAATGGACAGCGCAGACCGATCTATCACACCAATGTAGTGCTCGCGGTAGGTGAAGATTTTGCCATCTTATGTCCACAGGCAATTGACGATCCGTCTGAACTAAACACCCTCTTGAAGAGTTTAAAAGACACAGGCAAGGAGATTATCGAGATCAATGAAAACCAGCTTGAATCTTTTGCGGCAAACTGCCTCCAGGTGAGAAATAAATATGGGAATCGCTTTATTGTCCTGAGCAATCAGGCATTATCCTCACTGACGTTGTACCAAACCGCGCAGTTAGAGAAGCATGGTAAAATTATTCACCAGGATCTCCACGTGATCGAAACATGTGGTGGCGGAAGTGTACGCCACATGATGGCCGAAGTTTTTCTTCCAAAAGAAAAAGTCCTGAGCTAGCCCTCGAGCATAATGATGCACCAAGGCAAATCGTTTTAAGTAATCCCTTGTTGCCTGATCAGGATTATTTAATAAACAAATAAAACGCCCCTTAGGAGCAATCAGCGGCCCCTAGGTGCGTTTTATTTTTAAAACATAGTGTTCCCTATTTTTCATTCTTTTAGAACGAATACCTTAATCCCAATTGGAATTGATACGGGTTACCCGAAGGTGATACGATACCAGAGTTGTTTACATTATAATTAAACTGTTGCTTCGTAACGTCAAAAGGAATCAATTTCTCTCCGGCGGCGTCCTTTCCGCCCAAAGCATATAGATTTTGATTACCCAAAGACTCATTGACGCCCCAAGTCTTTTTGAATAAATTGGCAACGTTGAAAAGATCGCCCGATATCTCCAATGCGTGGTTTTTATATAAACTGAATTTTTTCGCAATTCTCAGGTCAATTAAACCGTAAAAACCATTTACGCCACCATTACGTTCGGCTATTTTTCCTTCATATTTTTTGATATAATCTTTAAGGCTTTGACTCGCTTCTGGATTATTCAACAAATTATTCAGCCCTGTAATCAACTGTTTTGACGTATTGGGACTGTTGGGATCAAAGAGAAAGGCCAGATCATTGTCTCCCGCCACAAAGTCTCCATTGATATTTCCTCCGGCCAATAAACTATATCGTGTACCACCAATACCTGAGTAACGTACCCCCACACTAACGCCATAGAATGTTGGCAAGGTACCATAGATTACAATCTTGTTGCGGAACTGATTATTCGAATAACTCATCTTGCTCAGATCGCGCGGATCGTCTTTCACAGCCAACGATAAGGTCGCTGTATTCGCCACGTTTCCGTTGAAAGAAGTATTGTCTTTGGCATCATTCCAGGTATAGCTCACGGATATAGATCCATCTTTGAAATATTGATAACTTGCATCCAATACAACCGCAAACTGATTCACTTTTCCTTCAGAGTTTAATTCCAGTACACGTCCGAATTTATTGGAAATCCGTCCTTTTTTCCAATCCGGTGCTCCGTCAACAATCGATGCTGCGGGAACAAACACACCACGATTATCTTCATTCGTCAATCTGAAAAACGGATCCTGAACCATGTTACGATCCACATACATGTAGTTGTTACGCCCTAAATTCATATACCCTGAAAGACTCGCTTTCAACTTTTCAGTAAAGAAATGTGTATAAGATACATTGGCCTTGTATACTACTGGAATTTTAGCATCAGGTCCATAGGTATTGATCGTAGGCACCTGAAATTGTGCTAAGGTTGGTGTTTTTGACGGATCTTTTCTATACCCCACAAAATCAGGTGCGGGCACATCACTTCCACGAACATCCACCGTCGCAAAATGCTTCCCATCGAAAGTCAAATTGTTGATGGTCATATAATTGTTAATATCAGACGCGAAGACACCTGCTCCTACCCGGAAAAAGTCCTTTCGCTCTTCATTAACATCCCAAGTCATCTGGAAACGAGGCTGTACCACAAAGGATTTTAACTTATGATCTGTACGAATACCCACTTCTTTCAGCAATTCTTCGTTTAGTGGAGAAGTCGGATAATGTCCGTAATCCAACCTTAGGCCAGCAACTAGATCCAATCCCTGCGCCAACTTCGTTTGTAATTGCCCATATACACCGGCATTAAATATCTTACCGGCCACAGCTGGGTCACTTACCAAAGGAACCTCACGATAGTAAGCATATGGCTTCATGTCGTCAAAGTTTTGCATGGCCGTCTTTCCATCACTCGGTCTAAAGTGAAAGCGACCATTAACCTCACTTCCATAAATGGAGTTTGCATGGGTATACATCAAATCGACACCGAAGGTATAATTGATATTGTCGGTACTATAATAAATATTATCAACGAGCTGAAATACATTGTTTTTAAATGATTCCTGCGCAAAACGATGTCCACCCAATTGCAATGTGGTCTTTTTATCTTCTCCAGCTACTTTTGAGACTGCATCTTCTACAATTGCACGGGGAATATTTTGACTTGGTAAAAGATCTCCCGGACTACTTTTCTGATATGTATAGAGATGCTGTACTTTCAATTCATTAGTTACCTTAGGGGAAATGGTCGTACGCAAAGTTGCCAATAGACTATTATCAATGTTTTTGTCATTCCCATAAGACTCATACAAGGTTATTGGTTTATTATCCTGCAAGCCCAACTTATTGTTGTCACTTGTGAAGTTATTTCGGACCGTCAATAGGTTATTTTCATTGATCTGCCAGTCAATTCGTCCAAAAATCGCATCAGACCCTCGCTTCTTATCAAATGCGCCGTATTGACGCTCATTCCCCAATCCGTATTTTTTACGTCCCATAGAGACAAACTCATCCAAGGTCGAGTTTGTCACATTAAATCTCTTCTCATCGGCTTCAGAATTGATATCGGCAATAATCAAGGGGCGGGCATCGCGCTGATGATCCCAAGCTACAAAATAATGCAATTTGTCTTTAATGATCGGACCGCCTAATGTAAACCCATATTGATACGTTGAAAAATCATTACTCCGTTTATTCCCTCTAATATCGTATGGACTGGATAACCAATCCGCCCTCGAATAAAGCCATGCACTTCCGTGCGTTTGATTTGTCCCCTGTTTAGTCACCGCACTCACTGTTCCCCCTCCAGCTCTTCCATAAGTCACATCATACTGATTGGTAACCACTTTAAATTCACGAACGGCTTCTATTGAAATGGAGAAAGGAGCGCCACTACGGCTGGTTGTCGAACCTGCAGAAGTCGGATTTTTGGCATTCATACCATCAATGGTAAAATTGGTAGATGACCCCAGCTGGCCTCCTATATTATCTCCCTTGCTTAAAGGAGATAGATCCATCAACGAAGTAAAATTGCGACCGTTGACAGGCAATTTCGCTATATCTTTTGCTGTAACCGCGGTAGCAGCACCTAGGTTCTCGATTTTATTCTTTAGCGTACTTATTCCTGTTAATTCAACCGTTTCTAATACATTTGACGTATTTTGGATAGGAATGATCAGGCGGACAATATCGCCTTGATTTAAATTAAATCCCGAACGAACCTGTTCCCCATATCCTATATAAGTGACTTTAATTGTATATGGACCACCTAAAGGTAATTCCTTAAAGTTGAAATCGCCATTTGCATTGGTGGATGTCTTCGTTGTAAAGCCTGTTGATTCATTACGCACTTCAATTGAAGCACCATGAACCCCTTTGTTGTGCTCGTCTGTGATCTTTCCGGAAAACCCTGCTTGCGTCGTTTGGGCATAAAGACCGGTCCCAAGCGCAACAGCACAAGTTGTGAGTAGAAATTCTTTCATTTAGTTGTTGATTTTTATAATGAAAGCAAAACTAAACTGAAACTATTAACAGAAACTAAACGAAATATTATGAAATTATAAACAAAACATTTTAAAGGATGTATACCTAGAATGCAATCAGTTTTCCAACAAATAAAGTGCTATCGGAACGTGCAGTAAAACCTTCCTTATCACGCAAATACCAACAGAAATTAAATGGAAGGTTCTTTGTCGCCAATAACATAAAAACACTTCAGAAAAAAGTCAGCCGAAGCTGACTTCCTAATACAAAATCGTAAACTTAAAATCCAAAGGATTAAAATATTTGTAAAGATCCTTAAAGAGGTTATCACCATGTTTAATGTAAAGTAAAGCGAAATTCTCAGATCTTTCCTGCAGTCCTCCGCCCGGAAAGAGTTTTTCCTTAACATGATCGATGTCGGTTAAAGCATGTTGGTGATTTCGTTTCTCGGCTTTCAACAGTTTTTTTTCTAAATTATTGATCGCTTTTTTTAACCGTGCTTTTACCGCCTCTGTACTCGGTCCTAAACTTGGATCAATTTTATGGGTTCGCAACTTTATCTTACCAAAAATGGCATTCAGCTCCATCCATTCGTCATTGAGATTCAGACGTTCTTTGGTATGGCGCCGTACATATTCCTTCTTCAGCACATCTGCTGAACGAAAGATACTCTTAAACGTAAGATCAACGCGAAATAATTTAGCCGCTATTTTATCGTCTGTTATCATCGCAGAATTGCGTGGTATCAAAATTGGAAAATCGATCTGATATTGGTCAAAGTTAGACTTTAATTGCATCCAATAGACCATTTCGGCCCCACCGCCAATGTAAGCAAGATTAGGAAGTATAATTTCTTGATACATCGGCCGCATAACCACATTGGGACTGAAACGCTCGGGATAATGCTCGATTTCCTGCTCCAGCTCCGCCTTTGTAAAATAAATATTCTGATGCAATACTTCGTATCGACCGTCAGCAGTTAGCACTAGGCGTTCTCTAAATTCATCCGTTAAATAAAAGAAATTAATTTCACGTGCATGTACTTGAGTAGAAAAACCTTGTGACTCCAACTCCTCCGATCGAGAAGTTATTGCCTTAAAGCTATTTTCAGAGAAGATATCTTCCTTAATAATCGGCTTAAACAGTTCCTTCAATTCCCGATCATCCGCATCAATAATCAAAAGACCGTATGACTTAAACAGCTCATTGACCATATATCGGGTTGCATCTGCTAAACGATTGTGGTTTAGGTAGGCTTCTTCCACAATGCGTGTAAGCCGAGTAGAGTTTTCTGAAAGCCCTAAAATATTTGTATACTGCTTCACGGCGTCAACAATCGTCGTTGTATCCATTCTTCCGGTAGCAGAAACAGCCGGGGTATCCCAACTGATTTTCTTCCCAAAGACTTTGGTATGATTGATTTCTTCAAAATCATGATCTTCAGTCGCCATCCAATAGACTGGAATAAAATTTTTATCGGGATGTTTCTCCTTCAAATCTTCTGACAAACGTATCGCTGTCATGATTTTAAAAATGAAATACAAGGGTCCAGTAAAAATATTGAGCTGATGCCCCGTAGTGATCGTATAGGAATTCTGGTCGAGCAACAGTTCTATATTGGCAGCCACATTAGGAGAATTCTCTAATAGCTCGCCATATTGCTTTTGAAGGCGTTCAACGAGAATCTTCCTGTATTCAAATGGCCTCTTTTCGTCCAGTTGCTTTTCAAAACCAGCCCAGGTAGGCCAATTTCCAACAAAAGGTTTTAATGTTTCATCATGTGCTAAATAAGCCAATAAAGTCTTGGAGAAACTATTTGTTTCACTATATTCAATATAAGTTGCCTTCATCTGCAAATTGTGTTAATCTTTTGTTATTGTCAATCGATAAAGAAAATCTCCTAAAGTAACCTGAAATAGCAGGTTCTCTTTATCGTCCCAATAGTGCCAACAGGCTGTCATGACCCTGATTTTAAACAGCTATATAGCGTTTTAAATCGGGATTGTATGCGTACAAATGTATCGAGTTTGCCCCGACAAAATACTGAATTTTCACAAAAAGCCTGTGCTGCTTTTAAATTATATCATTTTACTGACAATTGCCGTGAAAAACAAATGGGTCTCCCTTTTATTCAAAGGAGACCCATTTGTTTTAATATCAAATATAAGCTAATAAAACTATTTCCTTACAATCTGCCCATATAGATCGAAATCTTCGGCACGGTCAATTTTTACCTGAACAAAATCACCAATACGTGCATAAGAATCTGCAGCAGGAATCAAGACCTCATTGTCAACCTCTGGGGAGTCGTATTCTGTGCGGCCAATAAAGTAATCACCATCTATACGATCAACCAGCACTTTATAGGTATGACCAACCTTAGACTGATTGATATCATACGAAATCCCTTGCTGCAACTCCATAATCGCTTCGACACGCTCCTCTTTTACTTCCTGAGGTACATTATCCTCCAAAGTATGTGCGTGTGTTTTTTCTTCGTGAGAATAAGTAAAACAACCTAACCTGTCAAAACGAGTCTCTTCAACCCAGTCTAACATCTCCTGAAAGTCCTGTTCAGTTTCACCTGGATAACCACAAATTAATGTTGTACGCAAGGCGATATCCGGAACTTTGTCACGTATTGCATGGACAAGATCAATCTGCTTCTGTTTTGTTGTACCTCTGCGCATAGACTTCAACATCGGATCAGATATATGTTGCAGTGGCATATCTAAGTAATTACAGATATTTGAACGTTCATTCATGGCGTCCAAAATATCCATTGGAAACCCCGAAGGATAGGCATACTGCAGTCGGATCCATTCGATACCATCGACATCAGATAAATGACGCATGAGATCAGAAAGATTACGCTTTCCATAGATGTCGAGGCCATAATAAGTTAGATCCTGCGCTATTAAAATCAATTCTTTGGTACCGTTCGAAGCAAGGAATTTAGCTTCTTTCACAAGATCTTCAATGGATTTGGAAACATGCTTACCACGCATTAAAGGAATTGCGCAGAAAGAACATGGGCGATTACACCCCTCGGCAATTTTAAAATAAGAAAAATGAGAAGGTGTTGTCAATAGTCGCTCACCGAGCAATTCGTGCCGATAATCGGCACCAATGGACGTCAATAGATCCGGCAAATCGTTCGTACCGAAAAAAGCATCAACATTGGGGATTTCAGACTGCAACTCTGGTTTATACCGTTCTGAAAGACAGCCAGTAACGATCACTTTATTGATTTTTCCCTGTTCTTTTAGATCTGAATATTGCAAGATGGCATCAATTGATTCCTGTTTCGCATTATCAATAAAACCGCAGGTATTGATCACGACAATATCATTCGCCTGTATATTGGATGCTTCATGAACAACTTCCATCTGATTGCCTTTCAACTGGCCCATCAGAACTTCACTATCGTGAATATTTTTCGAACAGCCCAAAGTCACCACGTTGACACGTGGTTTATCGATCAAAGGCGCTGGTTTCGCGTATTTTGTCTTCATATGATTAGAAGGCAGACTCTATTTAAAAAGGGAGTCTACAAATTCCTTTTTGTTAAACAACTGAAGATCACCAATTTTCTCTCCTACACCAATATATTTCACGGGGATCTTAAATTGATCGGATATACCGATAACTACACCACCCTTAGCTGTTCCATCGAGCTTCGTTAATGCTAAGGCATTCACATCTGTTGCCTGCGTAAATTGTGTACACTGCTCAATGGCATTTTGTCCTGTCGACGCATCCAAAACCAATAAGATTTCATGTGGAGCCCCCGGAACAACCTTTTGCATAACATTTTTGATCTTAGTCAGCTCATTCATTAAGCCAACCTTATTGTGCAACCGCCCTGCCGTATCTATGATACAGACATCTTCACCATTAGCGACAGCGGATTTTACGGTATCATAAGCCACTGAAGCGGGGTCTGAACCCATGGCTTGAGCGACAACACGAACGCCAACACGCTCGCCCCATAATTTAAGTTGATCAACGGCTGCAGCACGAAAGGTATCCGCAGCACCCAATACAACTTTGCTGCCAGCTTGCTTCAGCTGATGAGCCAGTTTGCCAATAGTTGTTGTTTTACCAACCCCATTAACACCCACAACCATAATAACATAGGGCTTATGCTCACCATAATTGAAATGTTCGAAATCAGCGCTATTGTTTTCTGCCAGTAACGTTTGAATTTCCTCCTTCAAGAGATTATTTAGCTCCGAAGTGGAAATGTACTTATCTCGGGCAACACGGGCTTGTATGCGATCAATGATTTTTAAAGTCGTCGTAACCCCCACATCAGAAGTAACCAAAACTTCTTCCAGATTATCCAATACATCGTCATCCACAGTTGACTTACCAACTACAGCTTTTGTAATCTTGGATAGAAAGCCTTCTTTTGTTTTTTCCAAACCCTTATCTAAGGCCTGTTCTTCTTCTTGTGTTTGTGGTTTTTTCTTAAAAAAATCAAATAATCCCATGGAATGTGTAGTGAAAATTGATGTCCAAATATAAACAAATGTCCTCAACAAAAAAAGCCCTTTCGGTAGGATACCAAAACGGCTATTTTTATCGAATTCTTTTTAAAGAAAAACTTTAAAAAAGGAAAATACTACTCGTTATTTTTGAGCTGCTGCAACTACGTCTTTCACTTTATCGTTGTGAACCATACCTTCTTTGAAAGTATACGCGCCAGTTTTTGCAGATTTAGTAGTAATAATAACCTTTGTAAATTCTTTACCGCCACCTTTTTGTAACGATGCAACTGCTTTCTTTGCCATGGTATATTAATATTTTACTTAGCATCTCTTTCAAGTGCCAAGATATGTGACTTACTTAATTTCTTTATGAACAGTAACTTTTCTCAATACTGGGTTGAATTTTTTCAACTCTAAACGCTCAGTTGTGTTCTTTTTGTTTTTAGTAGTGATGTAACGAGACATTCCCGGAAGACCACTTTCTTTGTGTTCAGTACATTCTAAGATAACTTGTACTCTATTTCCTTTTTTAGCCATTGTTTTACTTTATTTTGAATCCTATTAGGATTGAAATTTCATGAATAATCTTAATGTAACAGGCGCGACAATCAATTAGATTGAGCCTTTAACGATAAATTTATTGATCGCTGCTGTAATCCCGTTCTTGTTGATAGTCTTGATAGCAGAAGTAGATACTTTCAACGTAATCCAACGATCTTCTTCTGGAATGTAAAAACGTTTAGTTTGTAAATTTGGATAGAATTTACGTTTAGTTTTAACGTTTGAGTGAGAAACGTTATTCCCTGTTAACGCCGCTTTGCCTGTTAAATCACAAATTCTTGACATGATATTATTTTTTTGTTGTCTTTATTACAATATGTTAATACTTTGCACTCTCTGCAAAGAGTTTGCAAATATCTATATTTTTTTTTAGATAAGCAACAAGATGATTGGAATTATTTTTAAAAATAGTTCTACATAGGATGGGTATCGACAAAAATAAAGGATTTTATTGTATTATATTTGCTCTGTAAAGAAAAATAGTTTTCAACAATTCACATTTATGAACAAATATCTTCGCAAGGGTATAAGAGAAATAATCATCGGCGTCGTACTGGTGATAGGGGGATATTATCTCATGGAACAACGTTCCAACTGGTATAAGCTCGCTATGCTGATTGGAGTCATTGTATTTAGTGTCGGCTTCCTGACTTTAATCTATCGCATGATTCGTAAGGTAGACCGAGATGCCCTTATTGAGATGCGCGGGGAAGGACATAAAAAAGATAAAGAAGGGAATGCTGAACAAAACTAGAGCTGTAGTTTTAAAAACAACAAACTATTCGGAAAGTAGCCTCGTTACCCAGCTATATACCGAACATTTTGGCATGCAATCTTATCTTATTACCGGAGCAAGGAAGCCTAAAGCAAAAATCAAGGCCAATATTCTCCAACCTTTACATTTATTGGAAATAGTCGCCACACATAAAGATAATGGTTCGCTACAGCGGATCTCCGAAGCACGTCAAGCACCTGCACTGCAAGAAATACCTTACGATATCGTCAAAAGTTCGCTGGCCCTTTTTCTGAATGAAATACTTTATAAAATACTGAAGGAACAAGAACATGATAGCTACCTTTTTGAATTTATTCATCAATCCATACTTTGGCTGGATCAAAGTCATTCAAACCTGGCCAATTTTCATCTCGTCTTTTTAATAAAACTCACACGCTTCCTTGGGTTCTATCCGGCCAAATCTAAACAAGTACTCCCCTATTTCAATCTTCACGAAGCAACCTTTTCAGATAGTCTCCCCGAACATCCGCTTGTTTTACAAGAACCACATACGTCAATTTTTAGAAATTTAATTGATTCCGAATATTCAAATTGCGATCGAATTAAGATGAGCAGCTCAGATAGACAATTTTTGTTGGAGAAAGTACTTGATTTCTATCGCTTGCACCGTACAAATTTTAAAGAAATAAAATCGCTCTACATTCTCGAAGAGATTTTTCGATAAGAGTGTACGATTTAACTGAATATTTAGCATATAGACTCCAGCTAGCTATCGACTTGTCTACAATAATTGATCTCTTGGATAAATTATTGGTACATTTATTGTAACAAAGCTGAAATAACATGTAGTTTACTAACATAATTTTCACCAAAAAAAGTATTAATAATATGGAACTTAAAGAAGCCTTTTTAAAAGTTGTTCGAGACAACTATGCAAATTTTGAGGGTAGAGCCCGTCGAAAAGAATATTGGATGTTCGTTCTAGCTGTATTTGTTTTATTTTTTGCACTCGGTATCGTTGGCGGTATTTTGTCGGTTGTAAGCGATACTTTAGCGAGTTTGTTTTACGGTATCATGGGGCTAGCGTATTTAGCGTTATTGATTCCTGCGATAGCCGTTACTGTAAGAAGACTTCATGACACAAATAAATCGGGTTGGTTTATCCTGGTTTCCTTAATTCCGTTTGTTGGAAGTCTATATTTACTTTACTTAGAAATTCTAGAGGGTGATAAAGGTCCGAATCAATATGGACCAGATCCTAAGGCTGTTGAAAATGCTTCAAACCATCCTTTTAATCAAAGCCAAGATCCATTTGGTTCTGCTCGTACGCAAGATCCATTTGGAAGTTCACAAATTGGAAGTTCGCAGCCTTCAAATCCAACACCGCCGGCACCCGACAAAGATCCCTTCGCTTAGATTCTAAAACCTTATAAAAAAGCTTTCACAGGAATGTGGAAGCTTTTTTTATGCTGTGTTGCTAATGTCTATGCTTTTTCTTTTGCTGCCCGGGAGCAAATTCCCGTGCAGATCGTTCTCCATAGTATTTTTTTGCTTGCCCAGGAGGCATTTTTTTCGGTCCACGTCCATGACCGTGACTATGGTGTGTTGAATAACATGCCGACATCGAAATCATGATGACCGCAGAAAGAACTAATGCTAAAGTACGCTTCATTTTTAAATTGAAAATTTAAGTGCTTTATAAACAATTATCAGTCCAAACTCAATTATCAAAGCCTCAGTCTCATTTTTTTGCTACAAAAACCCTAAACAATATCTGCTAAAAAATAAAAAAGCCTATGCTGTTCGCATAGGCCTTTTCACAATAAATATATCTTCAATCTAATTAGATAACTCTTACATTTACCGCATTAAGACCTTTACGGCCTTGTTCAACTTCGTAAGATACACTATCATTCTCACGAACTTTGTCTACTAATCCCGAAACGTGAACAAAAATTTCGCTCTCGCCGGAGTTAGGGATGATGAAACCGAAACCTTTGGTTTCATTAAAGAATTTTACTTTACCTTCTTGCATGGCACTATATTATTAATTTCCCTAAAGGTATAGAAATAAAATCAAAAATTTTAACCTTTTTATTTTTTTTACCCGTTAAACTTTTTCATCAACTTTGGCTCCAATCTTGTAGCAATGCAGTAATAGCAATCGTATTATTAGAAAAACTTTAAGACAAAAAATATGAAAAAAATAGTGTTAGGACTGGCCTTTTTAGGTTTTATGACTCAATTAAATGCGCAACAAATGGTTAATAAAGAGTTTGTATCCACGGTGGGACGTGCAGAAGAGGAAGTAACTCCCGACATCATCTATATTGATGTGACGCTAAAAGAGTTTTATGAAAACGGTAACACCAAGAAAAAAGCGGCAATAGACAAATTAGAAAAAGATCTGTTTGATTCGGCAACAAAAGCTGGTGTCAAAAAAGAAGATTTTACCATCCAAAACATCTGGAGCTACAATGTACCGGACAAAAAGAAAAAAGACACCGATATTCTGCTTTCTAGACAGTATCGTATTAAGGTAACCAACTTGAATAATTTGGATCAATTACTCGATGGCGTAGACAAAGCGGGTATCCAAAGTACTTATATCAGTGAGTACGATTACTCGAAGAAAAAAGAACTGGAAAAAAGCTTAAAAACCAAAGCAGTATTGGATGCCAAAGTTAATGCACAGATTTTAGCAGAAGCAGCAGGGCAAAAAATCGGAAAGGCTATTGTATTGTCTGAAACACCGCAGCAGATTATCTTTGGCGTTCAGCCAATGATGCGCAATGCGATGTATAAAGGTGCGATGGAGCAAGCTGCAGATAGTGCTGGCAGTGGCGGACTTGACTTAAATATCAGACCGATGAAAGTAACAAGTGAGATCAGCGCTTCGTTCGAATTATTGTAATCATGCACCGAGAGAAAACTCCAGCAGATAAATTAAAACAAATTGACCAAGATTTCGGTTGGATAGACCGAATATCTTGGTTAATGGATAATCAGTTTAAAATTGGAGGTTTTCGGTTTGGCCTAGATCCGCTGTTAAATCTTATTCCCCTAGGCGGTGCGATAGCAGGCTTTGGTACATCTTTAATCCTTGTACTTGCCATGTGGCGTAACGGCGCCAGCCCCAAGCTCGTTATACGGATGCTTTTAAACATCTCGCTGGATGCGATTCTTGGTAGCATTCCACTTCTCGGAAACTTGCTCGATTTTTTTAGCAAGGCCAACGAAAAGAACATCAAATTACTCAGACAACACTATTACGAAGGAAAACATACCGGATCGGGCATTGGAATCATCATCAGTATACTAATTGTTTTTTTGCTCCTCATCTCGGTTACATTATATCTTATTTGGACCTTTTTTTCTTGGGCTTTCTCACTTCTTAATGGCGGCTAGAAACTGCTATTCTTAACACATTCCAGCAAAAACGGATTCCTTTCTGGGGAAACAATTGCATATATCCAATATCTATTTAATAATTTTGATGTCGATAGTCATCTCGTATGCTGTCAAAAACTTAATCCCGATTTTAAAATGAGTAAAAAAAGAATATTTGCACTGATTCTAATCGCCGTCATGTTGACCGCTATTTTGACTAACCCAAGCAAAGAAGAACACGAAAAGATTGTACGGGCTAAAGCTGAACAGCTGTTGAAAAGCCAGCTTCACGCAAAAGATCAGCAGTTCTTCGGATTGGGGATGCAGCTCTTTGGTAATGATATTGTCGATAAATTCATTCAAACCTCAGTCGTGGTAGACAACTACTATTTATTTTCCTTGACAAAAATCAAATGGCAAGGTACCGAACAGATCATCGGTGGAGGAGCTTTCAAATATATTTGGCTGAGTCCAAAAATTGATGAAAAAGCAGACGAAATTATTGCAGCGCTCAAAAAGATCTAATATGCCTTTAGAAATACTTTACGAAGACGAATCCATCGTTGCCATCAATAAACCGCATGGACTATTGGTACACCGGTCTTCTATCGCGCGCGATGCCTCAGAATTTGCGCTACAGCTACTTCGGGATCAGTTAGGGAAAACAGTTTATCCTGCACATCGTTTGGACAGGAAGACCGGGGGCATACTGCTATTTTCCCTCAATAAGGAGACTGACCAATATTTACAAAAAAGTTTTCAGGAGCGTAAGGTAGACAAAAAATACCTCGCCGTCCTGAGGGGCTTCGCGCCAGCAGAAGGTCTGATTGATTATCCCTTGAAAAGAGACGATGGTACAACTCAGGAAGCACAGACATCTTTTCGTTTGCTTGCTCAAAGTGAGCTGTCCGTTCCTTGGGGAAAATTTCCGACATCGCGATATAGTCTCGTTGAGGCCAATCCCATTACGGGACGTATGCATCAGTTGCGTCGCCATTTTGCGCATATCTTCCATCCTATTATTGGCGATCGTCCGCATGGATGCAATAAGCAAAACAAGTTTTGGAAAGATACGTACCAAATGGATACCATGCTGTTGCATGCCTCGGAGCTGACCTTTAGACATCCTTTATCGGGCGAAGACGTTCATATCAAAGCGCCCCTACAACCCGATTTCATCAGGGTATTGGAAATATTAAACCTCAATGACAGATGCTAAAGCTAATTTTAGAAGCCTTTATCCGTATATCTAGCATTACCGCAGCTTCTGGGATTGTCTAGATGATCACCGACCGTCTATTCCCTTAAAGTCAACAATTAAATCGATTGTTCTAAAATAGATTCACAGTGAGGAATCACGTATATTTTATTAAATTTGCAGCTGACTAAAACTTAATTTTTATGTTAAAAAATACTGCCCTTTCGGAGACGCACATTGCTTTAGGAGCAAAAATGGTTCCCTTTGCAGGCTTCAACATGCCGGTACAATATACGGGCATTAATGATGAGCACGAAACAGTTCGTACAGGTGTAGGAGTTTTTGATGTAAGCCATATGGGTGAATTCATCCTAAAAGGTGAAAAAGCCCTGGACCTACTTCAAAAAATCTCTTCCAATGATGTGTCAAAATTATACGATGGCAAAGTTCAATATGCTTATATCCCAAATGAAACTGGCGGTGTAGTTGATGACTTCCTAACTTACCGTATAGACGATAAAACGTATTTTTTGGTTGTAAACGCATCGAATATTGAAAAAGATTGGAACTGGATATCAAAGTATAATACGGATGGTGTAGAGATGAAAAATATCTCAGATCAAACTTCCTTATTTGCTGTTCAAGGCCCTAAGGCTGCTGATGCACTTCAATCGCTTACGGATATCGAATTAGCTCCCATGGAATATTACACTTTTGCAAAAGGTACATTTGCGGGTGTAGAGAATGTTTTGGTCTCTGCAACAGGATATACTGGCGCTGGTGGTTTTGAAATCTATGTGGCCAATGAAGATGCTCAGAAAGTTTGGGACGCTATTTTTGAGGCGGGTAAGCCTTATGGAATCAAACCAATTGGTTTGGGTGCCCGCGATACCCTACGCTTAGAAATGGGCTTCTGTCTATATGGAAATGATATCGATGATAATACATCGCCCTTAGAAGGTGGCTTGGGGTGGGTAACGAAGTTTACAAAAGACTTTGTGAACGCTAAAGCACTCAAAGCGGAGAAAGAGGCTGGTTTGAAGAAAAAGCTTGTTGGTTTCGAAATGATTGATAGGGGTATTCCACGTCATGATTACGAAATTGTCGATGCCGAAGGAAATGTAATTGGACGTGTGACTTCGGGAACGCAATCACCAACATTAAAAAAATCAATTGGATTGGGTTATGTGGATACAGCTTTTTCAAAAGATGGTAGTGAAATCTTCATTCTGATCCGTAATCAAAAAATCAAAGCAAAAGTAACAAAACCACCATTTGTGAAGTAAAAAAAAGAAGCCTGCTTGACGCAGGCTTCTTTTTTTTACTTTTTCTTTTGCTTTGTAGCCGGCTGTTGTTTACCGCTCTCCTTTTGTTGAATAAGCGACCGAACTCTTTTGCTCAAAACCACACGCAGATAGATCAATACGACCAAAAAGGCGATAGACAATCCTGTTACCAGCATGTTGCCGGCCTTATACCCTTCAAAACCACTGTAGATTAAAAATACAATGGCTAAACTTAAAACTATATTTAGAAAAAAATACTTTAACATATTATTTTTTTATTACTCCTAATACCCGTTCTCTCCATCCACCAAAGAAATAGAATGCCCCACCAACAACATTCAATAAAACAATCGTCAAAGCCATAACCATCCTTTCAGTATTGGAGATCGTTCTTGAAAGCATGATTTCCCGTAGAACCAAAATTACCCATAACAGCGATAATAAGATCGAAAGGCTCCCTAGCATAGGGAAAATACCAAGGTTAACTATTCGCGCCAACATAGCGACGATATAAAAAGCAAGACTAAACAGGAAAGCTTGTTTAGTCTGATGCTCTAAATTCTTCATCTTAATAAACGTCTAATTCGGGATCGATCTCCTCTTTCCAAGCCAGTATACCGCCTTTTAGATTTGCCAGGTTGTCAAACCCCTGTTGTTCCAATAACATGATTGCCTGCGCAGAACGTTTTCCTGAACGGCATTGTACGATAACTGGCTTATCCTTTGCGATCTTATCCGCCTCGATCAATATGCCCGAAAGGGGTATATTCAATCCATTGAGATTTGATACTTCATATTCAAACGGTTCGCGAACATCAATCAATTGAAAATCCTCGTTGTTATCGATTTTATTCTTTAATTCTTCTACAGATACTTCTTTCATTTTCAAACAATTTAATAGTCAAATATACTACATTTTTTCCGCCCTCTGTCCACTTATAGAATTTTCCTTATCTTCATGCAGATATTACTAAGCTTTATATGAATTCAATACCTAAAATTATTTTGTCCTTATCTTTGCTGGCAATTTCGGCAATTACCTATGGACAACAGGTTATTTCCAACCAGGAACGCCAAGATGTTAGCCGTATACTCACTACCTTGGCTGCTGACGATATGCGTGGTAGGTCTGCGCTCACCAAAGACATTGAAAAAGCAGCAGATTTTATTGCCGGCGAGATGAAAAGAATAGGTCTCACACCCTATGCGGAACAAAGCTATAGACAATCTTTTGAACTAGATAAAATCTCTCCAGTGAGCAAATCTGCAACGGTAAATAACCAGATTATTCCTGTAGATCATATTATTTCACTTGGCCACCAGATGGATTTGGAATGGGATAATAAAAGCGATATAACTATTGTGAAAATAAAATCGGGTGATGATTTTTCGAAAGTATTTAGAGAACATTCTTTGTCCAAAGAAAATACACTTGTATTGGTAGATCCCTCTTTTGAAAACTATTTTGTCCGTTTTGGTCAAATGCTTAACACTCCTAAATTTCTCGAAGATCCTACTGTACAGAAACCTTCAATTGTCTATCTCCTGACAAAGGAAATCCCGACAACCTATAAAATTCAAATTAAAAGGGCACATCAAAAATTTCCACTGTTCAACGTGGCGGGCATTATTCCTGGAAAAAGTAAGCCCAACGAATACGTCATCTTTTCGGGGCATTACGACCATATTGGTATTCTTCCGGCTGTTGGTCAAGATTCGATTGCCAATGGAGCAGATGATGATGCCTCTGGCGTGACAGCAATGCTGACCCTAGCAGATTATTACAAAAAGCAGAATAAGAATGAAAGAACTCTTATTTTCGTTGCCTTTACCGCAGAAGAACTGGGCATGTATGGCTCAAAATATTTTTCCAACCACATTGATGCCGATCAAGTAATGGCCATGATCAATATGGAAATGATTGGAAAAGATTCGAAATTCGGTCCTAATACAGTGTACATTACCGGATACGATCAGTCCAATCTGGGCGAATTGATGCAGGAGAATCTGAAAAATACGACCTTTAAATTCTACCCCGATCCTTATACTAAACAGAATCTGTTTTACCGAAGTGACAATGCAGTGCTAGCGGCCAAAGGGGTCCCGGCACATTCGTTCTCAACCTCCCAAATGGACAAGGATGAATACTATCACACCGTAAAAGATGAAGTATCTACGCTAAATGTTCAAAATATCATTTCCAGTATTGAGGCTATCGCGATAGGTGCCTCAGGAATTGTAGAAGGCAGGCAAACTCCTTCCCGAGTCGAAAAACTAAAGGATTAAGAAACAGCCGTCGCTTTGACTTCCTTTTGCATAACATAGTCGTTTAGTACATAGTCATAATAAGGAATATCGACAGTTTGAACCACTTTAAAGCCCTGCTTCAAATAAAAATGATAAGCAGGGTTATTCCTGTTGACATTCAGTTCAAGAATACCTCTGCCTTTTAAGACTGTTTTTTCTGAAGCGAAGTCTATCAGTGCTTTTCCGAACCCTTTACCCTGTACATCAGGCATCAAGTAGAGTTTTTCGATACGTACGCGATCTTCGAGCGTCCTCAACGCAATAAATCCTTGCCCAATACCATCTTCCTTCAATACATAAAAAAACTGACCATTGACCATACTTTCCGCAAGTGCTTCTACCGTATAATTTTTTTCCAGCATAAAGTCTATTTGATCTTGCGAAAGTACTTGACCATAAGTAAGCGGCCAAATGATAAAAGCCATATTGGAAATCCTTCTGATATCACTTTGCTCCGCCAGTTCGATTGTTATCATGTGATCTTCTCTCCTATTAAAATGTATTTTACATCGGAAAATTCAAGAGTAAATAAGCCATCATTTTCCATTTCGTATTCCTTATCGTTTATCTTAGTCAATCCCGTATACTTAATATCTTCGTCCTTATCAGCGCTAACTATCAAAATTCGCTCGCCTTCTGCCTTCCATTTGGTAAACCCTGTTGTCACAAAATAATAACGAAAGCCGTTGGAAAAAAGGACAATATTGATTTGCTCAAGATAGGCCCGATAATAGCCTAAATCCAACTGATCCGAAACGATATTTACCGCTTTATATTGATGTGCTATAAGGTATTCGATCGCAGCTTTTAGAAAAGCAACATCATAAGAAATCACCTTCAGGTTCTCCTGAGACGCATCAATGGCATTTTTTGTAAAAACAATATCGAACTTATACCCTCGTGCATCCAGTAAATCCATTGTTCTTTCTTCGATTACAATGGTTGGGCTCCATTCCAACAGCTGGCCCAGATCCTCTTCATCAATAAGGAAAAGATCTTCAATCAGTAATGCCGGTTCCTGATTTTCTCGGACAATATGGTGCGATGACATGGGATGAATTTAATATCCGAGCCGACGCAAGGTGATGTAAGCCATTAATCCCGTGCTAATCTCCAAGGAAGCCTCATCCACGTCAAATGTGGGCGTATGTACAGCAGAAGATATCCCTCGTGCCGCATTACCTGTACCCAAACGATAAAAACAAGCGTCGATTTCCTGCGAATAATACGAAAAATCTTCCGCCGCAGGCCACAGATCCAAGTCAACAACGTTTTCTTTTCCAAGATATTCCTCTGCAAAAGCACGCGCACTTTTAGTGAGTTCAGGCTCATTGATTAGAAAGGGATATCCTTTACGAACTTCAAATTCACAGGTCGCCCCCATGCTTTCGGCGATTCCAACAGCAATTTTCACCATTCTTTCGTGGGCTTCAGCCCGCCATTTCTCGTCAAATGTGCGAAATGTACCTTCCAAATAAACCTGATCGGGGATAATATTTGTAGCCCCATTAGCTATTATCTTTCCAAAAGATAATACCGTTGGTGTACGCGGGTCTGCAAAGCGACTGGCTACCTGTTGCAAAGCGGTAATAATCTGAGCTGTGATCACAATGGGATCGATATTCTGATGTGGGTGAGCTCCGTGTCCACCTCTTCCTTTTACAGTCATAAATAGTTCGTCGCATGAAGCCATATATTTACCTTCACGGAATCCAACTTTTCCCACTTCTATAAAAGGCATTACATGCTGTCCTATAATTGCCGATGGAGCAGGATCTTGTAACGCCCCTTCTTTTATCATTAAAGAGGCACCGCCTGGTAGGCGCTCCTCGCCGGGTTGGAAGATCAATTTGATGGTTCCTCCAAATTCAGCTTTTAGGCTATGCAATATTTTAGCTGTCCCCAAAAGAGAAGATGTATGTACATCATGGCCACAGGCATGCATTACTCCTGGGTTTTTGGATGCATATGAACGCCCCTCCACTTCTTGAATGGGTAAAGCATCCATATCTGCACGCAATGCAATTACTTCATTGGAAGATAGGTTACCCGTGATTAAAGCGACAATCCCCGTATCTGCTTTAGTCTCATAGGGAATTCCCAATTGATCCAGCTGCGATTTTACAAAGGCCGAGGTATTGTATTCTTCAAAGGAAAGTTCAGGATTCTGATGAAGATGTCTACGATTGGAAACCGTATCTTCAAAATATTGATGAGCTAGGGCCAGGACTTTTTCTTTCGTACTTGCCATAAAAGGTTGATTGATTTATTGATAGACAAAAACGTTCTCCGAAAATACAAAGACGTTGCTAAAATACTGACGTAATTCGCGCATGAAGGCGTTTGCCTCCGATCGACTTCTAAAATCGCCTACCTTGACGCGATAATTGGGTTCATCATAGGTGATATAAGTATCAATATCTTTATACATGTTTCGGAAACGTGTCTGCTCCGAAAACGCTTGATTCCTGCTCGATCCAGCAAATATCTGGACGCGGAAGCCTCTTACTTTGACCCGCGATGCCGCAGATCGGACAATGGGCTTAGAAGGCACTGCTGTCGCTTTGCTTTCGACAGGATTGATTCCCATAGCTGCCCTGAAATTTTGAAGCTGTGTAATCAACGTATCTTTGGTTACAATTACTCCACCTTTTTCCTGCGCGTTCACTTGAACAACAGAAAACAACACAAGTACATGTACGAAAATCAATCCTCTCTTCAGCATAGTTTAACCTTTCTTATCGATTAGTTATTTGCGCCGTGGCAATTTTTATATTTTTTTCCCGAACCACAAGGACATTCGTCATTGCGTCCAACCGTATTTTCATTGCGAACAGGTTCTTTTGGTCCATCGTTCACATCTTCTTCACTGACACCTGTAGGTGAAGTCAACTCCGCTTTTGTTTCAATAGTTTTCACTGGAGCCTGCTGTACCTGTCTCGCTTGCATTGAAGTCGGCTCTTGACCAGGAATCTCCCCTTTGAAAATAAAGCTTACCACATCTTTATTCATGGAAGCCAACATTGCTTTAAACAAATCAAATGCCTCCATTTTATAAATGATAATCGGATCTTTCTGTTCGTAAACAGCGTTCTGAACGGATTGTTTCAAATCATCCATTTCACGCAAGTGCTCTTTCCAAGCCTCGTCGATTAAGGCCAAAACAATCCCTTTTTCAAAAGACTTAAAAACTTCTTTACCGTTGCTTTCGATCGCTTTTTTCAAATTGGCCGAAACCTGAATGCCACGGATACCATCGGTAAATGGAATGACAACGTTTTCGACAATTTGACCTCTTTCTGCATATACATTATTCAGAACAGGCACTGTCAAAGCACCAACGGCTTCAATTTTATGATGATAAGCATCGAGTGCATGCTCGAAAAGACGTTCGGTCAAGGCTTCAATTTTACCTTGAGCAAATTCTTCTGCGGTAATTTCTGGTGTGATTGCAAAAATACGGATTACTTCAATTTGAAAATCTTCGTAGTTACCCTGCTCTTTCGCTTCAACAACAATTTCTTCAGCAACGTCAAAAATCATATTATTCAAATCCACATCTAAACGCTCTCCAAACAGGGCGTTTTTCCGTTTTGAATAGATGACGGTACGTTGTGAATTCATGACATCGTCATACTCCAATAGGCGTTTACGGATCCCGAAGTTATTCTCTTCCACTTTACGTTGCGCACGCTCGATGGATTTGGTCAACATACTATGTTGCATCACTTCGCCCTCTTCGACGCCCATTTTCACCATGATGTTAGAAATCCGCTCGGAAGCAAACAAACGCATCAAGTTGTCTTCAAGTGAAACAAAGAATTGCGATGAACCCGGATCTCCTTGACGACCCGCACGACCACGTAACTGACGGTCAACACGACGAGATTCGTGTCTTTCAGTACCGATAATCGCAAGACCACCAGCCTTTTTAACTTCCTCTGTTAATTTAATATCCGTACCACGACCAGCCATATTTGTAGCGATAGTCACCTGTCCAGGACGTCCTGCTTCAGCAACGATATCAGCTTCTTTTTGGTGTAACTTCGCATTCAAAACATTATGTTTGATCTTACGCAGTTGTAGCATACGACTTAACAACTCCGAAATCTCCACAGATGTCGTACCGACCAATACTGGACGTCCTGCATCTGTCAATCGTTGAATTTCTTCGGCTACTGCATTGTATTTTTCACGTGCTGTACGATAAATCAAATCTTGACGGTCATCGCGTTGAGCCACACGATTGGTTGGAATTTCTACTACATCAAGTTTGTAAATTTCCCAAAGCTCACCGGCCTCCGTTGATGCCGTACCAGTCATACCCGAAAGCTTGTGGTACATGCGGAAATAGTTTTGCAATGTAATCGTAGCGTAAGTTTGTGTAGCATCTTCTACTTTCACATTTTCCTTCGCTTCGATCGCCTGGTGCAAACCATCCGAGTAACGACGGCCATCCATAATACGGCCTGTTTGCTCGTCAACAATTTTCACTTTACCTTCATCAACGATATATTCAACATCATTTTCAAACAAAGTATAAGCTTTTAACAGCTGGTTGATCGAGTGAATACGTTCCGCTTTAATCGAATAATCGCGCAACATATCCTCTTTCTGAGCTGCCTTTTCTTCCAAAGTCAAAGAAGATTTTTCAATTTCAGCAATCTCAGTACCAACATCAGGTAAAATAAAGAATGAAGGATCCTCTCCAGTTGCTGTAATCAACTCGATACCTTTCTCTGTCAATTCTACTTGATTGTTCTTTTCGTCTATTACAAAATAAAGTTCTGCATCTACTTTAGGCATATTTTTATTTTGCTCCTGCATATAGTAGTTCTCTACTTTTTGTAAGATAGAACGGTTACCACCCTCACTTAAGAATTTGATTAAAGCTTTATTTTTAGGTAAACCTCTATAAGCTCTCAATAGGGCTAAACCGCCCCCTTCAACATCAGAATCACCGGCGGCCAATGCTTTTTTAGCATCATTCAAAACGGTATTGATATATGCTTTCTGAACATGGACCAAGCGCTCAATACGTGGTTTCAATTGGTAAAACTCATGTTGATCACCACGTGGAATTGGACCTGAGATAATCAAAGGTGTACGCGCATCGTCAATCAATACGGAGTCCACCTCATCGACCATAGCAAAGTGTAATTTTCCCTGTACCAATGCATCCGGAGTCTGAACCATATTATCACGTAGATAATCGAAACCGAACTCGTTATTTGTACCATATACGATATCCGATTGATAGGCCTTACGACGTTGTGGAGAATTTGGCTGATGTTTATCGATACAGTCAACCGATAAACCATGGAATTCAAATAATGGAGCATTCCATTCAGAGTCACGTCGAGCAAGGTAATCGTTCACCGTTACGATGTGCACGCCTTGACCAGAAAGAGCATTTAGATAAGTTGGTAATGTTCCTACCAAAGTTTTCCCCTCTCCCGTAGCCATCTCAGCGATTTTTCCGCTATGTAACACAATACCACCAATCAATTGGACATCGTAATGAACCATGTTCCAAGTGACTTCAGTACCAGCTGCCATCCATTTATTTTTCCAAATCGCTTTATCACCATTGATGATAACATTTGGTTTGTAAACAGCCAGTTCTCTATCAAAATCGTTGGCAGTAACTTCTAATTCTTCGTTTTCCGTCAAACGTCTGGAAGTTTCTTTAACCACGGCAAATGCCTCTGGCAAAATATCCTTCAATACCTCTTCCAACTTCTTATCACGGTCTTTGGACAGCTTGTCCACCTGCTCGTAAATAGAAGTTTTCTTTGCCATATCGTCCTCATCTTGTTCCGCTTCCTTCTTTAGCGAATCAATTTCTTGGTCAATATCTGCTAGGTAATTCTTAATTCTTTCTTTGAAATCAACGGTCTTGGCACGTAACTCGTCATTGGTTAGATTTGAAAGCTTCTCATATTCAGCTTTGATTTGGTCTACCACAGGCTGAATTCCCTTGATATCTCTCTCGGATTTACTTCCAAATAATTTACTTAAAAACTTTAACATAATTTTTTTTCTATCTCAACTTAAGATTTTGTACAATAATGACTCCAAAGTAAAATTGCAGACAATTTGACACTAATCGGGCAAATTTAGTTATTAGATATGATATCTAACAGCTTAGACCCATTTTTTTTACGTTATTTTTATTGAAAATGTCAGTTCCCTAAATCTAACAGTAGTCCAACATATATTTGTGTTCGTTTCGTGCTTTTTACATGCTTTTTTGAACACAATATACCTACCATTGGTAGCAGCTAACTTATGACAAAAATAATTTCTTCTCCGAATGCGGTATAAAACCGAGCTCCTGAGCCTTTTCAAACATTTTCGTAATAGCGTTACGTCCTTCAATATCTAACGCTACTGAATATTTATTGACATAAAGTTCGATATGCTTGTACATCACCTCTTCACTCATTTCCTGTGCATGCGCGCGAATAAACTCAAGACCAGACTTCGGGTTGGCAAATGCAAACTCCACACTTTCTTTCAAGATTGCATTCAATGTATCTTTTACTTCTTCCGGTAGACTACGTTTGACGACGATTCCGCCAAGAGGAATCGGAAATTTTGTCGTTTTCTCCCAATAGTCCCCGAGATCGACAACTTTATGCAATCCTCTTTCCGCATAGGTGAATCTATTTTCGTGAATAATCAATCCTAAATCAATAGAACCATCCAATAAGGCGCCTTCAATATCAGAAAAAACCAGTTCTACTTTATTTTTCAACTCGGGGAAAGCCAAGCTCAATAAAAAATTAGCCGTTGTATATTTTCCTGGATAGCCAACTTTCAATTGATCGAATGCTTCCATGCTTTCTGCCCGTTCCAATTTTTGTTGAAGTGATTTCGCCATCATTGGATCTTTCGTAATTAGCATCGGCCCCACACCAAAGCCCAGAGCACTCCCTGCATCGAGCAATTCATAGTCCTCAACAGCATAGGCAAAAGCATGATAACTTAGTTTGGTAATATCAAGCTCGCCTTGAAAAGCTTTTAAGTTTAAGGTCTCCACATCGTGATATTCCACTTCAAAATCCAATCCCTTAGTATCTATCTTATGATGAATCAATGCATCAAAAATAAATGTATCATTGGGGCATGGAGAAAATCCTAATGTTAATTTCATGTTGTACAAATTTTTCCCATCAATCCGATGAGTTTTACAGATTTAATCAAACCGTTATTTTATGCGTTATCAGATAGATAATCATCGCCAAGAAAGTACTTGCAATAATTCCCTTTCCAAGATGATCGCTTTCCGACCGATAAGCAAAACGTAATAGCACTAAATTTATCAGTACGGCTATGGTATAGATAGCCATAGGCTTCTCGGGTAAAAAGTGAAGTGCAAGATCCGTGAAACGTACCAATATATGAGCCAATACTGGAAATACAGCACCGATACCCAAACCTATCCAGAAATTATTTTTCACGTTTCCGACTGCTACTCTTTTCTTCAAGATGGTCAAAACTCCACGAATTCAATTCAGGAATGGCATGATGCGCCGTCATATCAAACTGTGTAGGAACAACAGATACATAGCCATTGGCTAAAGCAAAACAATCGGTATCTTCTCCCCTGTCCTGCAACACAAATTTACCCGTTGTCCAGTAATAATCGCGATTATGTGGATCAATACGTTCATCAAACTCCTCGACCCAATGCCCTCCAGCCTGCCTACAAATTTTAATACCTTTAAAACTTGAAGTTTGTGGAAAATTGACATTCAACAGGGTATTTTTAGGAAGGCCGTTTGCCAGTACCTGTTCAGTAATAGATATCACATAAGGCCTACAAGGGCTAAAATCAGCATCACGGGAAAAATTATCCAGCGAGAAGCCAATGGAAGGAATCCCTTCGATCGCTCCTTCTACCGCAGCAGACATGGTGCCGGAATATAAAACATTAATGGAATTATTGAGACCATGATTAATGCCCGATACACAGATATCCGGCTTTTGACCTTTGAAAACTTTATTGACAGCCAGCTTAACACAATCTACCGGCGTCCCTGAACACTGATACATTTCAACCCCTTCATATAAATTGATTTTATCTAAACGTAACGGCCTGCCAAGTGTGATGGCGTGCCCCATACCAGATTGTGCAGAATCTGGAGCAACGACGACAACATTTCCTATTTTCTGCATTTCCTCCAACAACACCTTGATACCTGGGGCTGTGATACCATCGTCATTAACAACTAAAATATTGGGCTTCATATGTAAATTATTTTTATTCTTCTGTTCATAGCGCATATCGACATTATTCCGATAGTTCTTCTTTCCCATTTACGAAGTTAGTAAATCTGAAACCGAGATGTAAATAATATTCATACAACCATCAATTATTCTTTTTAACTATACGATTACGACCAACATCCTATCAAATTAACACCAAATTCGACATTAACACCCCTATGACATCCACGTTACAGGGTTTTAGCAGGGTTTTAGCAGGGGTTTAACAGGGGTATACCCCTGTTAAACCCCTGTAATCCCCCTGTTATTTCCTTGTTAGTATAGGAATTGGTATTAAGTTGCTAGACAGACATCCGGTAGTTAAATAGGAGCATGCTGAGCAAAATTGAAACCTAACGGTGCTACGACATCGTTTGCGTAACATTGTATCGTTATTGATAAATATTAGCCTTAAATTTAGCATTCAAACAAAGAAAATAATTCAGTTATGAGCGTTAATTTTGAATCCCGCTATGCAATAGGGCCCAAAGAATACAAAACTTTAGACACACAAGGATTAAGAGAAAATTTTCTAATTGAAAAAGTTTTTGAAGCAGATAAAATTAATTTTGTCTATACCCACTATGACCGCTATATGGCTGGGGGGGCGATGCCTGTCAGTTCAAAAATCAAATTAGAGACCATCTCGGCATTATTAAAAGAACCTTACTTCCTTTCGAGAAGAGAATTGGGCATTATCAATGTCGGAGGAAACGGCCAGGTCGAAGTTGACGGCGTTACCTACGATCTGAATACCAAAGAAGCGCTCTATGTTGGTCAGGGAGCTCAGGAAGTATATTTTTCAAGCAAAGATGCGGCGCAGCCCGCAAAGTTCTATTTAAACTCGACACCTGCACATTGCAGTTACCCCACTAAAAAAGTAACGAAAGAAGATGCAAATAAAATAGAATTGGGATCATTAGAAACATCCAACCACCGTACAATTAATCAGATGTTATTAAACAAAGTGGTACAAACTTGTCAGTTGCAGATGGGGATGACCGAGTTGAAGCCTGGGTCCGTATGGAATACCATGCCATCGCATACACATGATCGTCGTATGGAAGTTTATTTCTATTTTGAATTACCCGAAGGACAAGCTGTATCGCATTTCATGGGGCCTATTGATGAAACAAGACATATTTGGATGCAAAACGATCAAGCTGTCATTTCACCGCCATGGTCTATTCACTCAGGAGCGGGCACTTCAAATTACACCTTCATATGGGGCATGGCCGGCGAAAATCTAGATTATGATGATATGGACAAATGTGCTATTACAGAATTGAAGTGATATGAAAAAATTATTCGTATTAAGTTTAGCGCTTGGGCTTTCAACGGTTGCCTTATCGCAGAATAACAAAACAATTACTGTAAGCAACCCCAGTGCTAGCACTAGAACGGAGCTGATCAGTATTCCCTATGCAACCTTCGAAAAACATTTCGATCTAAAAGGTGGTGTGTTTACAATTGTCGATAAGGATCAAAAAGAATTCGCTTATCAGCTTGAAAAATTAGGAAAGACCACTGTACAAAACGTCTTGATCCAGGTGGTCATCGCACCCAAAAGTTCCTTGACATTTGGCGTGAATGGCAGAAAGCCCACAGCATTCGCCTCCAAAACCTACGCGAGATATATCCCCGAGCGGAAGGATGATTTTGCTTGGGAAAATGACATTGCAGCATTCAGAGCCTATGGAAAGGCACTAGAGGGTACCTCCGAAGATGCACAAGGTTTTGACTTTTGGGCAAAACGGACCAATGATCTTGTTATTGATGAATGGTATAAAACCGGCGATTATCATGCTGATCACGGAAAAGGCCTAGACTATTATTCCGTCGGACAAACTTTAGGGGTTGGCGACGCAACGCCATTCTTTGGCGAAGAGGTCGTGTACCATAAACATTATCGCCAGTACGAGGTATTAGATAATGGTCCATTACGCACTACATTCAAACTTATTCATGAGCCTGAGCGTGTAAAAGGCCAGCAATTACAAGTTGAAAAAACGATTTCTTTAGATGCTGGCAGCCAGTTGAATAAAATAAGCTATTCGGTCAAAAACACAACGTCGGGTTCGACTCCAGTTGTTTTGGGAATCGCTAAAAGAAAAGAGGAAAAACCTCAGGTTTTAAACGATGAAAAAAATGGCATTTTAGCCTATTGGGAACCTGCCGAAGGAGACAAGATTACAGGCACTGCAGTTATTCTTCCAGGTGTAAAGTATGTTTTTAAGGATAGCCCAAAACAATTTTTACTAGCGACAACGGTCAAAAACAATAAACCTCTTATTTATTTTGCAGGTGCTGCCTTCAACAAAGCTGGTAAAATAACAAGTTTTGACCAGTGGCAGTCCTATGTCAAAACATTCAGAAATAATTTAGATCAACCCTTAACAATAAAATATTCAAAATAATGTCCATACTGCAATCTTTTGACTTGAGTGGAAAAGTAGCCTTGGTGACTGGCTGCAAAAGAGGAATTGGCAAGGCAATCGCCGAGGCATTGGCTGAAGCCGGAGCAGATATTATTGGGGTCTCAGCGACCTTAGAAATTGAAGGCTCTGCAGTAGAAAAATCCGTAAGAGCATTGGGAAAAAATTTCTATGCCTATCAGTGCGATTTTTCTAAGCGGACAGCGCTTTACAGCTTTATTGAAAAAGTAAAATCAGACCATCCAACGATCGATATTCTGTGTAACAATGCTGGAAATATACTCCGAAAACCAGCCGCTGAACATCCGGATGAATACTGGGATGAAATCATCGAAATCAATCAAAATGCGCAATTTATATTAACCCGTGAAATTGGAAAGGATATGATTTCACGTGGAACTGGAAAGATCATATTTACAGCGTCTTTATTAACTTTCCAAGGGGGCATCAATGTTCCGGGATATGCTGCCTCGAAAGGAGCCATAGGATCTATGGTAAAGGCTTTTGCTAATGAGTGGGCATCCAAAGGTGTCAATGTAAACGGATTCGCCCCAGGCTATATTGCTACCGACAATACCGAGGCCCTTAGAGAAGATCCCGAACGTTCGAAGTCCATTTTGAGTCGTATCCCTGCTGGCCGCTGGGGAACACCGGAAGATTTCAAAGGACCGGCGGTATTCCTTGCTTCCAGAGCTTCAGACTATGTTCATGGAACCATTCTTACCGTAGATGGTGGCTGGATGGGGAGATAAATGATCAATCGATATTAGATTAGTTTGTTTTAAAAGTCTTTATCTCTCGGGATAAAGGCTTTTTTTCTGAAAGTGTCTGTATTTAAAGGCCATCACGAACTTTCATGCCCGTTTTTGATCCAAAGGAATCATGAAAGTTTTTAACGGTTCTAAATCCCAGGTTGCTAAAAGATGCATTTGGATTTACAGAACCTATATAAACGGTATTGAAAGCTGCACAGCTATTTTTACTACACCACCAAGAGCCTCCACGGGCGTGGGAAACAGAACGGTCACCATCTCTTTCAAGTCTTCCAGTGCAAAACTCAAAGACATTTCCGAAGATATCATAAAGTCCCAACGGATTGGGTTTGAATTTTCCAACAGGTGAAGTATAGAGATAACCATCGGAATAATCGGCCTTCAAATGATCTTTTCCATGCCAAACATTTGCATAATCGCCCATATTTTCCTTAGTGAAACCGTCGAAATAGCGTCCTTCGCTTCCTGCCCTAGCCGCCACCTCCCATTCGTCAAACGAGGGCAATCTGCAATCTGCCCATGTACAATAGGCCAGCACATCTTTATAGGAGATACAGGTAACAGGGTGATCCATTTTGGTTTCGATTCCGCCGCGACTTATACCGTTAGGAAAGCGCCAATAAGCCGTACTATCCTGTAGCCAACGAAACTCCCCTAAGCCAGGCTCAAAGACCATGCCATTGTGATAACGTTCTGCTAAGGTCTTATAGCCTGTAGCCAGAATAAATTTCTCAAATTCGGCGTTTGTCAGCTCAAACTTCGAGATCCAAAACGATTCAATATGTACAACCCTTTTGGGATTCTCTATACTGCTTACTTCACCCAAATGATAATTTCCTGCTGGAATTTGGATATATTTTCCAGCTTGAGCAACACAGTGGAGATATAAAAACATCAAACCGATCACATAGAACAGCTTTTTCATACTCCTTAGCATTTGTTATAACATACTTTCACGGCTTCTATACTATATCTCTTATTTGACCCTATTAATCTTACTGCGGTTCTTAAAACCGAATTGCTTATTTACCTTTTCTATCTTTGTAATAATTCAGGGCCCGTTTAAAGATCAAAGCCTCATTCTCTTTATTATAGTTTAGATAAGCGTAATAATTACTATTATCACCATATAGCTTTTTAAAAGAGGTAGACGTTGTAAATTCCTGATATTCGCCACGCTTCATGAGTAACATCAGCAACGTCAATGCATCTTTATCTTTTGGTGTTTTCTTGGCATAATCAATAATAAAAGGAATCATTTCCCAAGCATTGATCTCCACTAGTGCATGTTTGTAATTTACTCCCATTCTTTTGCTCCGGAGCACAGATTCCTGGATAAGCTTCATTACAGAATCCCTATTTTCATTTAAAAAATCGATCTGCCTTTGTGACCAGGAAGTTTCATTAAAACCGTCCAATAATGTTCCAAATATTTTTTTGTCAACTTGAGTCTGATATTCAGGTATAGCACAATTCTGCGCATATAGCTCTGCATGAATCATGGTATAGGTAAACTTTTCGCGCAGTGATAACCTGCTGAAATCCGTTGCTGGAATTGCATTTATACTGGCATCGGTTGTTTCGTTATCTTCCTCAGGGATAATCTTGGCAATTAATGCCTTTACTTTGGTCAGACCATAGGGTGGTATGGTCATTTTACTACGCATCTCAATCGCAGCAGGATCCATATAAAGGCCATTTTCATCCTCTTGAGCCGTTTGCGCAGAAACATTCATCCAACACAGGAAAGAAATAAAAAATAAAAGTCCCCTTCTCATAACGTATGATTTCTTATACTTTAAAAATAAAGAAATTATTGCTACAAAAACTATTCCTTTTATATGCTATTATTCGTTAGGTTCTGATTCTGCCTACCGTTTTTACAATGATCACATTCCGGATGAAAAAAGCCCCGGATTTCATGAAACCCGGGGACAGTATATTTTATGTATACCTTTCTATATTAAGAATATAAACCTTTTTTATCGATAAACTCAATCACCTTTTGAGGTGTAAAAAATTGAATATTTTTATTTTCTTTAATGGCTCTTCGCAAAAAAGTAGATGACAACTCCATTAATGGCGTGTCTGTCAGTGTGATAGCGGGGTGGTCTCTAAATTTTTCAGTGTCGTACCCAGGCCTTGGGTAAACATAAATCTGATAATCACGCAAGATAATATCTGCATTTTTCCACTTCGCTAAAGAATCCAAATTATCTTGTCCCATGAGCAGTACAAATTCCCTGTTTGGATATTTTTCTTTAAGATGTGTTAATGTATCAATTGTATAGGACGGTATTGGTAAATGGAACTCAACATCACAGACCCGCAGATGATCACAGTCTTCCAATGCTAGATTTAACATTTCTAATCGGTCGTAGGGATCTGCCAAGGTGGATTTCTTTTTAAATGGATTCTGTGGAGAGACCACAAACCAAACTTCATCCAACCCAGTAAAATTGGCCATATAATTGGCTATAATCAAATGCCCTATGTGCACTGGATTAAAAGATCCGAAGAACAAACCAATCTTTCGCATGAATTTATTTATTGATAAATTCCATTACAATATCTTCAGCTTCGGCACAGGCTGTAGCTAAATCAAAATTCTTCAAGATAACATCAAATTTATTGGCATAGGTAAGTTCCAATTCGGCCTTAGCAAAGCGTTCTTTTAATTTATCCTCAGAATCCGTTCCTCGTCCTGTTAAACGTTCTTTAAGAACCTCCAGTGACGGCGGTTGGACAAAAATAGAAATCGCCTGTTCAGGAAATTTTGATTTTAAACGTAAACCACCGACAACATCGATATCAAAAATAACATGTTTACCTTCTTTCCAGATACGTTCTATTTCCGAACGCAAAGTTCCATAAAATGTTCCTGAATATACTTCTTCAAATTCTATGAATTCTTGTTTCGCTACTTTATGTAAAAATTCTTCTTTGGACATAAAATAGTAATCTTTTCCATTCACTTCCTGTCCTCTTGGGTCACGTGTACTTGCTGAAATGGAAAATTCAATCTTATCACTATGTTTACTTAAAAGATCTCTTACTATTGTTGTTTTTCCAGCTCCCGATGGTGCTGAGAAAATAATTAATTTACCGCTCATTCTTACAATACGTTGAGCAATTGCTCTTTTATTTTTTCCAATTCTTCTTTCATTCTGACCACAATCTGCTGAATGCCGGCATGATTGGCTTTAGAACCAAGGGTATTGATTTCCCGACCCATTTCTTGTGAAATAAAACCTAATTTTTTTCCGTTTGAATCGGCTGAATCAAACGCTTTTAAAAAGTAGTTGCAATGGGAACGTAGTCTAACTTTTTCTTCGGTCACATCCAATTTGTCGATGTAGTACACCAGTTCCTGTTCGAATCTATTTTGATCAACATTTTCTTTGCCAATGGTATCATTCAAAAATTGCTCGATACGCTGTCTGATCAAAGGTATACGCTCAACTTCTAACAATTCTACTTCTTCAAGATAAGTTAAGATTAGTTCTGCGCGCTTTTTTAGGTCTCCCGCTAGTACATTTCCCTCATCCTCACGGAAGGTATTGAAACGTTTGACGGCGTCATAAAAAGCATCCATCAATACTTTAGCCTCTTCATCATCGACCGAATCATCATTGTTGGTAATTACCTCCGGCATATTTAATGCAAGTTCAAACAGATTGACATTCGTATCATTGAGTTCTACAGCAATTTGCTGCAACTGACTATAGTATTTTTTGAGTAAATCAGCATTAATGGAAGAAGCTTTAGCGGTTTGATCCGTGTATTCAACCATCACAGTCAGGTTCACTTTACCACGCTCAATAAGTTTACTACATTCAGTACGCAGGGTCAATTCCTTGTCCGAAACGATTTTGGGCAAGCGAAGATTTAATTCAAGAAATTTTGAATTTAAGGACTTTATTTCGACACTATATTTGACTTTACCGTTATCGGCAGACGCAGTGCCATATCCTGTCATGGATTTTATCATATGCAAAGGTATGACTTTTCAGTAAAAATTGAATACCCTACAGGGATTAATTGCTGATACTCCTTAAATTAGGGCTCGTCTTATTTACCAATCGTGTTTAGCAATGATAACGACTAAGTAACTTTCATAGGGCTTTGCCCCTTTGCATTCGACATAACCAATTCCAATATCATATAAAGAAGCATTCCACTGATCCATACCCAATAAATGGGTACGGTGGTGATAGCCCGGAGATTCTTTCCCTATAATCAAAGCTTTAACGGCAGCTATAGCGCTCGCTCGATTGGCAGCAATCGATTCAAAATTGTTTGCGCTTCGTTTTGACAACCATTCGGGATTAAGCTTATAACCGGCCTCTTCTATGAAATAATTAGGTCCGTAGCCCTCCGGTGATACGTGGTCAAAATAGGAGCGCTTGGCCATATCTTTTGCGCGATAAACGGCAACCTCTGCCAACTGTTTATTCCAATTGAGCTTAGTTCGTTTTATCTTCTGCAAATTAAAAAGGTTCAGTTCTTTCGTATACTTCTCTGGATTTGTACGAATATTGTTCAATAGTTCATAGGCCTCCCGGGCTTGACGATGATCGACAACGACACGCTGTGCTAAAGCGAACTGTGTAAAAAACAAGGTAAATGCGAAAACCAAATAATTCATGCCTAAATAGTTATTTTCATAAGCGCGTGATGCACAACTTTCTTGTATAAAGCAAGATCTAGATCATTCACATCGCCCTACTTAGATGCGAACATGGACCAATCATACCGAAAAAAGTGCACTTTCAATGGTAGATACGAATATACTGGCAATTTTATTTGCTTCGTTTACTTGAAAGCTTTTTAGAACAATGGCTCGTCCATCAACCTGAGTACTTCTCAAGTAAGAATAATTCGTCCTTACCCTTTAACCTTAAAAGACGCTATTTAGTATCCAACGTTTAATCTTTTTTTGAATTTTTAGCCGATAAAAACTGTACAAGCATGGGTATTAAGCTCATAAAAATAACGACCAAAATAACTAGCGAAAAATTATGCTTGAAAAATGGGATCTGACCAAAATAATAACCTGAAAGCGTAAAAACTAAAACCCATAATGCGCCGCCCAAAATATTGTATTTACCAAAGGTTTTGTAGGACATTTTGCCAATACCTGCTACAAATGGTGCAAAAGTCCTGACAACGGGCACAAATCGCGCATAAATGATGGTCCTCGTTCCGTGCTTCGCATAGAAATTTTGTGTTTTTTGAAGATAAGAAGGTCTGAATATCTTCGATCCTGGTTTAAAGACCCTCATTCCAACATATTTACCAATTTCATAATTTACGAAATCTCCGGAAATAGCCGCAAGAATTAGGATCAAAACAATCAACAACAAAGAGATATGACAATCCGGACGAGCGACTATAGCTCCCAGAGCAAATAAAACAGAATCTCCGGGTAGAAATGGGGTAACCACCAATCCTGTCTCTGCAAAGATGATTAAAAATAAAATCAGGTAGGTCCAGTTTTCATAACTATTAATCAGCTGCAAAAGATGCTGATCAATATGCAATATGAAATCAATGAATTGTGAAACGATTTCCATTTTCCATGTATAAAAAAAGGAGTCTTATAAGACTCCTTTTTTTGATTTGATTTTTTCTTTTATTAGCTCAAAGATTATGGGCAATACAGATAAAAAAATAATGATCAACACCACCTTCGAGAAGTTTTCGCGGATAATGGGAATATTCCCCAAGAAATATCCAGCAAGGGTTATACCACCTACCCACAATACAGCTCCTACAACATTATAGGTGATGAAGGTACCATAATTCATCTTTCCAATACCACCAACGAAAGGAGCCAGCGTGCGAACAATTGGTACAAAGCGCGCTATAACGATAGTTTTACTACCGTATTTCTCATAAAAAGAGTGCGTTTTGGCAATCTGCTCGTCTTTGACAACTTGCTTCCCGAAGAGTTTAAATTTTGTTAGGCGCATACCAAAATGCTTTCCGATAGAATAATTCAGGGAGTCACCTGAAACTGCAGCTACTAACAAGATAAAAATCATCAGCCATACGTTGAGATCATTTGGCTGTGCGGCTAGCATACCCGCTGCAAATAATAAAGAATCTCCTGGCAAAAAAGGCATCACAACCACACCTGTTTCCACGAAAATAATAAGAAACAGAATAAGGTAAGTCCACGTCTGATAATCATTGACTATTTCCACCAAATGTTTGTCAATATGGAGAATAAAATCAATGAGATGTGTAATTAGTTCCAAACCGTGATAAAGATTAAGCGTTGTTTAACATAACGGGCATCACCAACATCAAAATATCTTCATGATCTTCTGATACTGCTGGAATCAATAAACCGGCACGATTTGGCGTACTCATTTCCAAAACAACTTCTTCACTCTCCAGGTTATTTAACATCTCGACGAGGAACTTGGCATTAAAACCAATTTCCATATCATCACCTTCAAATTGACACGACAAACGTTCATGCGCTTCGTTAGAAAAATCTAAATCTTCTGCTGAGATATGCAATTCACTTCCCGAGATCTTTAAGCGCACCTGATGTGTGGTTTTATTAGCGAAAATCACCACGCGTCTCAAGGTATTTAAAAACAATAATCGATCTACGGTCAATTTGTTAGGATTGACTTGAGGAATCACAGCGGCATAATCTGGATAACGTTCATCAATTAAACGACAGATCAAATTAATATTGCCAAAGCTAAAGAACGCGTTAGTTTGATTATATTCTATAGATACTGTAACATCGTCAGATGGTAGCGACGATTTAAGCAATGAGAGTGCCTTTTTCGGTAAGATAAGGGATGCTGGCTTTTCTGCACCAATATCAGTTCTCGAATAGCGCACCAATTTATGCGCATCAGTAGAAACAAACGTCACATTTTTTTCTGCTAATTGCACCAATACACCAGACATAGCCGGTCTTAATTCATCGTTACTGACGGCAAAGATTGTTTTACTGATAGCTTCTGACAAGATAGGTGCTGGCATCTGAATAACCGAACCATTATCGATGGAAGGAATTTTAGGAAAATCGTCAGCATTTTCTCCACTCAATTTATATTTTCCATCCCCCGCACTGATCTCAATAGCCAAGGTATTCATGTCTACTGAAAATGCCACAGGTTGGTCCGGCAAGGTTTTTAATGTCTCAATCAATATCTTCGAAGGCATGGCTACTCTTCCTTCTTCTTTTGCTTCGATCTGTAAAGAAGTAACCATACTTGTTTGCAGATCTGTAGCAGAAATAGTCAAGTTATTGTCTTTTATTTCAAAAAGAAAGTTTTCCAAGATAGGCAAAACAGTACTTGTACTGGATGCGCCATTGATAGCTTGTAACTGCTTTAATAAAATTGATGTTGATACAATGAATCTCATTTCCTGAATACTAATTATTATGTGCAATAATACACAAATTAATCAATATTTTTCAGTTTTATAGGCTGCTTTCTTTCCACATAAACAGATTTCAGTGGCTCAAATAAGCATTTGTATTTCAATCAATAAGCACAGCGCCACAAGTATAGAAAGCAAATTCGGCCGGATAAATCACAATATTTATTACATTTGTATAATAGCGGTATTGTATGCAGTTTAAAGAGATCATTGGGCATAAAGACATCAAAGAACATTTAGTTCGCACGGTTCAGGAGAATCGTGTGAGTCATGCGCAATTATTTCTTGGTCCCGAAGGTTCGGGCAGTCTTGCTTTAGCCTATGCGTATGCGCAGTTTTTAAATTGCGAAAATCGACAGGAAACCGATAGTTGTGGCGAGTGCCCCTCCTGTAGAAAATATAATAAGCTGATCCATCCAGATCTACACATGTCGTACCCTTTTATAGCCAAACATAAGGAAGATACAGCAACAGATTATGCAGACAATTGGAGAAAATCCTTTTTATCCAATCCATACATGGGATTGGAGTATTGGCGCAGCCGATTGGATGCAGACAATAAACAAGTCAATATTAATATTGCCGAAGCCCATGCTATCATCAAGAAGCTAAGTCTTAAATCTTTCGAAGCTGATTATAAGGTTCTAATTATGTGGCTTCCTGAATACCTCGATACACAAGGCAATGCCTTATTGAAGTTGATCGAAGAACCACCCGAAAAGACGCTCTTTATCCTCGTTGCAGAGAATCAGGACAAAATATTAAATACAATCATATCGCGCACACAATTAGTCAAAATTAAAAAATTAGATCATAGTGAGGTCACGCTGCATCTAAAGAAAGCACATCAGCTTTCAGATCAAGAGGCAGCAGAAATTGCTTTTATTGCAGATGGAAATCTTCAGGAAGCAATGAACCTATTGCACGCGCAGACTAATAATCATTTTGGGATTTTGGTAAACTGGCTCCGTTTTATTGTCTCGGATGCTGGCACCAATATGATTTCCTTGGTAGAAGAAGAGCTATCAAAAATTGGTAGAGAAAACCAAAAAAGCTTTCTTTTTTATGCAATCAATATGATGCGTCAAATCATATTGATCAAAGAGGGACTTTCCAATCTCGTATTCTTACCGGCAAAGGAACTGGATTTTGTTCAGAAATTTGCAGTACATTATACCCTTGAACAAATTGAAGCAACCATAAATCTATTGGAGGAAACACATTATTTTGTAGAAAGAAATGCAAATCCCAAAATATTATTTTTAGATTTATCTTTGCAGTTAACATTAATATACAAGTACAAAACGTTTCCGAAAGGAACTCAATATATAATATAGAAAACTATGGGATGTGGCAGTTGCTCATCCGGCGGAGGTTGCGGTACTACCACGGCAAATGGTACACCGGCAGGATGTCAGAACAATGGCTCTTGCATGACTAGCGGATGTAATAAATTAGATGTATATGACTGGCTTTCCGATATGGATATGCCATCAAACTATAAACCATTTAATATCGTCGAAGTACGATTTAAGGGATCGCGAAAAGATTTCTTTATTAATGTAGACAATATCTACCTTGAAATGGGTGAGATGGTTGTTGTTGAGCCCTCTACAGGGGGCTATGATGTCGGCCATGTATCCCTAACAGGTGAATTGGTTAGACTACAACTCAAAAAGAATAATGTTACCCCTGAGATGGTGACAAAAAAAATCTATCGGAAGCCTAATGAGGTTGATGTCGAGAAGTATAACGCAGCAAAAGATCTCGAATGGGAAACAATGCACAAGGCGCGCAAACTCGCCCTGGATTTGGGTTTATCGATGAAAATCTCCGATGTCGATTACCAGGGGGATAAAACGAAGGCTACCTTCTATTATACCGCTGAGGGTCGTGTCGATTTCCGGGAGCTCATTAAAAAAATGGCTGAAGCGTTTAGAATACGCATTGAAATGCGCCAGATCGGTATGCGACAAGAAGCCAGTCGTCTTGGTGGGATTGGTTCATGCGGACGTGAACTCTGCTGTTCAACCTGGCTAACAGATTTCAAAACGGTATCCACATCGGCTGCACGTTATCAAAACCTATCCCTGAATACATTGAAGCTAGCAGGACAATGCGGAAAATTAAAATGTTGCCTCAATTATGAATTGGATAGCTATATGGATGCACTTAAGGATA
Organism: Sphingobacterium sp. UBA1498; assembly: GCF_002325125.1. NCBI lineage: Bacteria > Pseudomonadati > Bacteroidota > Sphingobacteriia > Sphingobacteriales > Sphingobacteriaceae > Sphingobacterium > Sphingobacterium sp. UBA1498. The sequence goes on from NZ_DCRG01000004.1 coordinate 381,475, forward strand.
TTCCTAATAACATAGACCGCATCGAAACGCTAAAAGGAGTCGCCTATCTTCAAAAAACTGATATCTTCAAAAAACTGATGTGGTTCTCTTTTCCTGGAGCAGAAAATTGGATTGCATTACCCGTTCAACAAGTCAGAGAATTTGTAGAAATGAATAAGCAGGGCATTAAACCGGAAGCAATTTCAAGTGTAATGGATACTGATGAAATCAAAGAAGAAAAAAATATCAAGCACGATTACGAGAATGTAGTCGGACAGGATAGCTTAACTCGACTTGATGATCGGAATAAAAGAAAGAAAAAGAGAAAATCCAAAAGCAATACTGGTAAACCTGAAAATAAGACTGGACAGAAAGCTGAAAAACCCGAACAGAGTCCATCAAAACAAAGTGGTAAACCTCAGCTAGCGACCGATGCCGTTAGCCCAATCGCGAATAAAGACAGCAAAGAAGGATCTAATAATAGACCAAAAAAGCGTTTCAATCGTCATCGGAATAAAAACAAAGGCAGTAATAACAATAATACACCGAAAGCAGAATAAAAGAATATGCCTAATTTTAACCCATTAGGCATATTCTTTTATATAAATAGACATGAAACTCAAACGCACTCCTCTTCTCCTTGGTTTGTTATGTATTGGCATAGGGTATTCTTGTGACCAACCGTTTGTTATAAATGAAAATAAACCTATTGGTAATAAAGCTTGGCTAAATACATCATTGCCCAGTTTTAAATTTCATATCGCCGACAAAAACAAACGATATGATGTATTGATGGATGTCCGTCATACGCCAGAATATGCTTTTTCCAACCTTTTTGTACTTATTTATCAACTCGGTCCAGATAAAAAGCAATACACTTTTCGTAAAGAAATAAAAATGGCCAGAGCTGATGGAAAATGGATAGGAAAATCTTCTGGCAGCTTGTACAATAATCAATCCGTAATCCATAAAGATTACCTATTTCCGGATACAGGAACTTATACTATTGCTATCGAACAGCACATGAAAGAAAATCCGTTGAAAGAAATTACAGACGTAGGGCTAACCGTTGTTCCAAAATGATAGCCTTGTTACGATATCTATTATTTCCTTTTACTATGATCTATACCGTGGTAGTCTGGATAAGAAATAGATTATATGATCATAAGCTGCTTGCGTCGCGCTCTTTCAATATTCCAACCGTTGTTATAGGAAATCTCGCCGTAGGGGGAACGGGGAAAAGCCCAATGACTGAATTTGTGGTTTCTATCCTTAAGAGTCACTATAAAACAGCTATACTCAGCCGAGGGTATGGACGCCGTACAAAAGGTTTTTATCTAGTACAGACGGATTCAGTGGCCATGGATGTCGGCGATGAGCCCTTACAATTCAAAAATAAATTTCCAGATGTCACAGTTGCGGTTTGTGAGGATCGTTGCACCGGAATTGAAAAACTTGAGTCCGCTCATCAACTCATTATTTTGGACGATGCTTATCAACATCGAAAATTATCACCGCTTTTCAATATATTATTATTTGATTTTCTATCGTTTTCACATCCCATGCTCGTATTTCCTACAGGAAATTTTAGAGATCTCCTTATTGAGGCTAAGCGTGCTCAGATCATAGCCATTACGAAATGTCCAATTGAACTTCCAACCGAAGACAAAAGACAAATAGAAAACAAAATCAGGTATTATAACAAAGAAGCATTAATCGTATTTAGTTATATTGACTATCTCGAACCCATTGATAGTAAGGGAAGTGTAGTTGATATCAAAGGCAAAGACATTATTTTGGTCACTGGTATTGCGAAACCTGAACCGATGGTAGATTATCTCCAAGACAAAACGAATTCAATTACACATATCTCCTTTGGAGATCACCATTCTTTTAACGAATCTGATATTAATCACATTTTAAAATCTTACCACAGTTCGACGAGTAGCAACAAAATAGTATTGACAACTGAAAAAGACTTTCAACGTTTAAAACCTTTTAGAAAATACTTTGCTGCTATCAACTTGGTATACTTACCGATCGGACTTCGATTTCACGACGCGCTCCAGCAGGACTTATTCTGTAAAAGACTACATGATACAGTGAATCAAAGTGTTAATCAACCTTAAATTTTGTTAAGAGCAGCTGCTATACTAAACCTTTTCATCAAATTTATATTCTATATGAAAGCGGAGAAGCTTAAAAGTTCTTCTCGGTCTTTAATGAACAAATGATTGTGCCACGACAAGCACTCATGATATAAACTATACAAACGATGAAAAAGAAAATTTTAATGGCAGTAGCGTGTTTATTTTTAAGCGCTACAGGTGTTGTTTCCGCTCAACAGCGTCAGCAACGTAGTCCGGAAGAACAAGCTAAAATGCGTGTAGAGCATTTAGACAAATTATTAAGCCTCAATCAAACACAAAAAGATTCAATCTATAATCTTACGCTAAGTCAGGCTCAGCAACGGGCTGCACTAAGAAATGATGGTGGGGATCGAAAAGCGAACATGGAGAAATTTAAGCAACTTCAAGAGATGCAATCTGCCAAAATCAAATCGTGGCTAACTCCTGAACAAGTTAAGTTATTTGATGAACAACAAGAAAAAATGAAAGAGAGAATGTCTAAACGCTAGCGTTTTTAATGTAATAGAGAGCTTTTAGGTAAAAAAGCAGAAAGGGCTATCCATTTTGGACTGCCCTTTCTGCTTTCTACTTAAAGTAATCGACATTAAGATTTTAACTTTTTCATAATGTCACTCACGTAAGTTTTAAATTTCTTGTCAGTTTCAATTAAATCCTCTACGGTTTGACAGGCATAAATAACAGTTGAGTGATCTCTTCCTCCGAAGAATGCTCCGATCGATTTGAGTGAAGATTTGGTATGTGCCTTTGCTAAATACATCGAAATTTGCCTGGCCTGCACGATTTCTCGCTTTCTAACTTTCGACTTTACCATATCCACAGGAACTTCGAAATACTCACAAACTAATTTTTGAATAAAATCCATTGAAATTTCTTTGTGTGTATTCTTTACAAAATTCTTCAACATCGATTTTGCTAACCCCAAATCGATCTCTTTCTTGTTCAATGTAGACTGAGCCAAAAGTGAAACCATTGCCCCCTCTAATTCACGAACACTGTTATCGATCTGTGTTGCGACGTATTCAACGACATTTTCTGGTAAGTCAATACCATCGGAATACATCTTCTTCTTCAAAATTGCCATCCTTGTCTCAAGATCCGGAATCTGAATATCTGCAGACAATCCCCATTTAAAACGACTAAGCAGACGCTCCTCCAAACCAGCTAAATCTTTAGGTGCTTTGTCTGAAGTCAAAATAATCTGCTTACCAGATTGATGCAAATGATTAAAAATATGGAAAAAGATATCCTGTGTTTTTTCTTTACCAGCAAAGTTGTGTACGTCATCCATAATAATGACATCCATTGCCTGATAAAAGTTAACGAAATCATTGATCGTATTATTTTTCAATGAATCCACAAACTGTTGACAGAATTTCTCACACGACACATAAATGACCAGTTTATCGGGAAGATTTCTTTTGATCTCATTTCCGATTGCTTGGGCAAGGTGTGTCTTTCCCAAACCAACATCTCCATAAATCATCAACGGATTGAATGAAGTGCCGCCAGGCTTATTAGCGACAGCATATCCTGCTGATCGAGCAAGACGGTTACATTCACCTTCGATAAAATTTTCGAATGTATAGTTTTGATTCAATTGCGGATCAACCTGCAATTTTTTCAATCCAGGAATAACAAATGGATTTTTGATATCTCTATTTAAAGATACCGGTACAGGGATCGATTGCCTTTTCCCCTCCGCTCCATTGCCATTCGATGGAAGATTAGTCGTATAAGGATGAGAAGCTGAAGACTTCTCTACTACAATATTGTATTCCAATCTACCTTGTTCTCCTAAAAATTTCTTTACGGTCTTGCGAAGAATTCCCACATAGTGTTCTTCTAGCCACTCATAAAAAAATAAGCTAGGCACTTGAATAGTCAAAACGTCACCCTCCAAACGGACTGCTTTCACAGGTTCAAACCAGGTCTTGAAACTTTGTGCTGGTATATTATCTTTGATAATCGAAAGACAATTATTCCAGACACTTGAATACGTTTTTTCCATTCTAAAATTGTTAATAAGTTGATTTACAATACGCGACAAAAAATATGTTGATAACTTTCTCTGAGAACGAAGATGACAAAAAAATATCAGCTAAAAAACTAAAATATAAAATAATTAATAAACTATTATATGTCAGCAATTTACAGTGTAAAATTGTGGAAAACTAGCGCTAAAATTGATCTCTAAAAATAATTATTAACATTCCAAATTTATTTAAAAAAAAGAACCAAAAGACGTGTAAACTTACTACTTCTCGCTTCCTAAGGTGCTGATCTAAATTAACCAAAATAATAGCTATTTACAATCTTTGGTTCATATATTTTTAATAATAAATTCATAAGAATTTAAAGCCAACTTAACATCATTGCTAATGTACATTTCACCAAATTAATACATACTTGTAAAATAAAAATCCGTATAAATTACCTGAATGAAAAAACACATTGTAACATGTGATGTTCCTGATGAACTTAAAACTTGAAAAATAAAAAAAGGAGATCCATCTGGATCTCCTTTTTATTTTTCAAGTGCATAGGTTTTATCCGACCATTGAACTGGTCAATTTTCCGTCGCAAAGTTTCTTAGCTTCTACGATGATTGCAGTTGCATCATAGCGTGCGTTCTTCCACTGAGCATTTTGTTCAGCATGTTCAATGATCTTATCTGGAATACCTAAACGAACTACTTGGCTGTGATAACCATGATCAGCCATAAATTCTAATATAGCCGAGCCTATGCCCCCCTGTAAACTTCCGTCTTCCACTGTAATAATCTTATTAAACTTCTTAAAGACTTGATGGAGTAAGGATTCATCTAATGGTTTGGCAAACCGAAGATCATAATGTGCTGGATGTATACCTAATTCATTCAAATGCTGTACAGCTTTAACAGCTTCGTTTCCTATAGCTCCAAAACTTAAGATAGCAAGTTCTTCTCCCTCCGTTATAAGACGTCCTTTTCCAATTTCGATTTCCATAAATGGGCGGCGCCAATCTGGCATAACACCATTTCCTCTAGGATATCTGATGACAAAGGGTCCTTTGTCCGGCAATTGAGCTGTGTACATCAAATTACGTAATTCTTCCTCGTTCATCGGAGCAGAGACAGTCATATTAGGCACACAGCGCATAAATGCGATGTCATAAGCCCCATGGTGTGTGGCACCATCTGCGCCTACAACGCCCGCACGGTCCAAACAGAAAACGACGTTCAGATTCTGCAATGCAACATCATGGATCACCTGATCATATGCTCGTTGCATAAACGACGAATAGATATTACAGAATGGCAATAGTCCCTGAGTTGCGAGTCCCGCACTGAATGTGACAGCGTGCTGTTCAGCAATACCCACATCAAAAGCACGTTCGGGCATGGCTTTCATCATGATATTCATAGAAGATCCTGATGGCATTGCCGGCGTTATCCCCACGATCTTATCATTTTGTTCTGCGAGCTCCACCAAGGTATGTCCAAAGACATCCTGAAACTTGGGAGCTACAGGTTTATCACTGAGCGATTTTTTGATCTCACCTGTAATTTTATCAAATAAACCAGGAGCATGCCACTTTGTCTGATCTTTTTCAGCCAGCGCAAAGCCCTTTCCTTTAACAGTAACAGCATGTAATAATTTGGGGCCTGGTATATGCTTAAGGTCTTCAAGCGTTTTTGCTAATTTCTTAACATCGTGCCCATCAACTGGGCCAAAATATCTAAAATTTAGAGATTCAAAGAGATTAGCATTCTTCAGTAAAGTTCCTTTTATACTTTTTTCCAATTTCTTGGCAATCCCCAAAGCATTAGGACCAACTTCGGAAATCTTAGTTAATACTGCTGCTATATCGTCTCTAAATCTATTGTATCGTTTTGAGGTGGTAATACTTGTCAAATACTCCTTTAAGGCACCAACATTGGGATCTATCGACATGCAATTATCATTCAAAATTACTAAAAGATTGGATTTAGAAATTCCTGCATGATTCAATGCTTCAAATGCCATTCCTCCTGTTAACGCGCCATCACCGATCACGGCGATATGCTGGCGGTCTTTTTCACCTTTTATCTGAGATGCAACTGCCATACCCAACGCAGCGGAAATAGAAGTCGATGAGTGACCAACTCCGAATGCATCGTACTGGGATTCAAAACGGTTGGGAAAACCCGAGATTCCGTTCTCAATTCGATTGGTATGAAATATATCGCGACGACCCGTTAGAATTTTATGCCCATAAGCCTGATGACCGACATCCCAAATTAATTGATCATAGGGGGTATTCATTACGTAATGTAATGCTACCGTTAATTCGACAACTCCTAAACTTGCTGCAAAGTGACCACCATTAACCGAAACTTGATCAATAATAAATTGACGTAATTCCTGACTTAATTGTTCTAATTGGTCTTCCTTTAGCTTTTTAAGATCAGAGGGATCGTTTATTTTACTTAATAGTTCTCCAGTCTCAAACTGCATAGTATGCTATTTACATGATGTATACTCACAAAGTAACGACAAATTTATTTAATCTTTAAAATAAATCGCATTTACATATTGAGGTACAACAAATAAAATAATGAATAGTTTGCATAAGCGTTACTGCAAAAGATTTTATATGTAAATTTGTATAAGATATGCAAGTAGAAGAAGGCTACGAAATCAAGCTTCCTCAATTTGAGGGACCTTTTGATTTACTATTATTTTTTATCGAACGGGATGAACTAAACATCCACGATATACCAATTTCAAAGATTACAGATGATTTTTTGTCTTATGTGAGCCAAATGCAAGCGCTCAATATGGAAATGGCAAGTGAATTTATCTTCGTTGCCTCAACGCTGATGCGTATTAAAGCTAAAATGCTATTGCCTCGTCCAGATTTGGACGATAATGAGAATGAAATTGATCTTAGGGAAGATCTTGTTCAAAAACTTATTCTCTATAAACAATTTAAAGAAACCTGCGAAGATCTTAGAATATTGGAAGAGAATCGTCTAAAATGCTATAGCCGAGGCAATATACGTTTCGATATCCAGCAAAGACTTAAGCTAGATTCTAGCGGCGAAAATTTGGATAACTTCGACCTTTATGGCCTAATGATGATCTACGAGCAAATGATGTATCAATTCCGTAATCGTCCGCCAGAAGTAACCCATACGGTTGTCAAATACCCTTACACAATTGAACAACAAAAGAAAGCAATAGCCGAACTCATTGAGATTAACAAAAAATTGGATTTTCAGGAAATTCTTAAAAACTCAGAAAATAAAATTCAGTTCGTCTATAACTTTTTGGCCATTCTTGAAATGCTTCAGCAGCGATTGTTACAGATTGAAGTAGGCTTGGGCTACAACAATTTCAACGTTGGTGGAAGAGATCCAAATGAAGAGGAAGAATTTATCTTAGAAACTGAAGAAACATAAAAAAGACCTGTCTAAGACAGGTCTTTTTTTTAATCTTTCTTCTTAAAAGCATTCCATCCTTGCGCTGTAATCGGATAAAGATTTCCAGATTTAGAAATCATCTCGCAACCTTCGGATCTGGGAGTCATATAACCGATAATACTGATGTCTGGCAGATTCTTAATTTTATCGTGATCTGCCTGCGCGATTGTAAACAATAATTCGTAGTCTTCACCGCCATTCAACGCCGCTACAGTCGGATCAATTCCAAATTCCCGTCCAGTATCGTAAGTCATCTGATCAAGCGGAATTTTTTCTTCATATAGCCGACAGCCTTTGTCCGATTGTCGGCAGATGTGAAGAATCTCTGAAGCAAGCCCATCTGAAACATCCATCATCGCTGTAGGCTTAATTCCCAGATCAGCAAATAAAGCTATAATATCTTTACGGGCTTCAGGTTTTAATTGCCGCTCAACGATGTAATCTTTTCCTTCCAGATCAGGTTGTACATTTGGATTTTCTAGATAAATATCCTTCTCACGCTCAAGCAGCTGTAAGCCCATGTAAGCTGCCCCCAGGTCGCCAGAGACACATAATAAATCGCCTTCCTGAGCGCCACTACGATAAACGATTTGATCTGCATCAGCGTAACCTATACTCGTGACAGAAATTACTAATCCTTGTGCTGAAGCAGACGTGTCTCCTCCTATTAAATCAACGTTATATTTCTTGCACGCAATTAAAGCTCCCTGATAAATCTCCTCGACGGCTTCCAATGGAAATTTTGAGGACAAGCCTATTGAAAAGGTAATCTGAGACGCTATTCCATTCATTGCGTAGATATCGCTCAAATTGACCTGAACAGCTTTGTAACCTAGATGCTTTAAAGGAACATAACGAAGATCAAAATGAATTCCCTCCAAAAGTAAGTCAGTAGAAATCAAAGTTTTCTTACCCTCAAAATCCAAAACGGCGGCGTCATCACCTATACCTTTAATGGTAGACTTCTCTGTTAATTCCACAGCTTTGCTTATATAATCAATCAGTCCGAACTCACCCATTTCTTCTAAATTGGTTCGCTCGGTATTGTCAAAATCAAACATGTTAAAAAGTTTAAAAGTTTATTATCGATAATGCCAAACAATCATCTCAAAGATTGATCGTACTGACATTACAAAACAGTTTTCGCAATAAAATCCAACAGTTTTCCGCACTTGTCGAGTCGTAATTCTCGTTTCTGCTATGAAAAAAAGAAAAGCTCATGCTCGCTATCGAAAACCAGTCTTTTCTTCTATCGCTAATACCCAAATTATGCTAATCGCTATAGTCCCAAGCTCGCCGATATTTCCAGCATGCGTTCAATCGGACGCTGGGCGCGAAAAATAACATCTTCAGGAAGAAGAATTTCAGGCGATTCAAACTTAAGGCAATTGTAGAGCTTCTCAAGCGTATTCAGCTTCATGTGTGGACAATCATTACATGCACAAGCATTGTTGGGTGGCGCTGGTATAAAAGTCTTATGAGGACTCGCTTTCTGCATCTGATGGAGAATGCCTGATTCTGTAGCAACGATATAGGAATGAGCCGCATCATTTTGAGTAAATTTCAGCATTCCAGCTGTAGATCCGACATAATCTGCGTTCGCTAGAATATGATCTTCACACTCTGGATGGGCAATAAATTTCGCATCCGGATATTCGGCTCTCAAACGTTCAATTTTCTCCTGGGAAAAAATCTCATGCACCATACAAGCGCCGTTCCAAAGGACTAGATCCCGGCCAGTTTTCTTTTTAACGTATGTCCCTAGATTACGATCGGGACCAAAGATGATTTTTTGGTCCTCAGGCAAGCTCTCCACTATTTGAACAGCATTACTTGATGTACATACAATATCTGAAAGCGCTTTCAATTCAGCGGTACAGTTCACATAAGTGATGACCAAATGATCTGGATATTGTTCTTTAAACTTCGCAAAAAGATGTGGTGGACAGGAATCCGACAACGAACAACCAGCTTTGGCATCAGGTAAAATAACCTTTTTTGTAGGCGAAAGTATCTTGGCTGTTTCCGCCATGAAATGCACGCCAGCAAAAACAATTAAATCCGCATCCGTCTTGGCTGCCTCTTGTGATAGTCCTAGGCTATCTCCAATATAATCGGCTATATCCTGAATTTCAGACTCTTGATAATAATGAGCCAATATTACAGCATTCTTTTCTTTCTTCAATCGTTGGATTTCTTCAACCAAATCCAATGAAGGATCGATCGGAGCATCGATATAACCTTTGGCCTGAAGCTCATAATTTACAATTTCCATGCGGGTAGTTTCAACTTTTGTGAATGACAAAAATAAGCATTGTTGCATATATAAAAGTCAATTAAAAGCAAATTAATATAATGATCGCAATTTACCCTTCAAATCAACAGGAAATAGTATCTAGCATTCGGATATTAATGGTTGATAATGAAAATATCAATTATTCTTTCGGCTACAAATGATTTGTATTAATTATCCGGGTTACTGGACGGTACCAATTCCGAAATCTGATCCGATAATCGCTCCCAGTTATGATCTGTATTAGCAAACAAGAAAGAAAACCGAATGGTTCTTCAACTATAAAGCTTTTATATTCAAAAATAATAGTTAAATTATTATCTCTAAAAAACAATAAAGAAAGATCATTTAAAAATAAACCCTTCTAGAATCGAATATAAAGCATGTAATTAAGACATATATCCTTTATCAAAAGCTCAGCGGGTTTATGGTAAACTATTTCTATGTTAGAAAATCAGTTTCGCTAATATTCCTCTTTCGGAGCCTAAGGAACGTTCTTCGCCACATTACAAAACAATGAAAAATATGCCACAAAACGAAGCTTTATTTATTAACATTTAATACGACTTGCGGATTTAAAGTCATTATAGAACTGATTTATGGTCTAGGACTTGATCAATAAATTTTTATTGAATTCTCAGGGGGTTAAATCAGCCAATACGCTATGAATTTGAAACGGTGAAAAGAAAGAATACTGAATATGTGTAGCAAAATGGAGAATAAAGCGCTTGACAATCGTCTGTAGCTCTATTTTTCATTCTAACTTCCATTTACCGCAAGCTGCCTATTAAGCGCTGCAGATTTATTAGTGCTTTGTAATTCGAACTAATTCCAGATAATATTAAGCACAGCGCTAACAACTGTTGAACTGCAAATACACATTCAACTAGTTGCATACTATACAATCAAAATTTACGCAATAAAGTAAGGGCGCTAGAAGAGCATATTTTGAAAAAAAACTCGCGGTGTGGTAAATAGTATAATCTTATAAGGACAAATCAATTGCAACCAGGTAGGAACTGGATCTAGGAACTGTATATTTATAATAAACTCGATAAGAATTGAATATTTCTATATATATAAAACGAATTCAATTATAAACTAATCTCAAAGCCTATTTATAAAAATAATAGTCTACTATCGAATTCTACCCAAAATCGATCTTGTGTGTTTTCTAAACAAACCCTCTGAGAATCGAATATTAACGATATAATCCAATAAATGGGTATTTACTCAATTGTAAAGAGGTTTAATATAAAAAATGAGCTAAATCAATCCAAAATCTGTAGATCAATGGCTTATTTTGGCACTCGAATTACAAAATCATACTAAAAGGCGCAGCCTGTTATTTCTAAAACTGTTAGACATAAATATAAAATCGCTATTAAAAGGAATTAAATATTATAGCGCACCAATTACTTACTAAAATCTATAAATAAACCAGCTCTAAAATAATAACCTAAAAAAATAATATAAAGTTAAATACATAAATTTTAGACTTAAAATAAATAGCAATTCGAAAACACTTTTTAAATTCTAAAATACACTTAATCGCTTAGGATTGAATAGGGGATAAAATTATCATTTAACATTAATCTATTCGATCTGTAAAGCGTTTATTTAAAAAATAAACCCCTTTAGAATTCTTTATAAGAAAACTTCTAAATCATCATTCAGAATACTCAAATCTCACAAGCCAACATTCACTAATTCCAAATACAAATTGACGTTGGGCAACAAATATAACAAGATTGTTTGTACTACAATACATTATTCGAACAAATTATTTTATCTAAAAATCTCAATCCCTTTAATTATCTGCTTCAGCGTTTAAAATCAAATTTTCAAATAAAGGCGTCTACAATCTTACAGAAAGTATTTGAATCTGATTATAACTGAATACTCAATTGTAAAAGCGTTTAAATTAAAATTTGACGTCTATAAATTTGAATATAAAATCTACATCGTAGAAAAGAGTTAAATATCTTAACTAAAAAGTGCTTAAAGCTCAAAAATTTATAATCAATACACCTCAAATCTATCAATCTGGAAGAATTTCAATGATTTGATTGCTTGAAAAATCAATGCCAAAAAATCCAATAGCTCAGAATGAGTTATTAAATTTCCATTTTTATAAAAATAGAAATAGACAAATCTAAAGCACACTAAAATTAGTTTTCTAAAGCAAAAAGTCAACAGATAAACTATTTGGAACAAATCCAGGCACTTTACAATCCAATAAAATGCACTATTTTCTTTAAAATAGCGAATATTGAAACCTCACAGCATCTAAGCTAAATTTACAAATAGCATTTTTAACAATTTGAGCCCCTTAGAATTGCATAAAATCCATAATAAAAATTAAAAACTTAAAATATCGAATTATATAAGCTTTCGATTGCAAAAAGTGCAACAGATTTTGAAATTAAGCCTCTTAAAATCACATTAAATCCATATCAAAAAAAAATTAAATAAATATTGCTTTCTAAACCACTTTAGAAAGCGAATAGAATGAATAAAAACTAAATAAACTCAATCAGATTCGAATATTTCGATGGGATCTTTTACAAGTTCCAAATATCGAAACGTAGAAGCGTCTGATTGAACTTTACAAAACTAAACAAAGATTTTNNTTGTTAAATACTTTTCATTTTTATTTAACCTTTTATTTACACGTTTTCCACATTTTTCGTTAATTTGAATCGTCACTTTTGGGGATAGTTTGTGAATTTAAAATATATGGCAGATAGAAAGGTCGATTTTTTGGTCATTGGATCAGGTATAGCTGGATTAAGCTTCGCATTAAAAGCTTCTAAATTCGGTAAAGTGTTGATAGTCACGAAGTCTAATGAGGATGAGTCAAATACAAAATATGCGCAAGGGGGGGTAGCTGCTGTTGTGGATAAGTCCGATAGCTTTGAAAAGCATATTGTTGATACTCAGATAGCTGGGGACGGATTATGTGATGTTGAAATTGTGGAAAACGTCGTTCGCGAGGCTCCTGATCGTATTGCAGAGCTGATTTCCTACGGAACATCCTTTGATAAGGAAGAATCTGGACTTTATGACTTAGCAAAGGAGGGGGGGCATTCGGCGCATCGCATATTACATTACAAGGATATCACCGGTTACGAAATAGAACGGGCACTATTAGAGCAGGCACATGTCGATCCAAATATTGAAATTGTAACACATTACTTTGCCATTGATTTAATCACACAACACCATTTGGGTGAATATGTAGATAAGAATAAAACGGATATCACGTGTTATGGTATCTATGCTTTCAACACATTTTCTCATCACGTAGATAAAATTTTGAGTAAGGTTACGGTAATGGCTTCCGGTGGAGCTGGGCATGTATATTCAAGCACAACTAATCCGACCATTGCCACTGGCGATGGTATTGCGATGGTGTATAGAGCCAAAGGGAAGGTGCGTAATATGGAGTTTATGCAATTTCATCCCACGTCACTATATAACCCTAAGGACTCACCTGCGTTTCTCGTATCCGAAGCAGTGAGAGGATTTGGAGGTATTTTAAGAAGAGTCAATGGAGAGTCTTTTATGGAGGACTATGATGAGCGAGCTTCGTTGGCTCCGAGAGATATCGTGGCTAGAGCTATTGATGCGGAGATGAAGAAATCTGGTATTGATTATGTATATCTCGATATCACGCATAGGGATAAGGACGATATTATCAAACACTTTCCGAATATATATGAGAAATGTCTTTCTATTGGACTTGACATGTCCAAAGACTTTATACCGGTGACACCTGCAGCGCATTATCTTTGCGGTGGAATTTATGTGGATGATTTTGGGCGTAGCAGTATTCTCAATCTTTATGCCTGCGGAGAGTGTTCTTCTACAGGCTTGCATGGCGCAAATAGACTGGCTTCCAACTCGCTGCTTGAAGCACTTGTATATGCCCATCGTATATTCTTAGATGCGACGCAATTGGTTGAAACAATCAGTCATATAAGTGATGTTCCTGAATGGGATGATTCTGAGACCTCGCGTTCTAATGAAGATATTTTGGTGACTCACAATTTGCGCGAATGCCAAAAGATCATGAGCGATTATGTTGGTATCGTCCGTTCTGATTTTAGGCTTGAAAGAGCGCTTAAGCGGCTCCATCTATTATATGAGGAGACAGAGGAGTTTTATAGAAATACCAGGCTTTCTGTCAAACTTTGTGAATTACGAAATGTGATTCAAGTAGCTTACATTGTTACGAAATCGGCGATGTTGCGAAAGGAAAGTCGAGGATTGCATTATACAACTGACCATCCCGAGCATTCCGAAATATTACAGGATACAATTTTCTAAGAGATATGGCACTTATTTTACCCGTTTTGGATAAGTCACCGCTAATTGCTGAAGAGTGCTTCTTAGCGCCCAATTCGACGATTGTAGGTGATGTTGAGATTGGACATCATTGTTCGGTCTGGTTTAATGCTGTCATACGTGGCGACGTCAATTATATTCGAATAGGGAACTATACAAATATCCAAGATGGAGCTGTTGTACATTGCACTTATAAGAAATGTGGTACTTCAATTGGCAGTTATGTAAACATAGGACACCAAGCTATGGTACATGGTTGCGTTGTTGAAGATCACGTACTTATTGGTATGGGCGCTATTGTAATGGATAATGCTGTGATCGAATCGAATGTAATTATTGCTGCTGGGGCTGTCGTTTTAGAAAATACGCGCTGTGAGTCCGGATTCCTATATGCCGGTGTGCCAGCAAAAAAAATAAAAGCGCTAACTGAAGAACAGAAAGATTTGTTACTACAGTTACCGCATAATTATGTTCTATACAGTTCTTGGTTTTAGCTTAAACGACTTAGGAATGTGTAAAAGGCTTTTTTAGTGGCCTCGATTATTCTTTCTTGAGGCCACTTAATGAAAAACTGTCTTTTTGCTCCCAGTTTGCTCGTATCGTGAATACTTTGTTTAAGTATACAACGGGTTCTGGAAAAGTCTTTTTTTCTACATCTCCGGTATCCCAGATACCGTTATCATTATCGTCTCGGATTACACGCAAACTGTATTTACCGCCTGGATATTGTTTATACACTACTGCCGGTTTATCTATGCTTATTTTGTCTAAGCGATAGACTTTGTCTTTTTTCTCATTGATCAATTCGACTAAGTATGTTGTATTGCTATCGAGGTCCGTGAAATCAAAGGTAAGATCCCCATAGTTTTCACTATCATCATAAGTAAGATCCAGCTTTTTTTCTTTGTTTTGTTCTCCAAAATAGCCCGTAATAGCGCCTTCTGCAAATTCAATTTGGTACTTTTTATCCTTCCTCCAATTATATCGAATGTGGTAGATGTTTGAATTCGCTGTATCCACAGCCAGCTGATAATTGGTCCGCACCAACGAATCTTCCTTGAATTTTAATTTTGTCTTGTCTATATTTTTTATTGGTGTGAAAGCGGACACTTGAAGGTGAGTGATGCGATCGACCCTCCCGTTATTTGGTGTAAAAATAGGGTCTATTGTTTGTTCTATTTTTACGTTTCCTTTTCTAACCAGGATGGTATCCAGTGGTTTCTCATTTTCCGTTAAGGCCAACTTTAAAGAGTCTATTTTTAAATTTGGAATAAACAAGGTCGCAGAATCAGAGGTTTTTGCAAAGCGTATGATTTTATCTTTATTATTTACTTCATCATCAAGAATATTTAAGTTGGGTTTTTCTACTCTTCTATTAAAAATAAGGAGTACACTTCCATTTTTTTCAAATTTCTTTTCTAACGTTCTAAACTTCTTTGGAGTGGCCTTGAATATTTCAAGATTAATGTTGCTCAGATCTCGCTCTAGTACGATAGAATCTTTTAAGAAACCTATTTCTTCGTCGGCACCGTTATAGATTCTGTCATTATTTTTTTCCTGGAGTGCGTAAATGCGGTATGTTCCCTCCCTTAGATTATTTAGTTTGTAATTGCCTGCAGTATCTGTTGTCGTAAATATATTTGCCTTCTTTTTACCAAAAATAGAATCTTGGCTAATGGGGATCAATAAGACTTTAACTTCTTTCTCTACCTCTTTAGTTATTGCACTTTTTACATTACCAGATATGCTGAGCGAGTCGATTTTGTCTCCGGTAGCAAACACGTAAGCATAATTGACCAATGCATTTCCTGCATTATAATCGACAAGTCCTTTACCAAAGTAGATGCTATATGTGGTATTCTTTTCAAGAGAATCTGGAAGGGTGATTTCAAGATTTTTTTTCTTGACTTTAAATTCCGGATTGCTCCCCATATCGGGCGTCACACTAAATTCTTTTTGTTGATTGGCGAGTTTAATGTATTCATCAAAAGTGATGACTATTTTTTTTTCTGTAAAATTCTTCGAGAAATTCGGCGGATTTTCCAATAGAATCTTAGGCGGAATAGAATCTTTTGGCCCTCCAGTTGGTTGCTGTATACTCGCACACTGTATTGATAAGGCAATAAGCATGATAAACAAGCTTAAAATAAGTAATCTTGGCGTAAAGCTATTTTTTAGCCTTTCTGAGCTACTTTTATTTTCTTTTGAAGAAGTTGTCATAAAAAATAGAATATTGTCTTAAATCGCTTATTTCAAGCTTATATATGTATTTAGATTAAAAATCTGTAAATCAATTATTTAACTCATGTGAACCATCAATACGCTGATATCAGAAGGTGAAACGCCCGAGATTCGTGAAGCTTGACCAAGTGTACGTGGTTTAACCTTCGATAATTTTTGCCTTGCTTCGATGGACAGTGAATTTAACAAACTATAATCGAAGTCCGGATTTATTTCTCTATCTTCCATCTTTTTCATGCGATTTACAATCTCTATTTCTTTTTCGAAATAGCTTTCATATTTAAGATTGATCTCTGCTTGTTCTATGGTATCGTTATCGAATTGTGCTACAAATTGCGCAAAACTTTCATCCCCTTTGATGATATCTTGAATACTAACCTGAGGTCTTGCCAATACATTACTTAATCTGGTTTTTTGAGCAAGTGCACTTGAACCTACATCAGCCAGTACGGTATTCATCTTTTCAAGATTAGTGGAATTTTGTTTTAAGTAGGCGATTATATTTGTAGAGTTATCTATTTTATCCTGTACTTTCTTTACTCTTTTTTCACCTACCAGTCCCAATTTATACGCTAATGGAGTAAGGCGAATATCCGCGTTATCCTGGCGGAGTAACAATCGATGTTCTGCTCTTGATGTAAACATCCGGTAAGGTTCTTCTGTTCCCTTTGTTACGAGGTCATCAACCAATACACCTATATATGATTCGGATCTTTTTAAGATAAGTTCTTTATCATCATTGATACGTTGATGTGCATTAATACCCGCAAGGAAACCTTGAGCAGCCGCCTCTTCATATCCTGTTGTACCATTGATTTGGCCGGCAAAGAATAGATGTTTTACCAATTGCGTTTCGAGTGTAAGATCCAATTGCATTGGCGGAAAATAGTCATATTCTATGGCGTAACCTGGGCGGTACATCTTAGCATTTTCAAAGCCCGGGATGAATTGTAGTGCTTTTAGTTGAACATCTTCTGGTAGTGATGTAGAAAATCCATTTACATAAATCTCTACTGTTTTGAAACCTTCAGGTTCGACAAATATCTGGTGGCGGTCACGTTCTGCAAAACGGTTAATTTTGTCTTCTATCGAAGGACAATAGCGAGGCCCCAAACCTTTAATACGTCCGGTAAACATGGGTGATTTTTCGAAACCCGTCCGTAGCATTTCATGTACTTTATCGTTGGTATAGGTGATCCAACAGCAACGTTGTTCTGTGGGTATATCTACATCTGTATAAGAAAATCTACCTCTTTTTTCGTCACCCCATTGTTCTTCCATCAGCGCATAGTTGAGGCTTCTTCCATCTATCCTTGGGGGAGTTCCGGTCTTCATTCTACCTGATTCGAAGCCGAGTGAAACAAGCTGTTCGGTCAAACCTGTGGCGGCCTTCTCTCCTGTTCTACCGCCTCCAAATTTCTTATCGCCGATATGGATAACGCCATTTAAAAATGTTCCGTTGGTTAATACGACAGCATCGGATTCTATTTCAATTCCCATTGAAGTGATGACGCCACAGGCTCTACCATTTTTTACGATGACCTCTTTGACCGTGTCTTGCCACATATCTAAATTAGGTAGAGACTCTAATTGTAACCTCCATTCTTCTGCGAATCGCATCCGGTCATTTTGCGTACGTGGGCTCCACATAGCTGGTCCTTTAGATAGATTAAGCATGCGGAACTGGATTGTTGATTTATCCGCAATGATACCTGTGTATCCACCCATCGCATCAATCTCCCGTACAATTTGACCTTTCGCAACTCCACCTATAGCGGGATTACAGCTCATTTGGGCTATTACCCCCATATTCATTGTGATGAGTAATGTTGACGAACCTAAGTTCGCAGCAGCGGCTGCAGCTTCACAGCCAGCATGACCTGCACCAACTACTATTACATTATATTTTTTAAACATATTTCTATTCTTGTTCCACGTGAAACGTGGTTTTTATTTGTTTACAAATTTAAGCTTTATCTTCGTTCCACGTGAAACGCTTTATGAAATTTTACATAAAATCAGCAAGATATAACCACCTCTCTGATTTCTCATCTATCTTCTTTTGTATCGATTCAATTTCCTCCGCAAGTGTCGAAAGCTTTAGATGATCTGTTAATTGATTAAGCTCTTCCGTTTTCAATTTTATATTTTGCTCGAGATTTTCTATCTCTTGTTCGAGTTTATTATACTCCAGCTGCTCTTTGTAAGAAAGCTTTTTCTTCTCTTCCTTTGCAACTGGCTTTACCTGTTCTTGAATATTTTTTTTCTGTCTTTCTTTCTCTGCCTTTTGGATCTCATCTTGTTCGAGTTTGAAGTCAGCATAGTTTCCATTGTAGATTTGGACTCTCCCCCTTCCTTCGAAAATAAAAAGTTGATCCGTTAGTTTATCTAATAAATATCTATCATGTGATACCAGGATGAGTATACCCTTGTAGTTATCGAGAAAATCTTCCAATACATTTAAGGTGTCGATATCTAAGTCATTTGAAGGCTCATCGAGTATAAGAAAATTTGGATTCCGCATTAACACACGCATGAGCTGTAGCCGTTTTCTTTCTCCTCCACTCAACTTGTTTACAAAACCAAACTGTTTTTCAGGAGGAAATAGAAAGTGAGTTAATAACTGGGAAGCTGTAATTACCTCTCCGTTTGCCATCTCAATATAATCTGCTACATTCTTCACAACATCCAATACACGGTCATTTTCATTTGCTTCCAATCCGCCTTGTTTATAATATCCGTATACTGTCGTTTCTCCAACAGCGATAACTCCAGCGTCAGGATATTCTTCACCAGTGATCAAGTTTAAAAAGGTAGATTTTCCCGTTCCATTTTTTCCAGCTAGACCAATACGATCTAGTTTTTTGAACGTATAGGAAAAATCCTGTATGATTTCTTTTGTGCCATAACGTTTAGAAACTTTATCTAGTTCCAATATTTTCGATCCCTGTCGACTCACTTTTACACTAAGTTGTACCGAGTCGTTTCCTTTAATAGCTTTAGATTTTTCTTCCAATTCATAATATGCATCGATACGCGATTTGGATTTTGTACCGCGTGCTTGAGGTTGACGCCGCATCCATTCCAATTCGCGACGAAGAAGATTTCTGCTCTTCTCTACCATCACTGCATCGATCGCTTCTCTTTCAGATTTTTTCTCTAGAAAATAGGAATAGTTTCCTTTATAATTATAGAGATTACCCCTATCCAGTTCGCGTATCTCCGTACAGATATTGTCTAAAAAATAACGATCGTGAGTGACCAAAAGAACGGTTTTGCTTCCTGTCGTTAACAGCTTTTCTAGCCACTCAATGGTTTCTATATCCAAGTGGTTGGTAGGCTCATCGAGGATATAGATATCAGGTTCATCGATTAAAAGTTTGGCTAATGCCAGCCGTTTTCGTTGACCTCCTGAAAGACTTTTAATATCCTGATGAAAATCCATAATATTTAGCCGATTGAGAATCGTCTTTATATTATGTTCATATTCCCACGCATTCAAAGAGCTTATTCTCTCTGTCAGATCTTCTAGCTTCTTTTCATCGATATTACTTTCCGAAAGAAGTTCTTCGTATTCGCGGATAAGACGTTGCTGGTCATTGTCTGCACTATAAATAAAATCATTGATAGATTTTAATCCTGTGAAATCAGGATCCTGTTCTAAGAAGCCAATTTTTATGCCTTTTTCTTTTACAACCTTTCCAGAAGTCGGTAGAATTCGTTCTGCTAAAATGGCAAGTAAGGTTGACTTACCTGTTCCATTGATTCCGACCAAGGCTACTCGATCTCCTTTTTGGAGTCCGAAATGTAAATCTTTAAAAAGCCATCGATCGTGGAAAGAATGGCTGACTTGTTCTGTAGCTAAAATACTCACGTTATATCACCCTAAATTATATTCATTAAATTACACAACACGGTACCTTCCAGGAGATCTCTATCCCCGGTAGTAGGTATTATGTTGATAATCATTTTTTTTATTAAATTTCTGATTATCAGTTATTTATATATTAAATCAATAATCTTTTTGATTGCTGACTAATTTAATGCATTGGGTGGCGTTCTGTATTCGGTTTACCTTTTCCATCACATGAAGCGTGAATTCAAAAGGAATAGGTATAACCCGCTAATTTGGAACGCTCGCAAAAATAAAGAAATAGTTTCTTATTCGATGCGAAAAAAGCTTCGTTGGATGATTAATTGGCAATAATGATACTGCCTTGATAAAATTAATTCAACGCGTAATCTGCAATCAGATTGAACCGTGGTATTTCAACATGAAAGCTGCTGTTGTCTAGTGTTCGGATCATATTATAATATCCTTCCATAAATCCGAATTCGCTATTGAGATTGCAACCTGAAGTATATTGATGGGTTTGTCCAGGCTCAATAACGGGTTGTTCTCCTACTACACCATCACCTGATACTTCTCTATAGTCTCCTTTTGCATCAAAAATTTTCCAATAGCGGCTTATCAATTGAACAGTGTAATCGCTGAGATTTTCTATGCTAATATGATAAGCAAACATAAAATGTTCACGGTCCGGATTCGAATACTCAGATTGATAGATGGTTTCAACCGAGATTTTTACGCCTTCTGTAATTTGTGTGATCATTTGAATGATGTTTATTGTTGCACTAAATATTTATGCTAAAATACTAATAATGAGTTTAAAATTCGAAATTTTAATGATTTAAAAAGGTTAAATAATGCTAAGTTTAAAATTAGTATAGTCAAATCGAGCTTAATTAGTACGTTTGTATTATGGCAAATGGCATATTATATTTAATTCCTGTTCCTTTGAGTGAAGATGCAGCTTTCCAGTCGTTTACTCCTTTTTTGGTGGAAACGATAAATTCATTGGACGAGTATATTGTGGAAAACGAAAAGACAGCACGTAAATTTCTAAAACTTGCGGGTTTAAAGATTCCGCAGAGCGCACTCAAAATTCATGACTATGGGAAACATGCGCGCGATAAAGGAAATATGAATGATTTTTTTGATGGCCTAACGCAGGGTAAGAATGTGGGTTTGATGTCGGAAGCAGGATGCCCCGGTGTGGCTGACCCGGGCGCTTCAATTGTTGCCCGTGCTCATCAGCTGGGAATCAAAGTTGTTCCACTTGTTGGTCCAAGCTCAATTCTGCTTGCTCTTATGGCATCGGGGTTCAGTGGTCAGAAATTTGCTTTTCATGGTTATCTGCCAATCGATAAAATAGAACGAGCCAAAGAAATTAAAAGTCTGGAGCTGCAGTCAGGACGTGAAAAACAAACGCAGATTTTTATTGAAACCCCGTTTAGGAATAATCAGCTTTTAGCAGAATTGCTGAAAACCTGTAAGCCGTCGACCTTACTGTGTATAGCATCCAATATGACAGCCCCAGATGAATCCATACAGAGCTTTACAATTGCTGAATGGCGAAAACGAAAGGATGATTTTCATAAAAGACCGACTATATTCCTTTTGTATGTTTGATGGTTCTCCCCTACCCTATTTATTTGGTACTATATAATAAGGCTGTAAAATTGCTGGAAATAGGTTTTCAGTTGTTTTTAGAAGTTGAGTGAGTGCTTACATTTTGTCTTTTATCCTTCAATTTTATGTGAGAATAAGATGAATAGAATAATTCGCTGTAAAACAAAGATAAATTGATATAAATTACTCAAAAATATAACGATATGAAATACTGTAGATTATTTGGTTTAATGTTCTGTTTTTCATTAACTATTTTAGGCAAATGTCTTTATGCACAGTCTTCTACCTATGTAATAGTTCATGGGGCATGGGGCGGTGCCTGGCAGTTTAAAAATACGGCTACCGAATTGGAGAAAAAAGGAAATAAAATTTACCGTCCCACACTAACTGGTTTAGGAGAGCGTTATCATCTAGCAGATTCATCTATTGGACTGCAAACTCATGTAAATGATGTGGTGAATACAATTTTGTTTGAGGATCTTCATGATATCATTTTGGTTGGACATAGTTATGGTGGTATGGTTATAACGGCTGTAGCAGACAGCCTTCCGGATCGAATCAAAAAAATGGTTTATTTGGATGCTATCCTTCCTTCAGACCAGGAATCAGTGATAAATTTGATGCAGAAGCCGGGTAAGGATAATGGACTCTTGAAATTTGAAAAGGATAGCTATATTCTTCCTTTTTGGGTAAAAGATGATACTAAGTTTCCGAGAGACGTCCCCCACCCTATAAAAACACTTACAGATAGAATTCATTTGATAAATCCGAAACGAAATCGGATTCCAACAACCTACATCTTAACGTATGAAGATGGGACCGCGTGGGAGAAGGATGATTTTTATCCATTTTATAAAAAAGCTAAAAGTCTTGGTTTTAAAACAATCGAATTTGTTGGTGATCACAATCCGCAAATAAAAAAGCTGAAAGAATTAGTAGATTTGTTAGAAAGGGAAAATAAATAAGCAATAGATATTTCAATGACGCAAGAGGAACTAGTAAGAGAATTGAGTAAGCCGGAGGTAATTTATACAGCCTTGGCTATCGTCGCTATACGTATTATCGTGTGGCTTTTATTTGCAAATACGATCCGGAAAACTTTAAAATTGGTTGCCCCAGAAAATCGATTAATGACACTTAACCAATCGTGGTTGGTCGCAATCCCTTTGGCGAATATTTATTGGAATTTTCAGGTTGCTGCACGTTTGCGGGATTCTTTGATTAACGAATTCTATGATCGGAAAATCGCCGTTGAGGAAAATCCTACCTTTAGAAAGGGATCCTTATATGCTTGGATTTATTTAGCAACAAATATTCCATTACCATTATCTATTTCAGGCGTGCTAATTGTTATGCATTTTGTGACTTTAGCAAATTACTGGTTTGAAATTAATGCAAATAAGCGGATTTTAGAAGAACATAATAAATTTAGAGAAAAGGAGGTAATTGTAAACCATGAGAATTAAAGATGTCATTGACTATTTGGAGCGGCTTGCTCCTTTAGATTTACAAGAATCTTATGATAATGCTGGACTTATTGTGGGAGATGCGAATAAGGAGGTTACAAAAGTGCTCATTTCGTTGGATTGTACGGAATCGGTCGTCCAGGAAGCTATTGATAAAGGCTGTAATTTAATTATTTCACATCATCCAATTGTATTTAAAGGATTGAAGAAATTCAATGGAAAGAATTATGTGGAGCGTACGGTTATTAAGGCAATCGAACATAAAATAGCATTGTATGCGATTCATACGAACCTGGATAATGTTACGGGTGGCGTGAATACAAAGATTGCGACCAAGCTAGGTTTGGAGAATCAGGCGATTTTGGAATCTAAAACAAATATTTTGCGAAAAATGGTTGTTTTTGTTCCGAGAAGTCACGTTGAAGATGTTCGACAGGCCTTATTCGATGCAGGAGCCGGAAAAGTCGGAAAGTATTACGATCAATGTAGCTTTAATACGGCTGGTTATGGTAGTTTTAGACCGTTGGCTGGTGCGGACCCTGCAATCGGAGAGGTTGGCATGCAAGAACGTGTTGAAGAAACCCGGATAGAAGTGATTTATCAGAAAAGCATCGAACGTAAGTTGCTTTTAGCACTTTATGACGCCCATCCCTATGAGGAGGTAGCTTACGATCTGATTGATATTGCGAATAATGCCAGTGAGATTGGGGCTGGAATGATCGGAAATTTAGCAGAACCAATGGATGAACTGGATTTTTTAGCTTATCTTAAAGAAAAACTTGGACTTAATGTTATTCGCCATACAGCGCTTTTAGGTAAAAAGGTTGGAAGAGTAGCTGTCTGTGGTGGCTCAGGTGGATTTTTACTCGGAGCTGCCAAACGTTCGGGTGCTGATTTTTTTGTGACGGCCGATTACAAATATCATGAATTCTTTGATGCTGAAGGTGAAATCGTCATTGCTGATACAGGACATTTTGAGAGCGAACAATTTACGCAAGAATTATTGTACGACATTATTACGAAAAAATTTCCTAACTTTGCAACCTTAACAACAGAAATAGATACAAACCCTATAAAATACTACAGTTGATGGAACAAACCGTAGAACAAAAATTGAAAGCATTATGGCTTTTGCAAGCCATTCATACTAAAATAGATAAAATTCGCCAAGTTCGTGGTGAGTTACCTATGGAAGTTGCAGATCTTGAAGATGAGATTGCGGGTTTAGAAACTCGTATTGAGAAGATCAGAATAGACTTAGACGATTTAGAAGATTCGATCGTTAAGCGTAAGAACATGATTAAGGATGCCCAAGCCGCTATCAAGAAATATGAGTCGCAGCTAAATGAGGTAAAGAATAATCGCGAGTATGACGCTATTTCAAAAGAAATTGAAATTCAAGGTCTTGAGATTCAGGTTTGTGAAAAGAGAATTAAAGAAGCAGAATTCGAGATTCGCAATAAAACAGAAAACTACGATACTACTGTAGGGAATCTTGAGTATAGCAAAGGCGAACTTGAAGGAAAAAAGAAAGAATTGGAAACCATTACTTCTGAAACTCAAAAGGAAGAAGATGGATTGTTGGCGAAAGCTACTGAAGCTGAGGCTAATATAGAAGATCGGTTGAACAAAGTATACTACCGTCTTCGTAATTCATTCAAAAATGGACTTGCTGTGGTTTCAATTGACCGCGATAGCTGTTCAGGATGTCACAATAAAATTCCTGCTCAGATGCAGTCGGAAATCCGCCAGCGCAAAAAAATTATTATTTGCGAACACTGTGGACGTGTTTTGGTTGACGAAGGTATTGTATTGGAAATCGAACAAGAGTACGGTTTTTAATCGTTGATAAAGAAAAGCCCTGCTAAAAATAGCAGGGCTTTTTTTTTAATCATTTTTTTATGCAACTTTGTTGATATACTAACTAGGTCCACTATGCAAAATCGTAGTTTTGTATGTGGTAAATTTTAACCTTAACATGTTTATGAATAGAACTCACTTCAAGCTAATTGCAGCATTTTTGGTCGGAACAACTTTTCTGTCAGCAAAAGCGCAAGAAACCTTATTGCTTCGAAATCCAAGTATAAGCGCTAATAATATCGCTTTTGTGTATGGTGGAGATATTTGGATTGCTGACAAAAATGGCAGTAATCCGAGACGACTAACAACCAATCCTGGTGTAGAACAGAATCCGATGTTTTCTCCTGATGGTAAGAAAGTGGCATTTACAGGCAACTATGACGGAAATACCGACGTCTATGTAATACCTGTAGCAGGAGGTGAACCCAAGCGTATCACTTATCATCCCTCTTCGGATGTATTACGTGGATGGCTCAACAATGATGAAGTATACTATACAACATCGCGAGATTTTACCTATGCTTTAAGTCCGCGATTATATAGTTCCAATATACAAATGTCAGGAATGGACAAGGCATTGATGATGCCTGAAGCCACGCAAGGCAGCCCTTCTGCAGATGGTCGTTATTGGGCCTATATCAAGAATACCGATCCTACAGAAAGAGACCGGGTAGCCTTTAAACGTTATCGGGGTGGCGGTATGCCGACTATTTGGATCTTCGATACGAAAACCAAAGAAATAGAAGCAATTCCACAAGTTAAAAGCAATGACGTTAAGCCATTATGGTTGGGTACTAAGGTTTATTTCCTATCTGACCGCGATAAAATCGTTAATATCTTCAGTTATGATACCAAGACCAAGAAGGTAGATAAATTAACAGATTTCAAAGACTATGATGTGCGTTCGCTGAATGGGAATGGCACAGATTTGATTTTTGAATATGCTGGAGCACTAAATACGTTGAGTTTAAGCAATAATAAAGTAACTCCGCTGCATATTAGTGTAAACACGGATGTGATGTATAAAAGGCCGTATTATAAAGATATCAAGGATGATATACGCTATGCTACACTATCACCAACCGGTCAGCGCGCACTATTTGAGGCGAGAGGAGAAATATTTACAGTGCCTAAAGAAAAGGGCGAGGCTAGAAATTTATCAAATTCACCGGGTTCTCATGAGCGTTTTCCAGATTGGTCTCCAAACGGTAAATGGGTATCTTATATTTCAGACAAAAATGGATCTTATCAGTTGGTGCTGACAGATCAGTTCGGAAAAGATAAACCATTATATTTTAATTTGGGTGAAACTAATTTCTATTTTGAGCCGACTTGGTCGCCCGATTCAAAGAAATTATTTTACAATGATTCGCATCTCAATCTGTATTATATTGATATCGCTTCTAAAGCAGTTGTCAAAGTTGCTGATGATAAATTAAGTGGCCAAACAGGGCGGGTATCCAATCATTTCCAGCCAAGCTGGTCTCCAGATTCTAAATGGATATCCTTTATTCGTACGCTGGAAAATGGCGTACCTGCTGTATTCATGTACAATTTGGACACAAAGAAAACCCAGCAGATCACCGATGGTATGAGCTCTGCTCGTAGTACGGCATTCTCTCAAGACGGTAAATATTTATTTTTTACGGCAAGTACCAATACAGGTTTAACGAATTCTGGTTTACATATGTCCGCTGTACAGCGAAATGTAGACTATGCAGTTTATGCTTTTATTCTTTCGAGCAAAACGCCATCTTTCTTTAAAAATGATAGTGATGAGGAGCAAATCCGTGAAGAAAACGCAGATAAAAAGGAAGAAGGAGAAACTAATAAAAAGGAGCGCTTAAAAGAGAACGATAAGAAATCTCCTAAAAAAGATAAAAAGGAAGCCGCAATGACAAGCAAGCCAATCGACAAATCTATTCAGGCTGATTTCGATCGTATAGAAAATAGAATTGTTGCGCTTCCTCTACCGGCAGGACCTTATTGGAACTTGAATGGTTTAGTACCTAATCAATTGACCTATCAACGCGGTGGAACGATTGGTGCCTATGATTTTAAGGAACTTGAAAACAAAACCTTAGTGGAAAATGCACGTAGTTATGTTATTAGTGCTGATGGTAAGAAAATGTTGTTCCAAACGGGAAATGGATTTAATATCGTAAATGCTGGACAAAAAGTTGCCTCACCTACTGCTGGAGAAATTAAATTAGCTGGAATCCAGCAACTGGTGGATCCTGCAGCGGAATGGAAGCAAGTGTTCAATGAAGTTTGGTCAATGCAAAAGGATTATTTTTACGTGGAAAATATGCATGGCGCCGACTGGAAAGCAATGAAAGCTAAATATGAAAAATTCCTACCTTTTGTCAACCATCGTTCTGATCTCGGTTATTTATTGAATGAAATGATGGGAGAAATGGTCGTAGGACATAATTATATTTATCCCGGAGATCAGCCTTCTACACCTTCAGTTTCTGTTGGTGTGCTTGGAGCTGATTATACGCTAAAGAATGGATACTATCAGATCGCTAAATTATTTACGCGTCTAGAATGGAATCCGTCTTTCAGAGCACCATTGGCTGAACCTGGATTGAACATCAAGGAAGGAGATTATATTGTTGCTGTGAATGGTACAGAATTGACTGAAGATAAAGATATCTATAGCCTATTTGACAATACTGTCGGGAAGCAAGTGATGCTCAAAATCAATTCAAAACCTTCATTGGTTGGCGCACGTGAAGTCATCGTTAAACCGATTTCTTTTGGTGATGAAATGAACTTGCGTAGCATGGAATGGGTAGAGCGAAACCGTAAGAGAGTGAATGATTTGAGTAATGGCCAAATAGCTTACGTGTACATGCCGAACACCGGTCCTGAGGGGTATACTTATTTCAATCGTTATTACTTCGCTCAGATGGATAAAAAGGCTCTTCTGATGGACGAAAGGAACAATGGTGGTGGATGGGTTGCTGATTATGTGATCGACCTCTTGTCCCGCGAGTTAATTGCCGGCTGGGGCATTCGTGATGGAAAAGGATTCACGACACCCGGTAACGGTATTTATGGACCGAAGGCTATGATCATCAATGAAAATGCCGGTTCTGGCGGTGATATGATGCCTTATATGTTCCGTTTTAAAGGCTTGGGCAAATTGGTGGGGCGCACCACAATGGGAATCTTAGTGGGTATCAGTGGTTATCCTCCATTGCTGGATGGAGGGCGGATAACATCTCCAAACTTCGGTGTGTATGACCTCAAAGGAAATTGGATCATCGAAAATGAAGGCGTTGCTCCGGATGTTTTTATCGAACAATTGCCGAAAGATCTTTTGGAAGGTCGTGATCCTCAACTGGAGAAAACAGTGAAAATACTGTTGGATGAAATGAAAACTTATCCATACAAAAATCTTCAGAAGCCAGCAGACCCAGTTCGGGTAAATTAATGAGATACGCATCAAAAAGGGCTTTGAAAATTTTCAAAGCCCTTTTTGATGCGATTAGATCATATACAATAGCAACTTTTGATGATTTTGAATGGATCAGCATTCGGCTATTTATTGGCTTTACCTGCTTTTATTGTTATCTTTAGCGTATATTTAATACATATGTTTCCAGCGCAAACTACCCACCCTTTTCAATCGTTGTTGCGGTTGATTTTAATGGTTATCGGTTTTACTTTCATATCACAAGTAGTCTATTTTATCGCGTTGTTTTTTTATTATAAAATGACGGGACAGGTTTTTTCATTAGCGGCGGTCATGAATGGATCGGCCAATGAAATGCGCCTTTTATTGTTAATGAGTAGTTTAGGATCATTTGTGATCCCTGCTTATTTGATGGATACTCGGGAGGGCTATGGAATTAAGTATTTCCGTCTTGATGATAAACCTAACGCAATACAGTTTGCCTATATCTTTCTGGCTATGCTTGCTTTTATGCCGGTGATGAATTTGATCGGTCACTGGAATGAGTCGTTAAAACTTCCAGAGAATATGAAATCGGTACAGCTTTGGATGGAACAGAGTGAAAAGGATTCGGGAGATCTTATTCGGGGTATTATTATGGAATCGAGCATTCTTGGTTTTCTGTTCAATATCATTGTGTTGGCGCTGATACCTGCCATCGGAGAGGAATTGTTATTTCGAGGTGTTTTACAAAATATAGTCGGAAGATGGTTGCATAATCCCCAGGTTGTTATCTGGATTGTAGCGGTTATTTTTAGTGCAATACATCTGCAGTTTTTTGGTTTTGTACCCCGCTTGCTCTTGGGTGCTTTTTTTGGTTATCTCTATCTATGGAGCAAAAACATCCTATTGCCCATCTTCGGGCATTTTGTTAACAATGCGGGAGCTACGGTTATCTCATTCTATTATGCTAGGCAAGGAAAAAGCTATGATGAGCTCAATGCATTTGAGTTACAATCTTGGTGGATATATCTTGTAGCCTTCATTTTTACTCTTATTTTTGTACTCTTATTTTATCGAACCACCCAAAAAGAAAACGATGGAGAACGATTGGAAAAAAATTAAAACATATACAAATGCTATTCAGGCAGAGATAGTCAAACAAATGTTGGAAGAGCATGGAATTCCTGCTGTTGTTTTGAATAAGCAAGATTCTTCTTATCTATTTGGAAAAATTGAACTTTATGTCAACGAAGGATCTATCGAAATGGCTGAACGACTAATTGAAGAAGCAGAAGGGGATATTAATTTATGAAAACAAGAGCAATAACAGGAGTAATCTTTGTAGCTGTCATGATAGCAGCCACTCTTTTTGGGGCATACGTTTACTCCATCTTTTTTACATTGCTCAGTACATGGTGCCTTTATGAATTTTATGGGATCGTTTCGTCGGATGAACGCGCTCCAAATAAATGGTTAGGCATACTATTGGCTTTGCTGCTATTTATTTTAGGTTCATTGATTTCATTGGACCTATTAAATGTTAAGTTTTTGGCGCTGATGATTCCTATTGTAAGCGTGACTTATATTGTTTCACTTTTTCAGAAACGAAAGTTCCCTTTTAACGACATCGCCTATACTTTTTTGGGTATAGCTTATGTTACACTGCCTTTTTTCCTATTTTCCAAACTAGGGTTTATGCAGGGTAGTTTTAATTATGTGCTTCCCTTAGGTTTTTTAATTTTATTGTGGACAAATGATACTGGCGCATATTTGGCTGGACGAAGCTTTGGAAAGCGTAAATTATTTGAAAGAATTTCCCCTAAAAAGACATGGGAAGGTTTTTTCGGGGGATTGATTTTGGCTATTGTTGCCGCGGTGAATCTGGAAAAGTATTTCAGTTATTTACCGCTTTGGCAATGGATAACTGTTGCGGTAATTATTAGCGTTGTGGGTACTTTGGGGGATTTGGTCGAGTCTATGTTAAAGCGTAGCCTACAGGTCAAAGACTCGGGTAATATATTACCTGGGCATGGAGGGTTTTTGGATAGATTTGACGGATTGTTATTGGCTGCGCCAATGGTCTATGTTTTCTTAATTTTAATTAATTGATCGTAATATGAGTCACATTCAAAAATCTACTTTTGATTTTTTGACGGAATTGAAAGCTAATAATTCTCGGGAATGGTTTGCTGATAACAGGGCAAAGTATGAAGCCGCATTAGTTGATGTAAGAAGCTTTTTAACGGATTTAATTGCGGCTTTAAGTGAGTTTGATCCTAAAATTAATACCACCATACAGGCCAGCAAATGTCTATTTCGGATTTACCGCGATACGCGTTTTTCAACGGATAAAACACCTTACAAAAGCTGGTTTGGTGCAGGGATATCTGTAGATGGGAGAAAGCTACAAGGACCAGAGTACTATATCCATATCGGTGCAGAAAATTCATTTATAGCATGTGGCTACTGGCGACCTGAAAAGCAACATTTAGAAGCAATTAGGCAAGAAATCGATTATAATGGTGGTAAGCTAGATGATATTTTGAAAGAGGTGTTGTCCGAAAATAAAATTGCGCTATTTAAAGAGGATCTGTTAAAACGTGCTCCTGCGGGTTATAACGAAGATAATCCTTTTATTGACCTGATCAAATTAAAGAGCTTTGTGTTGGACAGATCGTTAACTGTAAAAGAGCTATCTGCGAAAAATGCACTGGATAATATCGTGGCGTCTTATAAAAGTATGCTTCCTTTCAAGGAGTTTTTACAAGAAGCCATCGATACAGAATAACTATTCGGGTAAGCTAATTTTACCCATACATACAGCGGGAGAATCTTTGATATACGCTACATTGGATTTGTTGCCCGCTAGGGTTTCGTTTGCCAATAGCGCAAAGAGAACGGCTTCTTTTGCATCAGGATCTATACCTAATGTTGCAAAACTTTGCACCTTACACGCTGGTAAACTTGTTTTGATATAATCAAACAGCAAAGGATTATGTAGCCCTCCGCCGCTGATATAAACGGCGATATCGGTTAGACCTTCAGTCTGGCTGCGAATTCCATTAACCATCGCTTGAGCAGCGAAACGATTAAGGGTAGCCATGACATCTTTGTGAGGCAGATCCGTTGTCTTAGAGCTATGCTGTGCTCGTTGGAGATAGGTCAGATTAAATAGTTCTGGGCCAGTAGTTTTTGGAAAGGGTAGTGTTAGAAACTCTTCCGCCAAAAGCTGATTCAATAAATCTTCATTTACATAGCCAGTTTTTGCCATCTGAGCATCCTTGTCCATTTCTGTATCAAAGTGCGTCTTCATGTATTGATTCATCATGGTATTTCCCGGGCCTAGGTCAGTAGCATATGCTTTCAACTTGGTTTGGTGGCTTGGGATAAATGTGAAATTAGAAATCCCTCCAATATTCAGTAAGAAACGATTTTCTGTCGGATGTGAAAAAAGTAGGTAGTCGCCATAAGCTGCTAAAGGTGCCCCCTCTCCCCCTGCAGCGATATGCTTCTGTCTAAAGTCTGATAGGGTTATGATACCTGTATGCACTGCAATATGATCCCCATCTCCGATCTGTAAGGTACTATTTGGCCAATTTTGATCTTTTGTCAACGATTTGGGAGCATGGTAAACTGTCTGTCCATGACTGGCTATACAATCAATCTCACTGTTCGCAATATTCCATTGTTTTAAGGCTGCATTGATTAAATTTGCATGGGTTATTCCAATGTAGGCATTGAGTCCGGAAAAGAGCTGCTGATCGATATGGCGTTTTGCAAAAACTTCTCGAACTCGTGTCCTAAATTCGTCGTCGTACTCCATGGTAGAAAATTTCTCCAGCTGTATTTTTGTTATTTTTCCTGCATGCTCTATGCGGCATAGTGCAATGTCTAACCCATCTAGTGAAGTGCCGGACATCAGGCCAATAATGAGTCGCGCTTTCTTTCGTGAAATTTGGTAAAGTCTTTCGATTTGAAGATTCATAGCTTAAAATTAAGCACAAAAATGTTATGATGAATATCATTTTTGACAATTGAAGATATTTTGTAACTTCACGGCATTAAAAATCAAAAAATTAAATACAATGAATTTTCCAGCAGAATTGAAATACACCAAAGATCACGAATGGATTCGTGTTGAAGGTGATGAAGCAGTTGTAGGGATTACTGATTTCGCTCAACGTGAATTGGGAGACATCGTTTTTGTTGACATTAACACTGTAGGTGATGAAATTGCCGCAAATGAAGTTTTCGGAACAATTGAAGCGGTAAAAACTGTTTCTGATTTGTTTTTGCCTGTATCAGCTACAATTTTATCTGTTAATGAGGCTATTGATGCATCTCCTGAGTTGGTCAATTCTGATCCGTATGGAGAAGGTTGGATTGTTCGTATTAAATTGAACAACGCTGCTGATGTAGACGCTTTGTTAGCCGCTGAGCAATACAAAGAAGAGATTAACGCGTAGTTTTAAAACTATCTATATGAAATAGGGACCAACAGGTCCCTATTTTTTTGTTCTAATCGATGGTTTATTGACTTTTTAATGTGGTCTTTATTTTGGCTTCCGGCATATCTACATCACTTATCATTTCGGTTGCCTTGGTAAGACAGGTTTTTTTGTCCAAAACATAAAAACCTTGGAGATTGCCGACCTGGTTTGCATCAGGACCAAACATCTTTCCTTCCACATTTACTTTGTAACCAAGCTCATTTGCCTCGATTAATGTCATTTTGCTTTCTACCATTATTCCTGAATCATCAGATTCTGTTTTTGATGTCCATGAATCTCCGATGGTAACCGGTTGCTCAGGTAATACAGTGCTGATATTTTCGAACATACTTTTGTCAAACGGCATATTGATGCCTTCAGGTAATTTGATATCCGACGACTTACCAAGTTGGTTTACATTGAAGGTTATATTATTTTCTAGCAGCTTGCCTAACGTAGCATGCATCTGCTTAGAAAAATCATTAGCTTCTGGATTTTTTGAGTCATATGCCATGTCCATTCCTGCCATATTCATTTTCATATTGATTCCTGTGTATTTTAAATCAAATGCGAATGAATTATCTTTTGTTGCTGTATTGGTTATATCAAACCCCATGTTGAGATCTGTAGTCATTTTTTGACCAGCGGCATCGATGTCCATGGTCATACTCAGGTTTTGTGAAATCTTTTTTCCTGCATCCGGATTTACGCGCAGTGTATATTTCTTTTGTGCGGAAGCCGCGAGAACAAAGAAAGCAAATACCGCGATCAATGAGGTTATTCTTAATTTTTTCATATCTATAATTTTTATGTTTTTATCAGTAATAATTGGGCAATTTAAATATATAAAAAAATCCCTTCTACGTGGTAAAAGGGATTTGGGTTTTTTATAATTAACAAAAATTACTTTTTGATATAAGATACTTCTTTAACAGCTTTTACAACTTTTTCGACGCTAGGCAGAGCCGCTTCGATTAATGTTGGTGCGTAAGGAAGTGGTACATCGGCACAATTTACGCGTATTACAGGCGCATCTAGGTAGTCAAATGCATTGCGTTGAACATTGAATGCTAAATCTGTAGAAATAGATGCCAATGGCCATGCTTCTTCTACAATCACTAAGCGATTCGTTTTCTTAACAGATGCGATGATTGTTGGGTAATCAATTGGACGTACGGAACGCAAATCGATTAATTCAACGCTGATACCTTCTTTTTTCAATTCTTCAACTGCAGGAATGACAACGCGAGGAAGCATTTTACCAAAAGATACAACAGTTACATCTGTACCTTCCTGGATGATATTAGCTTTTCCGATTTCCAAGTAATATTCTTCTTCAGGAACTTGTCCTTTATCGCCGTACATTACTTCAGACTCCATAAAGATGACAGGATCTGGATCTATAATCGATGATTTTAATAGACCTTTAGCTTCATATGGGTTAGAAGGTACCACGACTTTTAAACCTGGTGTATTTGCAAACCAGTTCTCGAAGTTTTGAGAGTGTTGAGCTGCAAGTTGGCCAGCATTTCCTGTAGGACCACGAAAGACCATTGGAATAGAGAACTGTCCACCACTCATTGAGTGGATTTTTGCAGCTGCATTGATCACTTGGTCGATAGCAACAAGTGAAAAGTTGAATGTCATGAATTCCACAATAGGTTTTAAACCATTCATTGCCGCTCCAACAGCAATACCCGCAAAACCAAGTTCAGCAATAGGTGTATCAATGATACGTTTTGCGCCGAATTCATCAAGCATACCCTGACTCACTTTGTAAGCTCCGTTATACTCAGCAACTTCTTCTCCTAATAAAAATATTTTGTCGTCTTTACGCATTTCTTCGTTCATTGCTTCACGAAGTGCTTCTCTGAATTGTATTTCTCTCATCAGTTGTAAAATAGTGTCAATTTTTTGATTACAAATCTACTATTTAAAATTGATATTTTGAAGATTTGAACACGCTAATTGTATAGTTTTATGTCATTTTTTAAGATGTAAATGACTTTCATATTAAATTTTTAAATATAAGTTGCTCAGATATTCCAATGTTTTTATAAGTGCCTTATTACTATTCATGATAGCTAACGGAATGTTCCACGTGGCACGGTTCCTTTTTTCTACGTAATTCGAAATACCGCGAATCTCTATAACGGGAACAGTTATTTTGTCCGCAGCATAGAAAACAGCAGCTCCCTCCATACTTTCTACGAGACTATTGGGATGGAGCTTTTGAATTTTTTCGATGCTTTCTGTATGACCATGTACTTTGTTTACGGTAATGCCCTCCCCCTGTTTTAGAAATGGGAGACGAAGCTCTTTGTCAGCTAATAAGCACGAGGAAAATTTAGACTTTCCGTAGCCCAATTGGTCTATTGGAATAAAGTTATGACCGTCTTCCGCGCCAAGCTCAACGAATGACTCTGAAACCACTTGGATGACTGAACCTATTTCAACATGCCGATCCAGACATCCCCCTATTCCTATATTAATAAGAAGATCATATTTTTTTTCATGAAGTGCTCTTCCTAGCGCAAAGGCTGTGGCCACCATGCCAACACCAGTGATGAGGGTATCGCATCGATCGTATGTTGATGCCACTTCCAGGAACGGCTGCAATTCAAATGAAGTAGCCGCAATAACTAATATTTGCATGACGAACTCTTTTTTGAGGGAAAAATACAAATTATCTTGCGCGCAAAAGTATTTTAAAACAAAATATAGTACTTGGTATTCGTCCAACTGACAGATCTGACTTTGATTTTATACATAGGATGATTTGGCTTTTGCTAACAATATCATTACTGATAAGCGCGGTGAAACGGCATTCTTTTCGGCATTTAAAAGTTAGAAGTAGCCACTGCTTTATTATACATTAATAGCGGTTTAATAGCTATTTAGTTTAGCTTTTAAATAGGGATAATATAGGTTGAACCTAAACTAACCCTAAGCTAACCCTAACTTAACCCTAAACTAAACCTAACTAAAAACGCAATCAAATAATAAGAAAAATTACGTAAAAGAGCCAATAATATATAAACACTGGTATTCTCATAAAGAGTAAGCAACGTTCGGTTTCAAATTTAGCCATGCGTTCTCTAATAGTTAAGAACTAGACTACGGAACTTTTATCGGTTTTGAATGAAGAATGGTATAAGCATTTCATTATATTACGGTATTCTGACGGCATTCCTCAAATTGAAATGTTAAAATTGCGCCTAAAGCCTTATCTTTGTATTATTATGGTATTTATAACTCGTCGTGAACGTTTCTGTGCTGCGCACAAGCTCTATCGTGAAGACTGGAGTGAGGAGCAGAATGAACAGGTTTTTGGTCTTTGTGCCAATCCGAATTGGCATGGACATAATTATGATCTTTATGTCACAGTTAAAGGAAATGTTAATCCAGAAACTGGTTTTTTGATTGACCTAAAGATGATGAAGGAAATTATCAATCGTAGCATCATCGATAAGGTAGACCACCGTAATTTTAATTTAGATGTTGATTTTATGCAGGGTGTGATGGCTTCAACTGAAAATATCGCAATCGAGATATTTAAGATTCTAAAACCCTTGTTTGATGAACAGGGAGTAATTTTACATCGTGTCCGTTTGCACGAAACAGAAAATAATTACGTCGAATATTTTGGCGATTAAACTTTAATACATTTAAATAGTAGAAACTATGAGTCAGCACTCATTTGACAACGAAGAGTTGGATGGATATATTAAGATCGACAAATACAATACTGAAAAGGTAGAACGAATCGCTTCTCATTATACCGATATATTGGCATGTCTTGGGGAAGATCCCAAACGTGAAGGTTTAGTAAAGACGCCAGAGCGTGTTGCGAAAGCGTTGCAATTTTTGACACATGGCTATGATATTGATGCTGGAGAGGTATTACGTGGAGCGATGTTTGAAGAAGACTATAGTCAAATGGTTGTCGTCAAAGATATTGAAGTCTATTCTCTTTGTGAACACCACATGTTGCCTTTTTTCGGTAAAGCCCATATAGCTTATATTCCTAACGGACATATTGTTGGATTGAGTAAAATACCGCGTGTCGTTGATATTTTTGCACGTCGTCTTCAGGTTCAGGAGAGGCTCACTAATGAAATCAGGGACTGTATCCAAGAAACTTTGGGTGCGCTGGGCGTAGCTGTAGTCATGGAATGTAAACACATGTGTATGGCAATGCGTGGCGTACAGAAACAAAATTCTGTGACAACAACTTCTGCATTTACAGGAGCTTTTCAAAATGATGTAACGCGATCCGAATTCTTACGCTTGATCACAGCTGATCTTGCGTAATACCGGTATGGTGCAATAATAAAAAAGCCTTCTAGAATATCATATTTTAGAAGGCTTTTTCTTTGGGGAAATTGTGATCTGAAATAAAATTTTAAAATTGAAAATGTTGGGTTTTTATGCATTTGAGGCAATTTTAAAAAAACGTCCTTTACAAAAGGTTTATTGTATTTGATTGATAATCAGGTTTTAGTAAAAAAAAGTTTTTATACTAAATATGTTTTTTGGTACCTTTGCGGTTATGGAAATTGTTGACAGCGATTTAGAGTCCTATTTGGAACATACTACAGACGAAGAAAATTCGTTACTGAAAATGGTAAATCGGGACACTTATTTGAAGGAAACAATGCCCCATATGTTATCTGGACATTACCAGGGAAGAGTTCTTTCTTTATTGAGTAAATTGGTTGCTCCCAAGCGTATTTTAGAGATTGGGACTTTTACGGGATACGCAACTTTATGTCTCGCTGAAGGGCTGAAGGAAGATGGTCTATTACATACCATTGATATCAATGCAGAGCAGCAAGAAAGGGTTCAAGGTTATTTTGATGAATCGCCATTTGCTGACAAAATCAGGTATCACATTGGCGATGCGGCGGTGATACTACCTACATTGAATGAAACATTCGATCTAGTATTTATCGACGCAGACAAGAAGAGAAATTTATTTTATTTCGAAACGATAATAAATCAAGTTCCGTCTGGGGGACTTATTTTGATTGACAATGTCTTATGGAAAGGTAAGGTATTGCATTCAAAACCAGACAACCAAACAAAGCAGATCATTGATTTGAATGCACGTTTAGCTCAGGACAAGCGCGTAGAAAAGGTGATATTACCAATTCGAGACGGACTTTTTGTATTACGCAAGAAGTAATTTGTGAACTAAAACATTCTTCATGAATTTAAAACAATTAAAAAGCTTTGTACTGATACTAGCTTTGGGAACTTTTGGATTAACAAAGGTTTCGGCTCAAAGTAATGCGGCATATGTCGATAAGTACAGTCCAATAGCAAAAGAAATGATGGAGGAACATGGTGTTCCGGCATCGGTTATCTTAGCCATCGCCATGCATGAAAGCGGAAATGGTGGTAGCAGGGTAGCAAAGAATTTGAATAACCATTTTGGTGTCAAAGGAAAGAACAATAGTACCGTTATTCGGTCAGCTTACAAAGGTTATCGGTCAGTATTGGACTCGTACGATGATTTTGTAGGAATAGTGAAAAGAAAAAAGACTACTCAAAGTCTTTTTGATAAACATCCGGGTGAAAAATACGAGGCTTGGGTAAAAGCGATAGCTCGTTCGGGGTACTCGACGAGTAAAGGTTGGACTGCAAAAGTACTCGCTACAATTAGACAATATCATTTGGATATGTTTGATCATGATGCTAAGCAAAACAAATTCTCGTCAACAAAAAGATAAGCACTAAGCACAACATTACTGCATGAAGAAGTTTTTTTATGGCATGTTTGTACTCATGATGTTGGTTACATCATGTTCAAGTCGGAGGGGCACGTTATCGTCCCCTAAATCTGGCTCCAATTCAAAAACTTCTTCATCTCCTTCTGTTGGGCGGCCCACCATGGCAGGGAACGATTACATCAGTCATTACAAACAGGTGGCAATTGCAGAAATGAACAGATACGGTATCCCCGCCAGCATTAAACTTGCTCAGGCACTGCTTGAATCAGGCAATGGGAATAGTTACCTAGCGCGCGAGGCGAATAATCATTTTGGTATTAAATGTGGCGGAGTGTGGAAAGGAAAATCCGTAACCCGCCCTGATGATAATATTAATGATTGCTTTCGTGTTTATGACAGTCCCGAACAATCGTTTCGAGATCATTCTGAATTTCTGTTGAGGCCTCGGTATGCAGCGCTCTTTAAATTGGATAAGAATGATTATAAAGGTTGGGCTAAAGGCTTGAAAGCAGCCGGGTACGCCACCAATCCACGTTATCCTGAATTGCTCATCGAAATGATCGAAAGATATCATCTTGATCAATACGACCGCGGTGAATCGCAGCGTGAAAAAGTTGTTCGAGAAGAAACGGTGCAGGTAGAAATCGTTCAGAATGTACAAGAAGCCCCCCCCTCGGTTGTAAAAACAGAAGCCATCAAGAGCCCCGTAGCCATGCGTATTCATGAGGTTAAAGCTCAAGATACGTTGTATTCGCTCAGTAAGCTATATAATGTATCTGTCGATCAGATTAAGGCTTTGAATGGTCTTACCGATGATGCGCTATCGTTGGGTCAGCTTTTGGTTATATCTAAATAGTTACGTTTTAAAAGATGTTAAATATTTCACTTTTGTATCGCTATATAGTAGTTTTACGATAGTGATATTAATACGATATATTTTTCTACTTATTGCCATTGGGGCTTCCACTTCTGCACTTTTTTGTCAAGATAAAAAAGTGGAGGGGATTGTCTTTGATAAAAATACCAAACAGCGTATTGGCAATGTCAAGCTTGCCAACTTACGAACAGGAGAGGTGAATTATAATACAATCAAAGGTGAATTTGTCTTTAATGCACAGTTAGGAGATCATATCGTCGCGATGAGTAAGGGGTACTTTTCAGATACGCTTCTTGTAGATGAACGTGGATTATTACTTTTTCATTTGGTACGCGAAACTTTTTATATAGAGGAGGTTCAGGTTTACGCACGCAAAAGTCCCGAAGAAATTTTGGAAAAGGCAAAAGTGGATTATGAAAAGGCATATCGTTTGGCAGGTTATGGTGATGTATTTTCTGTAGGACCAAATGGCGCTGGTTTAAGTATCAATTCAATCTACAGCTTATTTAGCAAAGAGGCCAAACGGGCACGCCGATTGACTAAAACCATTGAAAACGATTATAAGGAAAATGTGATCGATTATAAATTTTCGAAGGAACTTATTAGTAAAGTAACTGGACTCAATAGTGAAGAATCGGAGCGATTTAGAAGGATATTCAGACCCTCCTATTTCTTTATTCTTGCAGCAAGCGATTATGAACTGGCAAATTACATTAAGAATTGCTATTCACGGTATCAATTGAATCCTTCACAATATTTTATTGAGCCTTTTCCAACAATTAATTATAAATTAGTACCGTAAACAAAAATAGACGTTTTCAGAATGAAGTTATTTAATTTTGTCGGCATGGCTATGCTCTGCCTTTCTATTACTGGCATACAGGCACAGGATCTGAAAGATCTTAGGGCAAAACCAGATACCGTAATTTCCGTACAGAAAGAGCAACCTTTAAATATTAAAACCATTCGTCCTGTCGTTCCCAAACTGAACCTAGAAGTAGACTATTGGAAACATTGGACAAAATTTGGGATCAATTTAAATCAGGCATCATTTAATGATAATTGGAAAGGGGGCGGTGTCGGTTCTATTGCTGTTGGGTTGAATGCCAATCATAAATCGGATTATACCAGAGATAATTTCAATTTCGTGACTGAAGTTGATTTACGTTATGGAAAAATAAAGAACACCAATAATATTGCGAAGAAAAATAATGACCGTATATTTTGGGATAATAAGCTTTCTTATAAATTGTCTGCCAATTGGGCTTTGTTTACATCGGTGACCTTTGAGTCTCAGTTTGACGCAGGGTATAAATATAGGACGGAGAATGGTAGGGATACCATTGATTATATCGAAAATGCTTTTATGGCGCCAGCCTATCTGACGGAGTCTTTCGGTCTTGAGTACAAGCCCAGCAATGAATTCTCGTTACGTTTTGGTACAGGTACTGCTCGTCAGACCTTTATTTTGGATGAGCGCGTTAGACCTCGTTCGGTAGAGGGTTTTTATCAAAAATATGGTTATTACCTTCTTCCAGATATGAGTAAACCAGAAGGTGATAATAATCAGCGTAAAGGTACCGGCGAACGATTCGGTGTAAAGGAAGATCGAACTTTTGCAAATGCATTGGCATTCCAGCTAACGGGTAATTTGGACAAAAACTTCACAGATAAATTGAATGTAAAGGCGCGTTATAATCTTTTTGCGGATTATGAGAAACTTTCCGATCCAACGCACCGTTTAGATGTAACCGTAACAGCGAAAGTTACCCGTGTAATCAATGTGAACTTGAATGGTATTATGATTTATGATCCAGATGTTATTTCCAAGGTGCAATTGAGTCAGTCCTTGGCAATGGGAATTGTATATAGTTTACCAAAATAATGATTAGACCTGTGTCAGTAGGAATATTACTGTGCTCATTGCTTTCTTTGGCAAGTTGTAAGTCGAAGGTACAGCCGGCGATTTTGAAACCGTTGGTAACATCTTTTGCTTCTCCGGTGGTTTTGGAGCCGCAGATTGTGACTAATCCGGATACGAGTTTATTGACACCAGAGGAAAGAAAGATCATCTTTTTGCAGAAATCGGGAAGCCATTCTTATTGGCGTCAAGAAGAGGCTATTCATTATGATGTACGCAAGCCAAACTTTGTTATTATCCACCACACCGCACAAGATAGCATCGGTCAGACAATTAAAACTTTTCAGATCCCGAGAACTAAGGTGAGTTCACATTATGTTATTGGCCGAAATGGGGAGATTATACAAATGTTAAACGATTATGTCCGCTCTTGGCATGCTGGGGTTGCTAAATGGGGTTCTATCGTAGATATGAACTCATGTTCTATCGGTATTGAGCTAGATAATAATGGTAGAGAACCTTTTCCTGATGCACAAATTAATTCATTGATGACGGTGCTGGATACCTTGAAGTCTCGCTATTTAATACCGACAAATAATTTTATTGGGCATGCCGATATCGCTCCAGCAAGGAAGAACGATCCAAGTGTGTTTTTCCCCTGGAAAAAGCTGGCGGACCGGGGTTTTGGAATTTGGTATGATGAAGGGCAACTTGTTGCCCCCCCAGATGGTTTTAATGCGATAGATGCGCTTAAAATTATCGGTTACGATACGTCTAACCTTAAAGCTGCGATTGTTGCCTTTAAAAGAAAGTTTGTTGTAAGGGATACAACACCCGAACTGACCATATACGATAAGAGCGTGTTGTACAACATTTATAAAAAATATTAAACCTGTACAATCGTACTTTTCGTTTTATTAGGATTGAATTTTATCATCTACCAATGCGCTTTTTTTTACGCCCAGCTGTAGGAGATAAGCGATCAGCATGACGGCGAGACAGCCAATAAGATTTAACCATAGAAACGGTATTTTATCCATTAACCAAATACCAATCACGATCACTTCTGAAAGTATGGCGGCAATAAAAACTGCTTTTCCCCTGATTTTTCTCATATAGAAGGCTACAATAAAAATACCTAGGATCGTCCCATAGAATAAGGAACCTAAGATATTGACTGCTTCGAGAAGATTACCCAACCTATTTGCATATAAGGCTACCAGGATAGTAAATATGCCCCAAATCAGGGTAAATAGACGAGACCACAGCAGATCTTGTCTTTCAGATGATTTACGGTTAATGAATCTTTTGTAGATGTCAATTGTCGTTGTGGAAGCTAATGAATTAATAGCGCTTGCAGTTGATCCCATTGATGCGAGAAAGATAACTGCTATTAGCAGCCCGATTAACCCTTTTGGAAATACAGTCGTTACGAAAGACAGAAACACATAATTATTGTCGTTCGTTTCCGCACTGGGATTGTTTTTTTTAATCAAGTCTATGGTTCGGTCTTTAACCTGCTGCATTTGCGCGTTTAGTTGGCCCAATGCTGTGCGAGCATGAGCAATACTTTTTGTGTCATCTTGCTCTAAGGCTATATTAAGTTGCTGAACAGCAGACTCACGCGCTTTAAACAGTTCTTTATGTTTCTGTTCGAAGATTTGATACTCAGGAGCGTATTTGCTTTCCTTGAGGTTTTTGACTTCAACTTGATTAAAAAAGATAGGCGGTTGATGGAACTGATAATAGGCAAATACAAGGATTCCGATCAGGAGAATTGCAAATTGCATAGGTATCTTTAATAAACCATTCATAATTAATCCCATCCGGCTTTCTCTGATGGATGCTCCAGTTAAATACCTTCCGACTTGGCTCTGATCTGTTCCGAAATAAGAAAGCTGTAGAAAAAATCCTCCAATTAACCCTGTCCAAATTGTATAGTTATTGTTCAGATCAAAAGTAAAGTCCAACGCATTTGTTTTCCCTGATTTTCCTGCTATATGCAGTGCTTTTGAGAGGCCAATATCCTGTGGTAGCAGATGAATGACCAATATCCCGGCAATAAGTAAAGACGCAAAAATAATGCTCATTTGGAGCAATTGCGTATGAGATACAGCTTTGGTTCCGCCATAAGTTGTATAGATAACAACAAAACTTCCTATGGCCAAGGTCGTCCAAGTAAGGTCAATATGTAGTATGGTCGATATAATCAACGCCGGAGCAAATATTGTAATACCCGTTGAAATACCGCGTTGAATGAGGAAAAGAATAGCGGTGAGTCCTCTGGTCCTTACATCAAAGCGTTTTTCTAGAAATTCGTAAGCTGTAAATACTTTCAGCTTATGAAAAATGGGGATAAATGTTATGCAGAGGACAATCATGGCCAGCGGTAGGCCGAAATAGAATTGAACGAAACTCATTCCTGAAGAATAAGCTAGTCCGGGTGCAGAAAGGAAAGTAATGGCGCTTGCTTGAGTCGCCATTACTGACAATCCGACGTGATACCAGGGTAAAGAACGATTACCCAGAAGGTATCCATCAATATTTTTTATGCCTCTACTCTTGTAAACGCCATACACGACAATAACCAAGAGTGTCAGAAATAAAACGATCCAATCTGCTGTACTCATGAATAGTGGTTCGTGAAAATGTACAGAAAAAGGATGAATACAAATAGCCAGATAACGACCAACCAGTAGAAACGTTTCCAGCTATTCATCGTTGTTATCTATCGGAAGGCTTCTGAGGATAGATGACGCTATTAAAAATAGCGGCAATAATCAATCCGACAGCGGCACCTCCAAAGATGCTTAAAAATGTCTCGTTTGCAGTGAATCCAATTAATGCACCAAACACTACAGCAACTAAAAGAATGATTCCTTTTGCTTTGCCAGCATCAATTGTCGTGCAGCTGTTGTCAATCTGATTTTCCATTATTCTATTATTTTGATTTTGATAACAAATTTACAAATAATCTGTAAGCTCCGGGAATTCCTGCGGGTAATTGTCTGAAAAAAGACAAAGATGTATAAACAAATTTACCTTTTCCATAGTGTGCAACTAGTAATGATCCATTATGTAGCGCCTCACCCGGGTCTTGCATGGTAATAGGCGTACGATATCTTTTATCAATATCTTCGGCAAAATATAGTCCCCGTTCCTGTACCCAGTGTTGAAAGTCAGCTTCGCTGATTTTGTTTGGGTAATTGAAAATAGGATCGTTTTTATCAAAATGCACTGTTGCTTTTTCGTCCGTTACCCGGCTTCTGCCAATACTAAAAGGAAAGGGACCAAAGTTTTTTGCTATCATTCCGTTAT
The DNA here is from genome assembly GCF_002325125.1 of Sphingobacterium sp. UBA1498. Lineage (NCBI taxonomy): Bacteria > Pseudomonadati > Bacteroidota > Sphingobacteriia > Sphingobacteriales > Sphingobacteriaceae > Sphingobacterium > Sphingobacterium sp. UBA1498. The sequence goes on from NZ_DCRG01000004.1 coordinate 426,417, forward strand.
TTACATTGTATTGTTCTAGAACTGTACCCCCCATTTTCACATACGCAAGTACTTTGTTTTGAAGCTGCGCAATCTGTTTATTGACGTTGAATATCCGTACACCAAAAATTACAGCGTCATAGGTGGAAAGATCTGCTTTTAACGCCTGTTCGTTACTTAGCACATCAACTTTTATACCAATGGCAACAAGCGATTCAGGAATTAGATCCCCTGCCCCATGAATGTATGCGACGTTCTTTACGTCGTTGATCAGGTTGATGTTGCTCATTTTTATAGCCGCATCTGGGAAATAAACGATATCAGGTATATGGTTGTAGTCAATGGACTTTATCTCTTTCAAGCGTTCTTTATTATTCAAAAGAAACCCAAGGGTATCTATGGAAGATTGGGTAGCATCGGATGGTTTTATGCTGATTTCCCTAGAGATTATACGTTCACTTTCTTTAAAAGATAAATAAAAAGATGCTGGTAAAACTTCCCAGCCTTTTGGTATGTTTGGTTTTACATGAAATGTAGTAGCGCCTATTTGTCCGTTTTTCTGAAAAGTCAGATTCACTTTGACCGTTCGGGCATTTTGGGTAAGCGCCAGAGAACTCGAACTTTTAGCCGTTAATGGTGGTAGGATTACGATCGGGTTGTAGATTTCACCACGGACAGGGTCGGTGTATTTATACTTTATAAGCTGATTGATTATGATGGGCTGGCCATTGATCCGAATTTCAATAGATACACTTGGAGCATCAGGATTTTCGGGATATCCGGTAAGATTGAAATCACTGATATTAAATTTACCTTTTCCATGCGGTTCCATCAGCCAGTAGGGTTGTGTTGTCCTATCGGCGATGACAAGCATAGTGTCTTTTTGCAACCTATTTGTTTTCAGTGTGTCATGAATGCTATTTCCGTTTAGCTGAGTCAGCTCAACTGTTATATTTGGACGGCGGACAATAATAGAATGATCCACTTTTATCTCATCTCCCAAGGCATAGGATGAATTTCTAGCAACACTTTCGAACCAAATTCCACCACAAGCAAGAATCAGTTTTTCAACTTCCTTTTTCTTCTCCGTTTTCCAGTATTCATCATCAATTTCATCCAGTATTTTGTATAGTTTGATCAGTTCTGTGATGATCAATTCCGGTTTATCAATTTGATATATCTGATTAATGTGGTCAATTAAGGGTTGGACTTTATTGCCGTTTTTCACTCTTTTCCAGGAAGTGTCTACATTATCCAGCAGTGTCTTTTCTGCAGGTACACCGTCGACGAATTCGAAATATTCAATTGATGAGCCGCGTTGGCTTGCCGACCCGAAGCCTTGACTTTTGTGTGAAGAGCGGCTGTGGGCAGCAATCTCGCCATAGGAGGCTCCTAATAGGGAATTGTAATCTCCAATATCTATTTTTAACTGATCTTCACGGGTATTGTTTTGACCGCCAAAATTAGCCGTATTCCAAAGGAGACGTTTCGCCTGCCAAGGACTTACAAATTGAAGTTGTTCTGAAAATTGATTAGGATCTGCAGCGGCTTTAAAAGCTTCTTGCGCTAGAATAGCGGAAGCTTGATGATGGCCATGGCCCCCCCTTGAATCGGGAGGAAAACGTGTAATAATTACATCGGGCCTAAATTTTCGGATGATCCATACGGCCTCTCCAAGAACACGTTTTTTATCCCAAAATTCGAAAGTTTCTTCTGGTGTTTTCGAGAATCCGAAGTCATAGGCGGAAGAAAAAAATTGCTCACCTTTATCAATTTTTCGAGCAGCCAGTAATTCTTGCGTTCGAATCAAGCCAAGCTCAATACCCTGTTCTGTTCCGATCAGATTTTGTCCCCCATCGCCTCTAGTTAACGATAAGTAAGCTATCTTATATTTCTTTTCCTGGGCTAACCATGCAATCAATCGGGTATTCTCGTCATCGGGGTGTGCCGCAAAATAGAGTACCGATCCCAATGTGTTAAGTTTTTCCAGATTAAGTTTTATTTCAGCAGCATCCCACTGTGGATTTTGTGCTTTAACGCTTGAAGTTGACAAGATACCCGCCAAAATTATGATAACAGAGATAAAAGGTCTTCGCATTTTTAAAGATAAAGATTTTGCTTAACAACGGATTGTTGATTATTGTAATTTTATTGAAAGTCTTTAAAGTTTGATTGATCCCTATGTATACCATTGCGCAAAGGTTATCATGCTGATTAGGCTTAGGCCAATACAAAGTGTAGGTTTCAGTTATACGTAAAAGCGCTGTAAAATCATATTCGTCGATGCTTAAACGGATAATATAAGCACAGAATAAAAAAAACGGAAATCCCAATCAAGTTGGAATTTCCGTTTAACAATTAAAATATTTTTTCCTGAAACGAATTTTTAGAGAATAGTTATTTTGTCGCTTCGCTCCAAGTGGCAACCTTTAACATAGTAAATATATGTAGAAAATATTGAGTTCTGTCAGATTACTTTAATTAGTTTTCCACATCGCTAAATTTTGTCAACATTTTAGCTTTTGGGAAATGTATAATATATCGTTACCATACCTTAAGCGACTATAGTACCGCGACACTTATTGTTTAATAGACAGACTGCTATCTTCATACGATCTAAACAACGTCGTAAGATTTGCTTCATAGTTTGGGCAAATTGGAATTGATATTCATCGCTATACTTCAAACGTTCAAAAAAGATTTAGACACATTAAAGAAAGTTTCAAAATCATACTTTTAAGCAAAAGCTATTTATCAATGGCACCAAGAACACGTTTCATAAATAAATTTAACGCGTCTTTTTTGGAATGACCTTCTTTAATTAATTTATCAACCTCTACCGCTCCATAAAGGTTTGAAATCAATTCACCAAGAACGTCTAGTTCCTCATCTTTCAAAGGAGCCTCTGTTAATGCTTCCAGTGTCTCTATGGTCTCTAGGACGTAGTCTACATCATTTTGCTCGATGAATTCTGTTAAATGCTTAATTACTGGAAGTTTCATTGAATAATTCTACTAATGCGTCCAACTTATTTGTTTGTACTTGATTAACCAATTTACCGTTCTTAAAGGCAGCAAAAGTTGGTAAATTATTCACGTTTGCTAATTTGCGAGATTCAGGAAATTTTTCTGCATCAGCGATTACAAAAGGCACACTTTCATTTTCGCCTGCTAACTTTTTGAATTTTGGTTTCATTATTTTGCAATTACCACACCAGGTAGCGGAATATTGAACCATAACAATATCGTTGCTATTTACAATTTCTTGTAAATTATCGTTTTCTAATTCTTGTAACATGATTTTATTATTAAGGTGATTGATGGAAGTCAACAGGAATCAGGAGTGACTCCTGTTGACGAGACTTGTCGTCTTCGTATTTTGTTAGTGTTTCGCTAAATAGTCAGCTACACCTTTTCTATCTGCGTTCATGGCATCTTTACCTTCTTCCCAATTTGCAGGACATACTTCACCGAATTTTTGTACGTGTGCATAGGCATCGATCAGACGTAAATATTCTTTAACGTTACGACCTAAAGGCATATCGTTTACCGACTCGTGGAATACACGACCAGTTTCGTCGATCAAATAGGTTGCTCTGTAAGTGACAGCAGAACCTTGTGCTAATGTGCCGTATTCAGGGTGTTCAACTTCTTGAACATCTAATATTCCCAATATACTTGATAAGTTACGGTTTGTATCTGCTAAGATCGGGTATTCAACACCTTCAATACCGCCGTTATCTTTTGCTGTGTTTAACCAGGCGAAGTGCACTTCATTTGTGTCACAAGAAGCTCCGATTAAGATTGTATTGCGTTTTTCAAACTCGGCAGCTGCCTCTTGGAAAGCGTGTAATTCAGTAGGACATACGAAAGTGAAGTCTTTTGGATACCAAAATAAAAGCACTTTTTTACCTTCTTTGACTGCTTTTTCAAAAATGTTAATTTGTAAATTATCGCCTAAATAATCGATTGCATCTACTGTAATGCTTGGAAAACTTTTACCTGTAAAACTCATAATATATCTTTCTTTTTTTGTTGCTACAAAGATACGGCAACTTCGGCCAAAAAGCGAATTGATTTTGCCAATACACTATCGTCAAAATCTATTTTGACTCGATTATAACAATAAATTTTTATTATAATAATGATGCGTTAATCCAATGATCAGGCGATCGATTGAATACCTTTAAAAAATAAATGGATTAATAATGCGGTAGTTACAAAATTATGGAATTAAATAATTGCAGTTTTGCAAATCAAAACCTACTTTTGCGCTGTTCAATTTGAGAACAACACAATGCTGGAGGGGTTCCAGAGCGGTCAAATGGGACGGACTGTAAATCCGTTGCTTCGGCTTCGAAGGTTCGAATCCTTCTCCCTCCACATTTTTCTTTCTTACCAAATTCCATTTCATCGTATAAGTTTTAAGTTTGTTTGCGTGTTAATTATTGCAGATTACATGAAATTCTTTGATGAGGTTTTTGGGAATAGCCAACGTCAATGGCTTGAGTAAAGCTAGTCCATTTAGGTCAAGACCTTCCTCAGGAAAAAAATATATCCCGATTTGAGACTTACTATTGACTTATTTATAAAATAAGATTAAGTTTGGCTTCTGAAATGGCCCCGTAGTTCAACGGATAGAATAGATGTTTCCTAAACATTTGATAGCAGTTCGATTCTGCTCGGGGCTACAATAAAGAAAGCGATGGATTACCATCGCTTTCTTTGTTTCATATGGTTTTTATTTTGGTATCAAAATTAAATCGTAATAGAATTGTCAATTTTTAATAATATTTCTATATTAGAATAATCAAATGATAATACAACAATTTTATCATTGGCTTTAATATAGATTGGATGGGAAAATTTTTAGTATACCAATTTAGAAGGGTATATGTAGCTAATCCTGCTTTTTTTGTTTTCTTTTCCATTTGGGTGTTTCTATTGACCTTTTTGGTGGCTTTTGTTCCCAAGGCTGATTCGTTTCATTTTATAAACTCACACCACGCTTTTTGGGCAGATATTCTCTTTACTATTTACACCTATTTTGGGGATGGTCTCTTTGTTATCACTGTTTTTATTGCTTACTGCTGTATGCAGCAATGGAATTGTGCTCGAGCTATACTCGGTACATATATCTTTTCGGGCGTCATCTGCTGTATGCTTAAAAATCTTTTCCATGTGGATAGGCCGGCCAGCGTATTTCATGGAGATCCAACATTCCATGTCGTCTCTTGGCTGCCTGTAGCCTACTTCAATTCGTTTCCTTCAGGCCATACAACTTCAGCCTTTGCGATGTCAGCCACGATAGCAATTGTCTCAAAAAATAGATCTTTTGGGATTCTTACCTTTGTTTTTGCGGCATTAACTGCATACTCGCGTGTGTATTTGGGGCAGCATTTTGTGATAGATGTATGGTTTGGCTCGATGTTGGGCACGGTTACGGCTTGCATTTATCTGCTGGCAATGCCCTATATTTTAAAAAGTAAACGCATGTCATTTAGCCTACGATTTCTTCAGGTCAAGTTTTAGATCGAAATTTCGATCAGCTGCTTCTTCGAAAAATTAGGCGGGGCTTGTTTGTTTAAATAAAGAGAGTCGCCCTACCATAAAAAACATTAAAAGGCCGAAGCATGCAAAAATACCGTAGGAATAGCGCAGGCTAAACGCTTCGGCAATATAGCCAATTAAAGGTGGCCCCATTAAAAATCCTAGGTAACTGATGCTTGAAACCATGGCTAAAGCTACGCCTGAAGGTACATTTTTGTTTTGTCCGGCAAGGCTATAGATCGAAGGAACGTTGCAGGCTACGCCTATACCTACCAACATAAATGCTAAGGTACAGATGATAAATTCAGGGTAAATAACCGAGGTCATCATTCCGATGAACATTAACAGTCCACTGTATTGCAGCGTTCTTTTTCGACCTAATTTACGGATGACCGCATCGCCAACAAAACGACCTGTGGCCATCATGATCATAAAAGAAGCGTATCCAACGACAACAAATTTTTCGGGCGCTTGTACGATTTCTTTAAAATATACCCCACTCCAGTCAAACATTGCTCCCTCTGTTGCCATACTGAAAAAGCCAATAATACCGAGTTGAAGTAGTCCGCCTTCTGGTTTAGCGAAGAAACTGCGTTTTTCCTTTTGGGGAGATTTTCCTGGCACCAGATACTTGTGATTGATTAGCGTATTCCCGATGACAATGATTAATATGAGTAAGAAATGGGAGAACGTATTCAGTCCGAAGTTCATCGTCAATAAACCGACTAAAGCTCCAGTAAAGCCTGCGATACTCCAAGCGCCGTGAAAAGAGGTCATAATTGATTTTTTGAAGATCTGTTCGGTGGCTACTCCTTGCGTATTAACCGAAATATTACACATATTACCGCTTACCCCGAATAGAAGCAATATAGCCCCCAATTGCCAAGCATTCTGTGCAAAAGGTATGGAACATAACACCAGCGCATAGGCAATGGGTACAATGCGTAAAACACTGGCGCTACCATATTTTGTGACCAGCTTTCCTGAGAGTGCCATCGTAGCGAGTTGCCCAACAGGGAGCATTAATAATATGGTACCTAATTGCCCTTCACTTAAGTTAAGATGTGCTTTAATAATTGGAATGCGACTTGCCCAGGATGCAAACGCAATTCCTTGGCAAAAAAAGAAAAGTGAAACCGCGATTCTTATACGATTTCGCTTCTTATAAAGATCTTCTTCTGAGTGAGTTAACGTTGCGTCCATAGTTTCTGATTTGAGGGTGCAAAGTTAAGGATAAGTATTTCATTAAAGAATATATTGAGTCAAAAAATACGTAAACTTTTGGATTTCGAGATAGGCGGGTTATTATGCCCCTATTTTATTGTTGGTCTAAGCATAAGATAATTATATACGGCACAGTTGTTTTTGCTTATTTCAAACACGATCGGATAAAAATCTTCTTTATTTCATGATGGTTTGTTCGCTACCAATTTTACCTTTGTATTGGCAAACAATTATTAGCCTCCTAGATAACATGATAAAAAAACTATTTTTAAGTATACTACTGGCCTATGTTGGAACAACCTGTGTTATTGCCCAGCAACCCACATTTCTGTCCCATCCGACACTAAGTCCCGATGGTAAAGAAATGGTATTTAGCTACGAAGGCGACCTTTGGAAAGTGGGGAGTCAAGGCGGTGTTGCAGTTCGGTTGACCGGAATGGAAGGAAACGAGATCAATCCACGCATTTCTCCGGATGGAAAATGGCTGGCATTCTCGGCCAATCAAAATGGTAATATGGACATCTATGTGATGCCGCTGGCGGGTGGAGATATTCGTCAGCTTACTTACCACGATGCTTCGGATGAAGTGGACAGCTGGAGCTGGGATAGTAAATCACTTTATTTTACCTCATCCCGTTACAATAGAATGAGTGCCTTTCAGGTTGCTTTGAATGGTGGAACGGCAACAAGATTGTTTCCCCATATCTTTAATTATATCAGCAATGTGGTGCCAACACCCTCAGGCGAATTATTATTCAATGACAGCTGGGAAGGTTATAGTTCAGCCAACCGCAAACGCTATAAAGGAGCTTTCAATCCAGATATTAAGAGTTATAATCCCAAAACAAAAGTTTTTCACCAGTATACCGATTATATTGGTAAAGATTTTTGGCCAACAGTCGACCAAAAAGGAAACATATTCTATGTGTCCGATGAAAGTAATGGTGAGTATAATCTCTATCAAATAGCAGGATCGTCGAAGATCCAATTGACGGCTTTCTCAGAATCAATCAAACGCCCGTTTGTCGCAGCAGACGGTCGTAAAATCGCATTTGAAAAGGGTTACCAACTTTATATTTACGATGTCAATGCAAAGAAAACGATGCAACCTAGCATCGCTCTTAACCGCAACCAGGTCTTAGGAAAGCTGAAGGAGTTTAACATTTCAGGTAACATCAGTAATTTCGACGTTTCTCCGGACGGAAAAAAAATGGCGTTTGTATCCCGCGGGGAATTGTTTGTGTCGGATATCGAAGGAAAGTTTGTTCGTCAGATGCCAAGTCAGGGCGAACGTATTATGGAAGTTAAGTGGCTTAAAGACAGTAAAACATTGCTCTATAACCAAACGTATCTCGGGTATCAAAATTGGTTTTCACGCGCAGCAGACGGCAAAGGAGAGGTAAAGCAATTGACAAAAGATCTGCGTAACAACCGTGACATTACGTTTAATGCAGATAAAACAAAAGCTGTATACTTGAGCGGGCGTGATGAAGTTCGTATACTGGATTTGACAAGTTTGAAGAGTGAAATAGTGGTTAGAGACGAAATCTGGGCATTTCAAAATTCTTCACCTTCATTTTCCCCTGATGGAAACTATCTTTTATTTACAGCTATACGTAATTTTGAACAAGATATTTTTGTGTATAACCTGAAAAATGAGCAAACCACTAATTTGACAAATACAGGTGTTACAGAGGCAGCACCATATTGGTCTCCAGATGGTAAATATATTTATTTTGCGAGTAACAGAACCAAACCATCCTACCCCACCGGTATGCAAAACTCAAGTATTTTTCGGATGGCTTTGACCAATTTTGATCAGCCTTATCGTAGCACAAAGTTTGATGAACTATTTGTTACACCCGAAAAAAGAGATACAACATTAAAACCTAAATCAGTCGCGAGTCCAGCCAGCGATGCAAAGAAAACTGTTTTGGTTCAATTGGATTTAGAAGGTTTGCGTGACCGTATTGAACAAGTTAGCCCTGCATTTGGAACGCAATTTAATCCTTTGGTTGTACAAAAGGGCGATAAATCTTATTTGTTCTATTCCTCCAACCACGAAGGAAAATATAGTGCTTATCGGACCGTTTATGAATTATTTGTGCCAGCTAAAACAGAAAAAGTCACTGATGGAGGCTTTGGCCAATTTGTAGCGTCTTCAGGGAAGTACTTCGTTTTGAACAGAGGAACAATTCAGAAATATAACCTGGATCTGAATAAACTTGATGCGGTGACAATGAGTTTTAAATTCAATCGGGATCTCGAGAAGGAGTTCAGTCAAATGTTTTATGAAACATGGGCCAATCTGGAGGAAAATTACTACGATAGTCACTTTCATGGGGTAGATTGGGTAGCTGTCAAGAAGAAGTATGAACAGTATCTTCCAGGGATAAACGATCGGACAGATTTGCGTATCCTATTAAATGATATGTTGGGTGAACTGAATTCGTCGCATTTGGGTTTTAGTTCAATTGGGCAGGAAGAACGTAAACCGTTTGGTTTTGTAACGAATGAAATCGGTGTACTTTATGATGCCACTAACCCTTACAAGGTTAGCTATATTGTTGCAAATGGCCCGGCTGCAAAAAAGGAAGTTGATATTCAAGAGGGGGATGTCCTCCTTGCTATAAACGGAACAAAATTAAATACGCAGGCCGACCGCGATAATTATTTCACCTGGCCTTCTTTGGAGGAAGAGATCCAATTGACCTTCGATCGCAAGGGAAAGGAAGTTCAGACAAACATTCGTCCGGTTTCCAGCACAACGTTTAAAGATTTGCTCTACGACCAATGGATTAGAGATAACCGAAGCCGTGTAGACCAGTTGAGCGGTAGCAAGATTGCCTATTCCCATATGAAGAACATGTCTGATGCTGAATTGCAACGCTTTTTGATTGACATGGCCGAGCAGGAGAACAATAAACAGGGGATAATTTTAGACTTAAGGTATAATACAGGAGGAAATGTCCATGATGAAGTTTTAAGGTTCTTGTCTCAGCGTCCTTACCTGCAATGGCAATATCGTGGGGGTAAGCGTGCACCACAAAGTAATTTTGCACCGGCAGCCAAACCGATTGTCCTGTTAATTAATGAGCAATCTTTGAGCGATGCAGAAATGACCGCAGCGGGCTTTAAGGCATTAAAACTGGGTAAAATCATTGGTAACGAGACCTATCGTTGGATTATTTTTACGTCAGCAAAAGGTTTAGTTGACGGATCAAACTATCGACTTCCTTCTTGGGGATGTTACACCCTTGATGGTCAGGACCTCGAGCAAACTGGAGTTGCACCGGATATACTTGTGAAAAATACAGTCCAGGACCGGATGGAAAATAAAGACCCGCAATTGGAAAGAGCAATAAAGGAGATCCTAGGTGCCATAAAATAATTCTATTATCCACTAGAATTATTTCATGAAAATGGGCTGTCTAACAAAGTTGGACAGCCTATTCTTTTGCAGCGCTTTTTTTTCTTTGAATATATTCTTTCGCACCTTGTTATTTGTCGCTTTTGCTATTCTTCGCTTTGCATTCTATGATTTCCTCATCTAGTTCTGACGGTTGTCCTGTGGAAATTAGTAGCTGATTTTAAATGGTTTTTATTTTTAAGTTGTTGCTTATTAGGTGTTAATGGTTTTATGTTGCGTTTCATTGTGAAATTGCTGATTGTGTTGCATCCCTTCCAAAAAACTAAACAGGAGATAATATGAAAAAGATTTTTTTAGAGGTAAAAGAGGCTTGCTCGGCAGATTGGGATAAGATGACTCCACAGGAGCAAGGCCGTTTCTGTGGTCAATGTAAGAAGATCGTTGTTGATTTTTCTCAGATGGATGATCAGGAGATTGTAAATGAAATAAAGAACTCTAATAGAAGGTTATGTGGGAGATTTTATGAAGACCAATTAATGCGCGAATTAGATGCGCATGTTTCCTTTGCTAAAAACCCTATTTGGCGCGGTGGATGGACAGGAATCGCAGCGGGATTCATGTTGGTCGGATCGTTGAGTCTTTATACGGCTCAGGCACAAAACAAATTGACGGGGGAAGTAGTCGTTGTACAGTCTGCGATGGGAATCAATAAGGTTAAAGAGCAAGGCCGCATCCACGTGTTAACAAACGATAGCAAAGTATCAAAGGACAGCGCCGATAGTGCTAAGGTTAGCATAAAAGGTCGTGTGGTTTGTGCGGGAAGTGATGTGAGTATGGCGGGAACAACGGTCTCTTTAGGAAAATGTCGTACTGAAGTGGATGATAAAGGGAATTTTCAGCTTTGGGTACCACAATCGCTACTTGGGGTAAATCAAGAGCTCCGTGCACAAATGTTGGGGTATAAAACGGTGGTGGTTCCATTGAAAAATGGGAATCAAATGCATTTGGATAAACCAATAGAAATGGAAGTTAGGCCAATGATCATGGGAAAGATAACTGTTCCAAAGACGAAGCACAATATGGAGCAGAAGACCAATTAAGGTATAGAGACTCTTTATACGGTTCGCTTGATTATTACAAATGCATTAACAATCTCCCTTGAATGTCATAAAAGTCAAAAAAATATTCTTTTTCACTTGACTTTTTCTGCGTTGAACCTTACATTTGGTCTATCGAATGACTTCGTAGCTCAGTTGGTAGAGCAACAGACTCTTAATCTGTGGGTCCTGAGTTCGAGCCTCAGCGGGGTCACTTTCAAAAAAGCCATTTTACGTACGTAGAATGGCTTTTTTTATTGCTAAACAACCTTGATAATTTACTTATTTCAGTTATTAGCTTCATGTTATTAATAGTGTGGGGAGGTTATAAAATTTGGCTATGAGATCCGCTTATCGTATTGGTCATCGAATATTTTCTGCTAGGAAAACATAAAACTCTTTAATCTGTTATTAATTCAGGAAATTAATTGCGTAAATTTGTATTTCAGAAGATAAGCTTATGGAAGACAAGAAGATTTCGATATTGTACGTTGATGATGAAGAAAACAATTTGTTTTCTTTTAAAGCGACATTTCGGCTAAAGTATACCGTATTTACCGCCATTAGTGGCGCTGATGCAATCGATATTGTCAAAAACAATCAAATACACATTATTATTACGGATCAACGTATGCCAGAAATGACTGGTGTAGAGTTTTTGGAGCAGATTATTAAAATTAATGCCGCCCCTATGCGTATTCTTTTGACAGGATATACGGACATGGCTGCTGTTGTTGACGCCGTTAATAAAGGAAAAATCTTTCATTATCTCAATAAGCCTTGGAGTGAAGAGGAACTTGATCAGACGATTCAGCGCGCTTATGATGTATATGCAGAACGTCAAAAGATTGTGGAGACAAATTCTCAGCTAGAGACTTCTAACGACCAATTGGAATTTTTGTTACGCCAAAAGCTACTTTCGTAAAAATAAGATAAGTTTAGGAAAGTAAGCTTTTAAGCTTTGTTGATGTTTTCTGGCATTTTGATAAGCTTTCCATCGTCTATGATGGTCAACTATAAAAGGCTTATTTACTCGGTATGACGACTGTAAAGGTTGTACCTTGATCGGGTTGTGATTCCACTTCAATTTTTCCCTGGAGCTTCAAGAGTGCATTTTGAACATTATAGAGTCCAAATCCCATCCCTTTAGCTTGATCACTAGCTCTGAAGAATAGTTTGAATATATCGTCAACATACTCTGGCGATATCCCTATTCCATTGTCGCTCACAACTATTTTCGCTTTACGTTCTGATACCAAAACAGAAAGCTTGACAAACTGATTCTCTTGCCCCTTACTTTGGTATTTAAAAGCATTAGAAAGAAGATTATGTAAAATGAGTTCAAGAAGCGCCTTGTCTCCATTAAAATTCTCCTTTTGATCCACTAAAATTTCAAAAGCGACCTCTTTATTTTGCGTATACATACTATAAAATTGACGTATATTGCCGAAGAGTTCTTCAAAATTTATCTCGGACAGCAGGAGCTCGCCTCGTCTTAGTAAATAATAGTCGCGTAGGCTGTCAATGTAAGCGTCCAAACTAACTAATGAACTATCCATTAGCGCGAGCAACTCATGAATTCGATCTACGCTGTCAAACTCCAGTCCAAGTTTCACAGCGGAAAGAACTCCGGTCAACGGATCACGAAGGTCGTGGCTAACGCTATAAGCAAACTTATCTAATTCATCATAAGCTTTTTGTAGCTCGCGATTTTTTACCTCAAGCATGGAGTTTGCAACATAAAATTTATTTGCCTCTTCTATAGCCGAAACAATCTCTTCATTCATCCAGGGTTTGCGGACAAATCTAAATATATGTCCTTTATTGACTGCTTCAATTACAGTTTCCATATTGGCGTAAGCTGTTAGAAGAATACGGATTGGCTTTGGAAAGTCTTTTTTTATGCGGTGTAAAAAATCGATGCCCATCTCATCAGGCATGCGTTGATCGCAGAAGATAATACGGATATCCGGATGAGTATGAAGTATCTTTTCAGCTTCAGTTGTGTTGGATGCTGTATAGATCGTATAATCGTATCTAAAGTTCGCTTTAAAGCTAACTAAATTGTTGGCTTCGTCATCGATATATAGTATTTCAAACTCCCTCTGCATAATTTTATTATATGGTTTTATTCCCTTACAAAAGATATGAAAAAATAATAGTTAATTGAACTATTTTAAGTTTATAGTTATACTAATCATTTTGTTGAATTGGAATGATTAGTGTAAAACTGGTACCCTGTCCCACTTCTGAATCTACAACAATCCGACCATGATGTTTTGCAATAGTATTGTAGGCAATGGACATTCCTAGACCAGTCCCCTCGCCGACGTCTTTCGTCGTAAAAAACGGTTCAAAGATCCGTTCATGAATTTCTTTTGGAATACCAATACCATTATCGGCGATTTTGATAAAAACCGAAGTGTCATCGTTATAAACTCCGGTCTCAATACATATTTTTCCACCGACTTCGTGGTTGAATTTTTTATTTACAGCATAAATAGCATTTGTAACAATATTCAGAAATACTTGATTAAGTTTACCTGCATGACATTCTACTTTCGGCATATCTCCATAGATCTTATCAACCTCTATTGTGTTATTCAATAGACTATTGAGAATAACCATTGTTGATTCAAGTCCCTCATTCAGATCGGCAAATTTTAATGTATCCTCATCCACACGTGAAAAAATCCGTAAACTCTTGACTATTTCCGCGGTACGGTGAGCTCCATCGTGCATACCTTTTAATAAAAAATCCACCTCTGTTTTTAAATAGTCAATATCTAGATCGTCTTTAAATTTTTTAATCTGAATTTGTTTTTCTGTATCCGATATACCTTCTTTAAAGGCTATACGTTCCACTTCCTCTAGTGTTTCCCAGATCATCTTTATGTCACGTTTTAATGGGGCAACGTTCGATGTGACAAAATTGATAGGGTTATTGATTTCATGGGCAACCCCGGCTGTCAACTGACCAAGGGACGCCATCTTTTCAGCCTCAACAAGCTGGGATTGCGTTTCCTTTAGGTGAGTAAGAGTGGTCTGTAGAGACTCGTTAGATTGTGTCAATTCACGTGTCCGCTCATCCACTTTTTGTTCCAACACTATATTTTGCTCGCGTATCAATCTTTCGTTTTCTAACGAAATCGCTAATTCCCTGACTTGCGAGGCTTCTTTCTCTTCTTTTAAGATATTGATACTATAAGCGAGACCGAATGATAATAGAGCCATTTCAACAACGGAAGCAATTTGTACAGCGTTGCTTGTAAAATCGTTGTATTGTAGGATGCCATAGTCCTTTAGTAAGAATACTACTGAACCCAACAATAAAACCGTCCAACCATAAACAAAATATTTAGCGGGCTTATAACCATTTATCATCACACGGTAGGATAAGTAAAGGACGAATAAAGACCCCGCTCCCGTTGTTAATTGCATAACCGTAAATGCCAGTTGGGTAAGGTTTAGTAGTGTTAGAACTGGGCCAATGACAAAGAGGACAATGAAAAAAGTGATCACACGCCGTGATCTAGGCGCATTTTTGGATAATTGTAGGAATGAATCTGCAAAAAGTAAGGCACATAATCCTGATAGACATCCAAAAATAATCGGCCCTTTTGTTGCGAAATACGTCCAATTTGGCCATAAATATTGAAAACTGTAACCTTTAATTCCCATTTGTGTTATTCCTGCACAAAGAACATATAGTACATAATATAGATAGCCCCTCTCCCGAACAGAGAAAAATAAAAATAAATTATATATTGCCATAATGCAGACAATTCCGATATAAATACCGCTTAATAAGCTATCATCATTCATTTCTTTTAAGAAACTTCGTTCGTTACTTAAATAGATTGGTAGAATAATCTGTTCGGTGCTCTTAACTCGAATAAAAAATGTGGTTTTCTTATTTCCTGTTAATTGAATGTCAAATGCGTAATTAGGTACCTTATATTTTCTAGCCGAAAAAGGGCGATGTTCTCCCAACTTGATCGATTTATAACTCCCATCTGGTGATGGTATAAATAATTCGACCTCGTCAAGAAGAGGATAGGCGATCTCGAGTAGGAGCTCAAGTTTATCTTTGCCCTTATTTATCATCGGCAACCGGAGCCAGATATCAGAAGATGATGTACCTAAATTGGGGACTTTGCTTCCCAAAGATTGGAAGGATGAATCCGAAGTATCTGAAAAATCAGGCCGTCCATTGCCTTCGTAGCGTTCTAGGCCATATCCGATCAATAAGCGCTGCGTTGGGTGTTCTATAATAACCTCTCCAAAACAGGGCGAACTATATGTACAGATCAATAGGAAAATTAGGTTAAGCCAGCATCTCATCACAATATGCTATTTTTTTGCTTCGGCGATAACTAAATTCATAGAGACAAGGAAGCAGCCCGCTTCGTCAGCTTGGTTCAATGTGTTTTGAAACTCCTCCATCTCGGCGGTGCTCAATTGCTCTTTTTCGACCATTTCTAAAAGGATTTTATCTAAAAATAGATAACGATTAGCTTCCTCTTTCGAGCGGGCCACCATACAAAATGTTTGCAATTCTACGTGTTTAAAACCTTGATTTAATAGATCTGAGGTTAATTTATTTCCGGCCCAGCCATTATTAACTTTTTCATTGGTCAAATAATGGCATATCTTTGCCTCAATACCCACGTGTTTGCTATAGAATGTCAGACTATTCCAGATGGTCTCAACGATAACCAGAGGTTTCCCCTCAATCAAAACACGGTGAACCTCGGCAAACATTTTTTGCGCCTCCGCTAGATGTTGTACAACGCGTTCCATTCTAATACCGGAGATGGAATTGTCTGCAAAGCTAAGGTTGTAAACCTCACCTTGAACGAAGTCTACATTTTTTATGTTTGCAGCACTTGATTTCGCATGCTCAATTAGGGTGTTATCATGATCTAAACCAACGACTAGTACATTATCACCCAGCATGTTCGCCAAGTTGATGGCATCCATTCCAGTGCCACAACCAAGATCGACAACCACGCCCTCTTTAATCGAATTGAAAGGAGTGTATGAATGTATTTTCAATTGTTTAAGAAAATCACCGGTATCCATCAAGTATCCGGCATTATAATGCTTATTGTCCATTACAAAATATTTAAATTACGATCATCTGGCCTATGGTCTAATGATGTATGTTTCAGATTTTTAATAATCTCATTTAGATCCCATTGATTCAAATTCGGAATATCAATTTGATAATGGATTTCAATTTCTTTATTCCGCAAAGTTTCTATGCGGACAATATTGGAATTATTACGAAGGGAAAGAATTGCATCTTTGTTTTCTTGATCGGCTTCGGTTAGGGTTTCTAGGTTTCGCATAATCATCACAGTTGCCAGCAGGTCTAGCTTAGGATAATAAAATGTACCATTATTTCCAACACTGGTGTCGATCCGGTAGCCAACACTTTCTGCTAATTTTACTGTATAAGGAGCGCATAAAGCAAATAGCGATTTAATGCCGACCTGTGTACTGATCGCAGCGCCAGCCCGTGTTAAAAATATGCTGCCAATGCCATATCCAGCAATCTCTCGCGAGTTCCATAGCCCACAGCCTTCACCTGTTCCCTTTTGCGCGTACTCATAAACAAGGTCTAAAATTTTAGCATCCATCGATCCGGTTGCTTGTTCAATCGGAAGAGGTTCGCTACCACCAGATACGTGTATGCGTACTCCTCCATAGACTTTGTCGCCATCAAGGGATTCTACGATCAGCACGAATGATGCCGGATTATACATCCAGTCATTTTTGGAGGAAGTCACCTTCTTCACGCCTATAGCCGTTAATACATGCGCGTGTCCTTCTATGAAACGTTCACAGGTTTGGGGATCGTCGATAGCCCGAAATGCTCTTAGTCTTACTACTGGACGTCCTTCGTTGAATAATAATGCCACCGAATGCTTGATTTATCGTTTAAACGCAAATCTAATCAATTAAATGCAAAGCTGTTTATTCTTCAAATAATTTATATCTTAAAGAAATTATCTGTACTTTTCAATGATGAAATTATTTGATTTTTTTCATCTACATAGGCAAAAATTACCTATTTAAACTGATTTCATCGAAAATATTTTATTGTCTTATTAAATTATATTTTTGACGTCATAATGTCCACCTCACAGCATTAATGTTTCTGCAGGGTATTTTTATAAATCTGACCATCTTTCATAATTACCAAAAAGTTTTTATCTGGATCTGCCAACAATTTTAGATCCTTGAGCGGGTCACCATCAACAAGGATAAGATCTGCCAGAGCGCCTTCCTCAACACTTCCTAGTTTGCCGGGATATGGACTTCTTAATCCTGAAAGCTGTAGAAGTTCACCATTATCGTGTGTGACCATTTTAATGATTTCGGCATTTGTAAACCACTTTTGAAGTCGCAATATAAATGCATTCTGCAATTTATTCAGATCAGGTTCAAAAAGGAAATCTGTACCCCAGGCTAGTTTTACGCCATATTTTTTAGCCATAGGCCACACTTTTTCCTGACCTTCTATGACAGGTTTACGCTTGATTCTTCGTTGCGGATCCATATCGGGCGTATCTTCCACAAGATTCTGTAAACTTAGCCAAATATTGTTTTTTGCAATTAGCTGCAACGTTTCTTCGTCAAGCAATTGTCCATGTTCGATACATCTTACGCCAGCTTCGATCGCTCTTTGAATCGCTCTTGGTGTATAAGCATGTACGGTGACATAAGTTCCCCAATCTTCTGTCGCTTCCACTGCCGCCTTCATCTCGTCAAGAGTATATTGGGTTACATCTACTGGATCGTATGCAGAAGAAGTGCCCCCGCCAGCCATGAGTTTAATTTGACTCGCTCCAAATCTCAAATTTTCTCTCACTGCAGTCAATACCTCGGCACGCCCGTCGGCGATAAATGTGGCACCATATCGTTCTGCACGAGAGACTACTCCAAAAAAGCGGCGTGATTTTTCCTCAGGAGTACGAAAGTCCCCATGCCCTGCCGTCTGGCTTATCGTAGCCCCAGATGGCCATATCCTAGGTCCCAAAAGTTTGCCCTTATCAATGGCAGCTTTTAATGGGAATATTGGACCACCGACATCTCGTACACTTGTAAAACCATGCATTAACATCTGTTGAGCCGAACTGCCTACTGTATTGAACAAAAATTCTTCCGATAAGTCATTTGTCATCATCTGTGGCATTGTCAAAGCGCCAAATACCAAATGTACATGGGCGTCAATCAAACCCGGCATGAGGGTTTTGCCTTTACCGTCAATTCTAATGACATCCTTATCTTTCGCCTTAATTGGAGACGCGCTTATGTGCTGAATGGTGCTGCCTTCTATTAAAACATACCTTGGAGAGGTTAGCATTTGACTCGTAAAGTCAATCAGTTTGACATTTTCTATTAAAACCTGCTTCTCCTGACCTTGGATAGCCTGTAGAAAAACTATACAAAGAAATAGAGTTAGTAGTTGACCTAGACGCATAGTATGAAGAATCACGGTGATATATAATATGACAAATAAATTTTGATTTCAACGAACTGATGTCAGCTCGAAAAGTATCTTCTAAGTTAAACTATAAATTTAATATATTTTAGATGTTTCGGCACAAATTTTCTCTCGACTCCTCTTTTTAGGTAAATAGGAGTCAATAATGCTAGCAATCATTTGAAAAGAGTTAATTTTATTCCATTATGATGTATAAAAAAATCATTCGAAGTTATTTAAGTGGTGTAATTCCTAAGATCAGTACTAATAAAGAACTGTTCACCTTGTCTTTCTTGCTCGGTTTATCAGCCTATCTCTTCCTGATCGTTTTTCAACCATTTGGAACGTACAATTTTGATCATATCCATAAATTTGTTTTGTTATCCGGATATGGGGCAATATTATCTGCAGCATATATACTAGTTTCTCTTGTCTTACGTACAAAAATCGAAACGATTGCTATGGAGTTGTTCCGCATTACCCTTGTACTACTAGTGACAAGTTTTTGTAATTTCATCTATCATGGTTGGATTATTAATGGTACGCCTCTACAGTGGGGCAACCTCCCTTATATTGGATTTTATACACTGTCACTCTATAGTCCAATTGGAACGATTTATTTTTTGCTTCGAATAAACAGGTATAGTCCACATCCTATACAAAATAATCCGCTTAATGTTGTAATTCCGATAAACTCAGATGCGATATCAAATCAAGGTAATGATTGTCATTTTTTGACATTAGTCAGAATTCCAAATGGAAGCCAAACATTAACATTACGGCCGGATGATTTTATTTTCGCAAAATCGATGGACAATTATTGCATGATCTATTTCAGAAAAGATGATACACTGAAGAAGCAAATGATACGAATAACATTAACGCACTTGTCTCAGCTTCTACATACGGGGGCTATCCACCGGTGTCACCGATCATATCTAGTCAACTTTGAAAAGGTATTGGTAAAGGAAAGAAATGCACAAGGTTTTTTGTTGCGTTTTGCAGATATTGAAGATTTCGCCATCGTTTCAAGGTCTGCAATTGAATCCGTTCGACCCTATTTATAATCAACGGCCAGCTGCGCTGTTGTCAATCATCCCTAAAACTTGACGTATACCACATAATTTTGTGTATTCCTAAAGTGGAGCATAATTTCACTTAAAAAAATATGAAAACTAAAAATTTAAACCTGCTCTTACTATTTCTTTTTTTCGGAATATATTTTATTCTTGATTATTCGTTCTTTTCAACACTGCAATCTACTCTAATTAACTATATTCCTAGTCGGTTTTTAGGGCACGTGTGCGCTTATTCTATAAGCCTTTTGCCACTATTTTTGGGAGCAATGCTACTTAAGCCAAGAGAGTCAGATAAATTCTTTACAAAATTCGGGTTAAATGGTTCTTTTCTACAAGGGATTTCTTTTGGGGTGATAACAACTTTGCCGATGTTCTTGGGTTACGCCTGTGTTTTTACCATAAATCGCAAAATAGATCCAAACACGCTATTAATAAATAGTGTATCTTCAGGATTCTTTGAAGAGAT
Source organism: Sphingobacterium sp. UBA1498 (assembly GCF_002325125.1). NCBI lineage: Bacteria > Pseudomonadati > Bacteroidota > Sphingobacteriia > Sphingobacteriales > Sphingobacteriaceae > Sphingobacterium > Sphingobacterium sp. UBA1498. Next base: position 446,676 of record NZ_DCRG01000004.1, read on the forward strand.
AATCTTTCGTGCCTATTTTTTTGGTTTAGTTTTTCGCTATACCCGACTAGGCTTCATTCCATCCATTTTTGCAACGTCATTCCTATTTGCCTTACTACACCTTTATCAGAGTCAGGACTTGGTTGAATTGGTTTTGATATTTAGCGTAACGTTCTTCGGCGCGATCCTGTTTTCGTGGTTGTATGTCGAATGGAAGTTTAATCTATGGATCCCGATCGCACTTCATATTTTTATGAATTTAACCTGGATGATCTTTGATGTTGCTGACAATTCCGCTGGAAATGTATGGAGCAATTTCTTTCGTTTTTTTACTGTCTTTATGGCGATTGTATGGACGATCTTGCATGCGCGGAAAACGAATGCTGGTCTACAGGTCAAATTGAGAAATTTATGGCTGAACAGTTAATGGGATATCTTATTTCAAAGGGCGTTTGTGGCTGTACATGTGTTGTTGCAAAATGACCCTCTTGAAGATCATATGAGCAATAGTTTATGGCTAAAATAGATTCTTTGGTGATCGCTAACTCTTGGATAATCTCTGAAAACAGTATTTTTTTTGGCATAAGATTGGCTAACTTGATGTTTATGAATAGACTGTTATTTTTACCACTATTGCTCTTGATCGGATCAGCTTTAGCCATTGGAACATTGAGTTGTGATCGCAACACAAACGATAAAGGCACAGGTGCAAAAGATTCATCTATAGTTAAAATAGTAGCTGTAAAGGATACGATCACCCCTACGCAATTCCCTCCTTTGCCAATTGATTATGAAAAGACGAAGGTTTTAAAAAACAGCTATGTGGTTGATCGGTCAGGCGTTGAACTTCGTCAGGGGCCTGATCAGTCTGCGCCGGTATTGGGGAAATATCCCTATGGTACCAAACTCGATGTTATTGCTGAAGAAGGGGATTGGGTTGCCGTCATGGATCGCATTCAACGGGATTATAAAGGAGCACAAGGTGAGATGGGTGATGTAACGAGATGGGAAAAGGTATATGTCGCAAAGTCGAAGCTGGGAAAACAAGATCAAATTACAATATCACCAAAAGATTTAAACTTAATCATTTCTATTACGATAAATGGTCGAGAAACCTATTATGAAAAGGGACATTCTTTAGATAAATATCTCCGGGTAGAATTGATCGATGAGCAAACATTTTCTGCAGCCCGTAAAACTTCGAAAGACTACTTGGTAAAGGATACCATGTCTTATCCTAAAAATGGGAAGGTATTGGAGCTGCCTTTGAAAAATGGGGAAAAACTAATATTTACGGATAAGGGTATCGATAGTGAATTAGAAGAGCGGTATTCGTACAAAGGGCATTATGATTTTCTAAATGCTTATGCAGTGGAAGGGAATTATTGGGAAAGTTCTGATGTACGCCTTTTTGACAAACAAGACGGTCATTTAATTGTGGAGTGTGGTGCCTCCCCCTTCTTTTCATCGGATAAAAATTACCTAATGACTCTGGTGGCTGATCCTTATGAATCCACGGGCGACTTACAGCTCTTCCACGTGAAACAAGGGAAGGTTTCACCAATGCTTTTTGTCAGGTTTAAGGAGTGGATGCCAACTTGGAAGGACGAACTGATATTCTGGGGGAACGATGGTTGCATCTATACCGCTGCTAACCATATCAATGGCTATTGGGGGGATGAGGGTGCTTTAAATGAAAAAGCACAGTTTATTAGAATTAGCATATTACCACAGTAGAGAACAGCTAAGCCCTACTTTTATTGATCGGAATACTTAGATTGTATTATTTTTCTGTTCACTAAAACTATTCTAACCTGTACCTGTTGTATTCATAAAATTAGATTATAGTTTGTAATTTAGCTGGATGAAATTAAGAATATTATCATTATTTACAATCATTTTTATGTTTACTATGTCTTCCATGGCACAAGAGCAACCATGGAAGGAGCATAATAAATGGATTTGGGGACCTTCCGTAGGTTATCAGTATCAAAGTGGTAATTTTCTGAAAGTTTCAGGCTGGGGATTGTTTGCCCCTAATGATTTTCAATATATGAAAATTGATGCCGGCGCTAATTTCAGCTGGATGGGAGGTAAAACAACTGTCATTCCAGAATTGGGGTTCACCTATTACCTAAATGATTTTGTTCTGTTCCCTTTTGTGAAAGCTGAACTCACACCTTACACAATAACACCTAAAGTCGGAGCTAGTCTCTTTTCTATTGTCGATCTCGGTATAGGTTATGGATTTGACTATAACACGAAGAAAAACTTTAAGCCAATTGAAGGGTTTACTGTGTCGGTCGGTGTCAATATTCCGCTTAATTTTCATATTTATTAATAGAAGCATGCAAAGTAAGATTTCCTATCTTTTTCTCGTTGTATTTATCTTATTGGCTCTTATTGGACGTGTTAGAGCACAAGATTACTTAATCGGCCCTACCTTGAGCTACCAATTTCAAAAGGGAAGTATAGTAAAAAGTGGCGCTTATTTTGCTTTTCCCGTTGTTGGTGATCATATTTTGCGAGCCGATGCCACAGCCAACTTTACCTGGACTCAAAAGAAATTTGCCGTCATCCCTGAGGCTGCGGTAACTTATTATCCTCAAACATATGTTCTGACTCCGTTTTTTCGTACAGAACTTAGTCCTTATACTATAACACCGAAAGTTGGGTTGAGCTTAGCGACTTTATTGGATATTGACTTGGGATATGGATTTTCAATCAGTGACAAAAAAGATTATAACCCTATAAAGGGATTCGCAGTATCTCTACGATTCAGTATTCCGCTAAATTATCGAATCAATATGTAGTTTGATTTTCTTTGTGTCTCATTAGCCTAATTAAATACTCCAAAATCCTAGTTTGGCAAGATCATTTTTGATTATGGTCTGTTTCTTTTTTAATTTCTTGTGCTACAGTGTTTTTAATCTCTTTTGGACTAGTTGTCAAGCCACTTCTTGAATGCGGTGACTCTTTCCCGTGAAACAATGAGCTCATCCGATGTATAGTGCTTAAGGTATATTTTCAACCGGGCATTGGAATGTACAGCAATACTTTTGATGGCGTCAAATTGAACGATAGTGCTTCGGTTGATCCTGAAAAAATCTTTAGGGGACAATTGCGGTACCAAACCGTCCAATGTCTGATCCAAAAGATAATTTTCATTTTCATTGGTATAAAGATAAGTGCCTTTGTTCTCACTATAAATACATTCAATATTCTGGGTTGTCACTAGTTTTATGTTTTGGCCAAGTTTTATTGTAAAGCGTTCCTTGTAGGTAGGTAAAGCGTTGCTAAACAAAGCTTCTAACGATGTTAGGTCGAAATGGGTATTGGGTCGCCTAAAATGAAGGAATTTTTCAACTGCATTTTTCAATTCTTCATCATCAATCGGCTTAAGTAAGTAATCAATGCTGTTTTGTTTAAACGCACGTAACATATATTCATCGTATGCAGTGGTAAAAATAATAGCCGCACTTGGCTTAACCTGTTCGAGAATATCAAATGAAATCCCATCAGCGAGTTGGACATCCAAAAAAAGTAGATCAGGTTCAGTATTTGACATAAACCATTCTACAGATTCCTCGACAGTTTGCAGTACCGCAGATACTGTGTAACCCATGTTCTCCAATTTTCTTTGGAGTAGTCTCGCTGATGGGAGTTCGTCTTCTATGATTAATATTTTCATGGCTTGTATAGGGTGCTTATTTGTCGTCGGATCTTTGTGTTTTTAATTTAGTGCCCGTTACAGCGCAAGAGTTTGGGGGCGGGGCGCAATTTCTTTGATAATCGGTAGCGCAACTGAAAACAGGATATCACTTTCCTCAATATACACGGGTAAATCGGAGAGTATTGCATACCGCTCCTGAATATTTTTTAGGCCAATTCCCGAGTGGCCATGGAGCACCTTCTTCTTTTGAAGATTATTATCAACATAGAGGTAATCATTTTTTCGATAAATCTTTAATAAAAGAGGTTTTCTAAGTGACACAACATTGTGTTTGATCACGTTTTCGATCAGTAGTTGAAGTGAAAGAGGTAGAATAAATCCCTTACGCTGCTCATCATTGATCTCTAAATCGATCTGAATTCCCGCTTCGAATCGAAGACTTAACAGATTCAGATAGGCTGTTGAAAAAGTGAGCTCATCCTGCAGTGAGACGAAACTTTTATCTTTATGCTCCAAAACATAGCGATAGATTTTAGAAAGATCAGTGGTAAACATGCTGGCCTTTTTGGGACTCTCCTCAATTAAACCATTTAATACATTCAGACTGTTGAACAGAAAATGCGGATCGAGTTGATTCTTGAGCGATTCAAATTGTGCTGCTATTAGTTCCTTTTCTTGTTGAAATTCCTTGATTTGATAGTCTTTGAACCTTTTATAAAAGTAGAGACCAAAGAAAATCATTGAAATGCACCATGATATCATCGCCGTTTGAAAGTAGTATGCAACACGCTGCTGATGAGTGAAATGGTGAAAGCGCTGAGCGAAGCTTTTAGTAACTCCCGGGTAGAATAGGCCTGAGAAAAAAGCATTCACAATAAAAACGACTACTATGGTCAAGAAGAAACTGACACTATAAAAGATAAGCATCTTTTTCCCAAAATCTTTACTGTTAGGGTATTTATTCCCTACCCATTTCGACAGATAGTTATGGCCTAGGAAAAGAAAAAATCCGTATAAAAGACCTCTGGCCATATTAGGGTGAAAAATAATGGATGTCCAAGGGACATCGTTATGGTCAAGCTTGGCCATAACCACAAAATAAGTGCTTACGACGAAGCTTGCCAATAACGCTTGTATAATTGCTTTAAACGGTGCTTTTTTCACAAAGTATTAATTGCATTCTTTTAACAGTTGTTCTGCCCGATCTTTGCCCCATGATGGCGCAAAGGGAATGGAGACTTTTTGTTCATTGAATAAAGATAGTGCTTTCTTGACATCCTCACATTCTTTACGGGTATCTTGATTGAAATATTTTTTTGCGTTCATTTGGAATTCTGCGAGGCCCAATACTGCTCGTGGATTATTGGGGGCTAATGCAAGTGCTTTCTTATAAAGGCCCATGATGATAGGCGACAGTTCCTTCCCTTTTGTCATTGGATCGGTTATCATTAATGCTGTCTTGTTCATTGCCCGTAAAATAAGCCATTCAGGATTATTGTCTTGTGCAGTGCTTTTCAAAATATCTTCCGCAGATTGTATATATTTCGCTTGTGTTTCTTTATTTTTCTCTTTAAAGGAAGCAGTTGTGAACACCATTGCTTGATAATACGCTGGTATCCAGTTGTTTTTTTCTACCTGTGAAATACGTTCGAGAAGAGCTGCCGCCTTTTTTGTCTCTCCTGACTGCCATAAACCCATGGCCTGGCCCATACTTTTTTCAAAATTGCTCTGTGCAAATGTTGTACTGCTTATTAAACAGATAATGGCGATAATAATCGATTTCATAATTTTTAGTTTAGTAGTAAGTATTTTTTTGTTATTGTCTCTTCGAGTTTACAGGGGTGAAGTTGCGTATCGTTGCTCTCAATTAAAAACAAATTTGGATGAACCGACGTATTTCCCTGATGAGCTGTTGCTTCCTATAGATTGTCCAGTTGATTGTCTTTGTCGTTTTTACTGATCGTCCAGAAATACCCAAGAAAAACAAATCGTTTGGCTGTAGGGACAATCGGTCTACGGTTATAAATTCCCTGTGCATTTGGTTGATCTGCATACTGATAACCGTAGATCGGTGAAGCGCCGAGAACGTTACTGACGGAGAAATGGATAATTTTTTGTTGGCTATAGAGAAATGACCAGCTCATGGATAGATTATTATAACCCCTGATGTGGCCATCCATAAAGGAGCTTTGGTTAGGATCGTTATAATTTCTGCCCGATACGTAAGCGTTAGTCAAACTGAGTTGTGAACGAAGGCTTGAAAACCAATATTTTCCAACGATATTAAAACTATGTTTATAAACATAAGGCGGAGTAACAGTAGATGGATAGTTCGCTTCATTTCTCTTGCTGTCTGTGTAGGAATAGGATATCCAGTACTGTAGGTTTTTTACACTGCTGCTGTTTTTGTAAAATAGGTCAAAGCCTTTGACATCTCCGCTTCCATTATTGTCATATTGGCTATTATATTGAGGTGTTACACTATTGTATTTAACCAAGTTGTTGTAAGTTTTGCGGTATGCCTCTAAGCGAAGTAGATGTCCTCCACGCGCATAGAAATAATTTGCGATATAATGTTTGGCCCCTAACCAGTCGAGCTGAGGAGCATATTTTAATACTGGTGTAGGTGCCTGCTGATGGAAGTTCCCGTAAGCAACAGAGAGCTGGGTATATTTATTTAACGCGTAGCCCAGCGAAGCCCTCGGTTCTAACGTTTTCTTGTTTTGCAAATTGGAAGAGGTTTCTCGCAGGCCGATCTTCCCAATCAAGTTTGGTAAGAAACCAAAGGTCGTTTCAGTATATAGAGCAGTCATTTTGCTTTGGAATCCATACATATAGTCAAGGTCTTGCCGGTGGTATTCTTCTTGATAATTCGTGTCAAAGTATTCTATTCCCCCAATGCTTTTAATCTTGTTGTTCCAGATTTTACTTAGTGTTGCTTTTAAGTGAAGACTCTTTTCATCATTAGGTAGGTAAACCTCTCCGTAAAGAACCTTATCCGTCAGATAGCCTAGGCCTATGCCCGATTCGAGCGTCCAGCGGTTTCCTAAATTCTGGCGGTAGCTGATATTGGTATAGGCGTTGTTGGATTTCTTTTTCACCGGGACAGGGTGTGGGTAATTGATGTCTGCTTGGTAAAGCCCCATATTTTCGAAAGTGTAAGCCCCATAAATATTTAGAAAGCCTTCTTTAAATTGATGGCGATAAATCATTTCTCCAGCGGCATTTTCATAGGGCTTCGTCCAGTTAATATCTGGTGTAATAATTTTTGAATAGGGGCTTAGGTTTGTATAATTGCTGTTGAAGGTTAGCGAATTTTTGCCCCATTGTAAAGTATGCCCTAAACCTAATCCAACGGAAGATAGCGAAAGTTCTGTTTTGGGTTGTTCTATCGTGTTTTCGGTATTCAGGGCTAGAATGCTCGACAGTGCATTTCCAAATTCTGCAGAATAGCCCCCAGTAGAAAAATTCACGCCCTTAAATAACATGGGCGAAAACCTGCCCCTGACAGGAATTTCATTAGGCGTTGCGGTATAAGGTTGGGCGACTCTGATACCATTTATGTAAGTCTGTGTTTCGGAAGCATCTCCACCGTGGACCATAAGACGTCCATTTTCTCCTCCAACCTGTGCTCCAGGCAATGTGGCCAGCGCGCTGATGATATTGCCCATACTTCCTGCGGTAGTAACGATATCTAAAGGGCTCATTACGGTGTTTTTACCAGAACTATTTGCTTGCAGAATACCTGCTTGAATGGTGACTTCCTGTAAGCGATTTTCGCTTTCTAGCATTTGTATAGTCAGAAATTCTTTTTGTGGCAGTTGGATAGACTTGCTGTATAGGGGAAAGCCAACAACGGATGCTTTGATGATTTTAACTCCTTGCTCATTCGTTTCAAAAGCAAAGTTGCCAAGTGAATCTGTGGTGCCGCCATCGTAGCTACCATCGATATAAATATTGGCCAAATAAATAGGTTTACCATTTTTGCCGACTACTTTTCCTTTTAGAATAGACTGTGCAAATAGGATGTTAATGGAAATAAATAGTAAGGTTAATAACAGCTTCATTTTCTTTATATTTTGCTCAAATATGGCTGATAGTACCATTTACTGCTAAAAAGAGTGGATGGAATGTCAAAATATCGTGATGAATTGAGGTATCCCAATTTTATGCTGTAAATTGATGCCGAAAAGTACTGTTTGATAACAGAAGTGTGCGCTGTAATTTAAGTCAAGAAAAAGCGAATAACTATTTTAAATGACTGTTAGTTTGCTGTGCGAATGTTGACTGTGTTAAAATTCTTGACGGCTATGATGTACCAATAGTGAAACATTCCCAAGTGATTGGCTAACTGGAAAATAGCTACGAGCAATCATTTAACGAGCAATCATTTAAACTGGCTTTCGAAAATATTACAGTTTTTTTCGATTCATCCACAATATATAGCAAGTCCCGATGCGCAGGGCAAAAGAATCGGTAACACCAACATGAATAATTTTACGCGTTTAGAACAACCAACAGGCCGGCTTATTACAGTCGATGACAAAGAATATCTTTTTTTTGGAGGAACCTCGTATTTAGGTTTGGCAACTGATCACACGTATGCATCTATTTTTATAGAAGGTATACAACGCTATGGCATAAATAACGGGACTTCGCGAAATAATAATGTGCAACAGGCAATCTATGACCAAGCGGAAAGATATGCGGCGAGGCGTTTTGATTTTGAAGCGAGTTTATTGCTTTCCAGTGGATATCTAGCTACTCAATTTTTGATTAAGACATTGGCCGGCGAAGGAGAATTGCTGTATGCCCCCTCCTGTCACCCCTCGTTGTGGCTAGACGAAAAACCTGTCGTAGCGGGAAGTTTTATTGACTGGGCCAATTCAACTGTTGCATATATTAACCAATCGGTTCAAAAATCCTTTATTATTGTCAGCAACAGTCTCGATAATATGAAGCCGGAGATTTATGACTTTACTGTCTTTGCACAGATTAATCCAAGCAAGCGGGTTTTGTTGCTGCTGGACGATTCTCATGGAATTGGTGTTATGCGAAAAAATAGTATTTCGTTCGATAAGAGCCGTTTTAATTTGGCTAATATTGAACTGATTGTCGTGGCTTCATTAGCGAAAGGGCTGGCAACAGATGCGGGTTTGATTCTGGCAGATGAGCAGCGGATCCAAAAGCTAAAAAAATCCAATTTTTATACCGGTGCATCTCCGAGTTCGCCTGCGAGCTTATATGCATTTGTACATGGAGAGGAGATCTATTTACAGCAATTCAAAAAACTGCAGTACAACAGCAGTTATTTCAAAGCACGTATAATGTCCAGATTAAATGCTGTGCCTAATTTTCCTGTCTTTTCATCAACAGACATCAACCTTTATGAAAGACTGATGGCGTCAGGTATATTGGTTTCGAGCTTTCCCTATCCGCTTGCTACAGACCCGCTATTGAACCGTATTGTGGTGAATGCACATCATAGCGAAGCGGATTTGGATCGGTTAAGTCATGCTATTGGCATATATTGATTTTTATCGCGCAACTAATGAGTCAACATCTTGTAAATTAGATAATTGTTTTTATTTTTGGACTTTATTTTAATGGTTGGATAAAACTAGGATCTCGTTAAATGATTGTAAATGTTTGGCTTTTGGAAGCTTATTTATCAAAAAAGTATTTAAATAATTTCCATTACTCATTTTAAAACAATACTTTTGCATCCCCAAACATTAGTTGGCTTAAGGGTTGAAAAATAAATAATTACAGTAAAATAGATATGACTAAAGCAGAAATTATTGCAGAGATCTCTACCAAAACTGGCTTAGAGAAGGTAGATGTTCAAGAAACCGTAGAGGCGTTCTTTAAAGTTGTCAAAAACGCAATGATCGGAGGAGAAAATGTATATGTAAGAGGTTTTGGGAGCTTCGTAGTCAAAAAAAGAGCTGAGAAGACTGCAAGAAACATTTCAAAAAATACAGCAATCATTATCCCTGAACACTTTGTTCCTAGTTTCAAGCCAGCTAAAATTTTCGTAGAGAAAGTAAAGAATGGCAATAAATAATCTTTAAAATAGATTAACATGGCAAAAACCAAACAGATAATAGTAATAGGATCAGTAGTAGCCTTGGTTGCTGTGCTTTTGGCGCAGCCTATTAAAGGTTTGGTGAACAAAGAAAAACAAACTGCTGCAGCATCTGGATCGAAGCCTTCCAATGAAATAAATTTGGAAAATATATCTTCGATGACAAAACAAGGTTTAGATGCTAGTTTAGTCAAAGAAATTTCCGATATTGAGGGCCAAGTTGCAAAAGCTTCTGGAGAGGATAAGATAAAGCTGTTGCAACAGTTGGCAGATAAGTGGGATGATGTCGCTAAACCAGCCCCTCAGGCTTTCGTCTATGAGGAAATGGCAAAGGTTTCACCCAAATTTGAGTATTGGTTGAAAGCAGGTAACGCGTATCGTGCTGCTTATACAAATTTGCAAGATTCTACTTTAGCGCAGGCGTTGAATCAAAATGCTATTCATGCCTATGAGGCGGCGTTAAAAGCGAATACAAGTAGTTTGGACGCAAAAACAGGATTAGGTGCCGCAATGGTATCAGGAACGAATAATCCCATGGCAGGTATTGCCTTATTGCGGGAAGTCGTTGCTGCAGATCCTAAAAATTTAGAGGCAAATAAAACTTTGGGATTGTTTTCATTACAGTCCCGTCAGTTTGACAAAGCCATCGAGCGTTTTAAGACCGTTATCGATCAAAAACCCGATGCTGAGTCATACTTTTACTTAGCCACGGGCTACGAAAATATTGGGATGAAAAAGGAAGCTGTGACTGCTTTTCAAAAAAGTAAGGAACTGGCAGCCGATCCTTCCCTATCACAATTCATTGATCGAAAGATTGCTGAATTGAGCAAGTAATTAATTTATTATTTTATAATCATTAAAAAATTTAGCTATGCCAAGCGGAAAAAAAAGAAAAAGACACAAGATGGCTACTCACAAACGTAAAAAACGTTTAAGAAAAAATAGACACAAGAAAAAATAGTCTTGTGATGAGCTTTTAAACATCTTGGCCCATTTTGCTGAGATAGCTTTACGAAACGATCTACATGTCTGTGAAGGGTATGTAGATTGTTTTTTTCGTAACAACGTTCTTTAAATGTTTAATCGGATACCAAAGATTGCGATAGGATATTGCATAGGTATCAAAAATGAGTAGCTTTTGGTAAAGGAATTAATTATCGATTCAACTCCTGATAAAGGGGTAACTATTGCTTTACTTCAAGATAAGCAGCTTGTTGAACTTAACCGCGAGCCCGCAAATAATAACTTCGCCGTTGGAGATATCTATCTCGGACGTATTAAGCGAATTATGCCAGGGCTTAATGCAGCATTCGTAGATGTGGGCTACGAAAAGGATGCTTTTCTACATTATTTAGATTTGGGTCCGCAAGTTCAATCTTTGCTAAAGCTTACCCGTATAGTCAAGAATGGCAGTTATCAAGAGAAACTGCTCAATAGTTTAAAACTTGAAAAGGATATCGATAAAGCTGGTAAGATCTCTGATGTCTTGAGCAAAAATATGCTCGTGCCAGTACAAATCGCCAAAGAACCCATTTCAACAAAAGGACCGCGTCTGAGTTCAGACCTTTCAATAGCAGGTCGTTTTGTCGTTCTGGTACCTTTCTCAAGTACTGTTTCCATTTCCAAGCGTATCAAAGGTAGTAACGAACGCAACCGTCTCAAGAAGATTGTCGAAGGAATTAAGCCTGCAAATTTTGGCGTGATTATCCGTACAGTCTCTGAAGGTAAGGGGGTCGAAGAACTACAACGTGACTTATTGGACCTGATCTCAAAATGGGAGCTATTTACCAAACGTCTTCGTAATGCTGAACCGCCGCAAAAGGTTCTTGGAGAAATGGATCGTGCATCCACTATTCTACGGGATATTTTGACCGACGAGTTTTCGCATATTTATGTTAATGATCCTTCGATCTTCGAAGAAACAAAATCATATATACACGATATATCTCCAGATTTGGAGAAAATTGTCAAGCTTTATAAACATAAAGAGCCAATTTTTGATCATTTTGGAGTTGAAAAGCAAATTAAGGCAGCTTTTGGCAAAACGGTAACATTACCAGGTGGTGCGTATCTCGTTATTGAGCATACCGAAGCCTTACATGTTATTGATGTCAACAGTGGTAACCGCTCTGCGAATAAGGAGAATCAGGAAGACAATGCATTGCTGGTCAACATGGAAGCAGCAAAAGAAATTGCGCGACAGCTGCGTTTGCGTGATATGGGTGGAATTGTAGTCATCGATTTTATCGATATGCATAAACCCAATCATCGAAAAGAGCTGTATACATTCTTAAAAGAATGTATGGCATCGGATAGAGCAAGACATACGATTTTACCACCAAGTAAATTTGGATTGGTGCAAATTACACGTCAGCGCGTCAGACCTGAAATGAATATTGTCACAAACGAAAAATGTCCGGCTTGTGATGGTACAGGTGAGATCCGATCAAGTATTGTCGTGATGGATGATATTGAAAATAATTTGAAATTTATTCTTCAAGAACAAAACGAAAAAAAGGTGACCTTATGTGTTCACCCTTATATAGACGCCTACATTAAGTCTGGTTTGATTTCGAAAAGAATGAAATGGTTCATCAAGTACGGAAAATGGATTAAAGTAAATCCAATGACGTCATATTATCTAACTGAATTCCATTTCTTCAATGCGAAGGATGAAGAAATCAAGTTATAATAGAAAGAGATTAACGAAAAGGGTTAGTAGGAATACTAGCCCTTTTTTGTTTTTATTCCGTTTATTGTTTAAACCCAGTGGATAAATATGCCGTCCTTTTCCATTTTTCGGAAATAAGTCATTTGCCGTTTAGCGTAGCGGTGTATTTCAGTTTCTAATTTAGTAACGAAAGCTGGATAATCGAGCTGTCCAAGAAGGTGGAGTGAGCCATATTTATATTCCAGTCCATAATATTGAAGCTGCTCGTGCGTGATACCTTCACTCAGAAGTTTTCCAACTTCTTCTAAAAAACCTTCTTTTAAACGTTGTTTTAACCTTTGGCTAATGTGCGAACGTCTGGATTCCACTGGCGGATTTAATCCGATCACTATACTGTCAACCATCCGTTGCTGAGCGAGATGATTTGGATTTATCTTTAAAAAAGACAATATTTCTATCGCTCGGATGATTCGCTTTTTAGTAGAAAAATCGATTTGGAAATCTGCCGGTAGTATATATTCCTGGAGACGTTTTAGCAATTCAGCTTCTGAGTACTCAAGCAATGACTCCTTTAGGCCTGCTATCGATGGGATCAAAGCGTATGGGTTTTGTTGGATAACACTTTGAATATATAGGCCTGTACCACCACAAAGAATTGTATGATTTCCTTTTTCTAAAATAGATTGTTGCGCATGGTGAAAGTCCTCGATAAAGTTTCCGAGATGATAGCGTTCTCCCGGTTCGAGAATATCAATAAGATGGTAGGGAATGTTTTGATATTCGGATAGGTCTTTTCCCGTGCCGATATCCATTCTCCGATAAATCTGGCGGGAGTCTGCGCTGATGATTTCAGCGCCGATATGCTGGGCCAGTTGTACCGCCAATTTGGTTTTACCGGAGGCAGTTGGGCCTAAAATAACGATAACTTTCTCCTTTGAAACAGCCTGCTGCTCCAAAAGAGAAAGTATAGGATTTAATCTGTCTATCACAGAACAAATTTAGTCCATTTTTCTGTTCCTTCGTTATTTTTTACGACAGTATCGATAAAAGCCATACCTCTTACGCCATCATATACTGTTGGAAAATCTTGTTGTTCTGCAGTAGGAGTTTTTCCTTCACGTATTGCAGTCACAGTTGCAGCAAAATTACGATAGATATTCGCAAATGATTCCAATAAACCTTCTGGGTGACCAGCCGGGACACGGGTGTTGTGTGTTGCAAATGAGCTTAAGGTATAGGGAGCACCATAAGCATTTCCTGTACGATAAAGCTGACGCGGTTGATCAAGCATTTTAATGATTAAATTGTTAGGATCCTCGTTAGCCCATTCCAATCCACCTTTTTCACCATAGATACGGATGCGAACAGCATTTTCTTCACCTGCTGAAATTTGGGAGGCCATTAATACACCTTTTGCTCCATTTTCAAAACGTAAAAGTACCGAACCATCGTCATCCAATAGACGGCCTTCAACGAATGTTGTTAGATCTGCACATAATTCTTCGATTTTTAAACCAGATACATATTCTGCTAAATGTGCAGCATGTGTACCAATATCACCCATAACCAAAGATTTACCAGAACGTTTTGGATCTGCACGCCAGGCGGCCCCAGCATTGCCTTCTCGTTCTGTTAACCGGCTTAACCAACCTTGAGGGTACTCAACAACAATTTTTCTGATCTTTCCGAAGTGACCTTCCTTGACCATCGCTTTTGCTTGTTTAACCATCGGATAGCCAGAATAAGTATGTGTAAGACACAGTGTGCGGCCTGTACGCTCTACAGTTTCTTGTAATTCTTTTGCCTCTTCAACAGATACAGTCATTGGTTTTTCAACCACGACATCAAAGCCTTTTTCCATGGCTAATTTAGCTGGAGCGAAATGCAGAAAGTTAGGTGTTACGATCGTTACAAAATCCATGCGCTCTCCTTCAGGAAGCAAAGATTCTTTCTCGATCATCTCTTCATAGTTTAAATAGACACGCTCAGGTGCTACAAATAGGTCTTCTCCAGATTGTTTTGAAATTTGTGGATCGATACTAAAAGCACCACAAACTAACTCAATCTTGCCATCCATAAAAGCGGCAATACGGTGTACAGCTCCGATAAAGGCATCATTACCGCCTCCAACCATACCCATGCGAAGTTTTCTCTTCATAACGTTATTATTTTTTGATTATTTATTTTTCAAACCCTTACAGTGTACAATATACACAATTTAGCTTATTTTAGGTATAAAATCATCTTGATGCTACCCATATTTTCCTTTGGAAGGCCATGCGGATATTGTTTAATTAATGCATTTAACTCTTCTTTATTACGATAAACATGTCTTTTTGTGTCTGCTACCCAAAAGTTGATCGGAGCTGTTATTTCTTTCACAACAAAGCCGATTTTTTCCAAAGAGGAGTGCTGGCTCCAATCGCGATCGGTGAAGGTCATAATATCTCCAGGTGAAAAATCTTTGCAGAAAGCTTTGATCAATTTGCTTAACCCACCGATTACATTGAATCCCGCTTTGTTACAAAAGCGTATCAGCTCGAAAGAACGATAGTCATCCTCCTTGTCCATCATGCGGCGCCCCCCAGAGAATATAGCGACAGCAACAAGCTCGCCCTTCTCAAAGAGTCCATAACGATATTTACCTGGCAGAGCACCCTGTAAATGATGTTCCACGAGGAACTGTAAGCTTGTCTTTTTATCGATCCGTGCCACCACAGTCTTGCGTGCGAAGATAGATTTGTTGTTTTTAGTTCGCGAAACAATACGCTTGACGATGAGTTCAAACTTGGTTGTTAATAGGTCTTCATCAATATGAATACAAGTTTCGGAAGTTTGGCTCCTAATAGGTTTATTGTTAGGGTATAATAATATGGTTGTTGTTAATTCAAGGGAGGATATTTGTATAAATCCATCAACTTCAAAGAGTTGTAATGAGACTTCAAGCGCTTGCTCAAGTCTAAGCTTAAACTGTGTTGACAGCTGTATAAACGATGGATCCATAAAACAAAAGTAACTTTTGTGGAAGTCTTCACGAAATATTCGATTTTAATAATTATCCGTACCTTTGTAAGCGAGCGTATAATGGTGCTATAGCGTATCTTTGGTTTAAAAGCAGAGCGAATCAGGTTCAGAAATTAGTCGAACATGAATCAAAATTTAATTGTGCAAAATTTCAATAGGTACGAAATGACCTTTAAGAACAAACGACGTGTCGTGTACTCCTACGATTAGGAGTATCTGCACTTATATAAATAATTATTTACATATGAAACTTCCGATAGTGGCGTATGGCGATCCTGTATTAAGAAAGGTCGCTGAAGAAATAGATGAAGACTATCCTGATTTAAAGAAATTGATTGATGATATGTTCGATACCATGTATGCGGCGCATGGTGTTGGCTTGGCGGCACCGCAGGTAGGCTTGCCTATACGTATGTTCGTTATCGATGCAACTCCTTTTGCAGAAGATGACGAAGAAAACAAAGAAATGCTTCAATCGTTCAAAAAGGTTTTTATCAACCCGATCATGGTAGAAGAGTCTGGTGAAAAATGGACCTTCGGAGAAGGATGCTTAAGTATCCCAGATATTAACGAGGATGTATTACGTCATCGGAATATCCGTATCAATTACCTGGATGAAAACTTCGAGGAACACGAAATGGATCTCACTGGTTTAGCTGCCCGCGTGGTTCAGCACGAATATGATCATATTGAAGGAAAGTTGTTTACCGATAAATTGAGTACGTTGAAAAAAACGATGTTGAAAAGTCGGCTGGATGCCATTTCGAAAGGAAATATCCGCGTTGGTTATAAAATGCGATTCCCACAGCAAAAGAAAAAGCGTTAGTCTGTACTAACGCTTTTTCTTTTATCTCTCCTCCTTGTTTAGCGATTGGAGTTTCGAAGCACAAGGTTCGATCGTTCCAGTCCTCTTTACAATTTACTGTTGAAACCCAATAAATAGTCCATCAAAACCTCTGACAGTGAATTTAATCGGGGTAAGGGATTCCACTCAATCCAGGCGAGGTAAGTATAAACGATATTTAACGGCAGTCATTCGTATAAAAAATACAACTGCAGCTCCGATAAAGGCTGCCCACGAAACATCAAGATCAAGGTGCACCAATAAAATATACATGAGACCACCACCTAAACAGGCTGTAGCATATACTTCTTTCTTAAAGATGAGCGGTGTTTCATTCAACAGGACATCGCGTGTCATGCCTCCACATACGGCAGTAAACATTCCAAAGATAATGGCAGCATAGGTATTACTTTCATAATTCAGTGACTTTTGCACCCCTAAGATGGTAAAAAAGCTAATTCCGATGGCATCAAAAAGTGTCAATGTACGATAATAACCATACAATTGTCTATTGAAGATAATGGCAATTAAAATTCCGATGAAAATAGCGATGAGATAATTGCTGTCATTTACCCAGACTGGGCGCAGATTTAAAAAAATGTCCCGCATTGATCCCCCGCCAATGGCGGTAACAAAACCTAAAAAGGCCGCTCCAAAAATATCAATATCCTTACGTTTTGCTGAAAGGGTACCTGATATTGCAAAAAATAAAGTGCCAAGCAAATCGCTTAGATAAAAATAGTTGGCATCTGTAATCATGGTAATCCTTTTAAGTAATTTTCATTATAATCTCCAGTTGGCGCCGCATTGTATAAAGGCATTTCCAATTGGAAAAACTTCCCTTCCCTGGACAAATTTAAGAGAAATCCTGATAGTTTAAATTCACCTATAGCAAATTGCTTTTAGGCTAGCAGGGCCTTGTACATCCTCCAATCTTAAGTGTTCGATGATCCGCGCAATGATGTCCGTATCATGGATGGCATGTATATATAACATTAAGATCTTCCAGAATTTCCTCTGATCAATATATTTGCAAAAAAAAATGCCATTGATATGCTGTTTTTTTGGTTCGTTCCAATGAAGAGCGGAATGATGGATTTAAAATTTTAGAAGCGGAAACCTGTACTGAAATAAGGGTACCAGCCTTCATCCGATCTTGTCATCACAAAATGTAAGGGAAGTGCATCTGCGACGATGTAATATATGCCCCCGCCCACACCTTGATGAAACTTACCACTATTGTAGCCTTTTGCCCATACCTTACCAATATCGTACATGCCCATGAGTCCAAATTCACCCGGGAGAACATAGCTCCTGACATCCTTTATTTTAAGACGTGCCTCTAAATTATTATAAAGCATCTGCTGTCCTGCAAATCGATATTGGCGAAATCCTCTAAGGTTTTCGTGACCGCCTAGAAATAAATATTGATAGAATGTAGGATTTCCGACAACTGCTCCCCCGCCCGTTCTGTTGGCGAATATAATGCCTTCATTGAGTACACTAAAATATCCAGTTATCGCAGCATTTAACTGCGCCGAATTTTTTGAATACTGATTGAGTCCAAAATAAGAATTCAAATCGGCTTTGATATACATTCCTTTACTTGGATTAATCTTTCGATTACGTGAGTCTTGTGTTAAAAAAGCATTGATACCTGCAAAAGCTTTGTCTTTGGTAATCGACAAGCTATCGTAAGAATGTAAAGCCTGAGGATTTAAAATAAATCGATCTTCATTCTCATTAGGATCTAAATGATAAAATTGGATATGTGGACCTACGGCAACGTTTAACGTGGATGAAGGTTTCCATCTTAACTGTGGATTGATATTGAAGATATTAAATCTGCTTCGGTAATATTTTGCACCATACTGTTCCTCTAAAAATGGTGAGTTATTTCCTACACCGAAGAAATTCTGTGTGTTGTCGGGAGCTTTCGCTAAGGCATCGATAACAATATCAGCATCGCCGGCAGCAGCAGTCCATTCGCCTCTATAGTGAATTTTATATGCTCCAGTCCGAAAGGCGGTTGCTACGGTGAGCTGTTGTCTATAGGTAAAGGGGCTTTTTCTAAAGCCACGCTGATGTGTGTAAGCTGCTCCGAGTCCGAGGGAAATACCGTCGTCTGCATTATAGCCGGCAGTAACCAAGGGAAGCCAGGTGTTGTACAGGTTTACCGGAACAAATTGCGTGTTGATGCTATCTTGAGCATAATGAAGCTTTATTTTGTTCTTTTCACCGAGCATAACGGAATTTTTAGTGTTTTCGTAAAGCTGTATCCTTGATTTGCTTTGATTGATAACATAAGTCTTTGGTGTGCTATCGCCTATAATTCTTAGTTTGATGGGAGATTGCGCATTATCGATTAAAACAGAATCTTTTCCGTCACCTAAATAGAGGCGAATCTCTTTTGTAAGGGTATTTTTGTAGGTTTTGTCCATCAAAGTTTTGGTGACTTTGCCTACTTTGTTGATCTTCGAAACTTTGACTTTTAAGTTTTTACTTCCAGTGCTGCATATTTCTACCTTTTCGTTTTTGTCGCTGAGGTGAATATCGACAATGTTATTGATAAAATTGTAATACTCTTCCATCGCAGTTGGCAGTGCATCACGGCGGCTCTGAAGTGTTTTGAAGATTTGTTCTCCACGAATAGTAATGGACGACTGCGGGAGGCTTTGTACGGATTGCCATAACACGGAATCTGTCAGGCGTGTTACAAATTGCTTAACCTCTTTGGCCCATTCCCTGTGGGAGAGCTGATTGCTCGGATGAGCATTTAAGAAGCGCGATTTGAAAAGAGAATAGCGAATGTCGGGGATGCCCGTGGTGAATCCCTGCATGACCGGATTGACGAATTGCTGATAGATGTCTTTCATCAGGAAACCTTGCGTGACACGCAGTGCCTGGTCGCGATCGCGGGGAATAGGAATATAGTCTTTATCCTGATCTGTGCTATCCTGATTCTCATCGTACCATCGCCATTGATCCTCATGTCGGTCCCAATCACTAACCAGGACATCCAACATCCTTGCGCGTAGGTACGCTTTGGCTTTAAAATTGTCGTCATTATCTTCCTGCAACTTTCGCACAGTTTTAGGACTATTGTCTGAATCTCCGAGCGGTTCACGCTCCTCCAGTAGAGCTACTGTATGTTCAAAAAGTGGAGCATATTCGCCTAAT
The DNA here is from genome assembly GCF_002325125.1 of Sphingobacterium sp. UBA1498. Classification (NCBI taxonomy): domain Bacteria; kingdom Pseudomonadati; phylum Bacteroidota; class Sphingobacteriia; order Sphingobacteriales; family Sphingobacteriaceae; genus Sphingobacterium; species Sphingobacterium sp. UBA1498. The sequence continues at coordinate 466,135 of NZ_DCRG01000004.1, forward strand.
AGGCTATCTTGTGCTACAACGCCAATGATTGGATGAGCGTGTGCGACGTTTACGGCATTGGCCAAGGCGGGTATCATCAGCGCGGAATAGGGATGCTGGGCACTGGTGGCATCATCCAATACATCCTGCACAAAGGTACCATGCAATTCTTCTGGTATAAGGGATTCAGTCCTTTTATTGACCGATCGCAACGCCCATTCCCTTCCCATAGAATCTGTTAGTCTTAAAGAAACCGATTGCATTCCACCGCCTTGTTTAACAGGACGCAGACCACCATATAATGTGGAAAGTTGAAGCAGCGGCAAAGTGGTTTCCGCAGCCCATTCTTTGCGGTAGTTTTCGCCAAGGAAGAACTTTTTAAATTTACTGGCTTCACCATATTTTGCGTTTGCTATGACACTTATACTGTCCTTAATAATGGTTTGAGCAAAGGGTGTGCCCTGAATCGTACGCAACCCTGTATGCTTTTGCTGGGAATAAGAATGACTAGCAAGAAAAATAAGAAAGAATGGTACGACCTTTTGCATGCCTATTGTTTTTCAAATTTATAAATGATCCCTTTATCCTGATTGCCGGCTTCGCTGCTGATATAAAGATTGAGTTTTGAATCAAAGTTAATACCTTCGGGTTGAGGAAAGATCTTCGGATCTAATGGAGAGAGCGATTTTACATGAAAATTCTCATCCGTCACAACAAGAGCTTTGTCTACAGAAGATAAGATGTACCACTCCTTGCTATCTGCTTTTTTTGCTAGGGCTGATGGTTTAAAAGTCTTTTTGATTTTAGTATCAAAAGCACGAAGTTCATCAAGCTGAATAGAAAATTCTCCTTTCGGATGGAATTGACTGTTTTCGTCAATTGAAAAGATATATCCAGAGGTTTGTGACTGCTTTCTATCGACCTTGCATTCTTTACATAATACATATGCCTGGTTAGTTTCGCGATCAACAAAAAGCCCTTCATATTCTCCTTTTGGAAGTAAATTCTTCTGTTCGACAACGTTTTTTATATCATCCTTTTCTGAAATGGGAAAAGAATAGATGCTGCCGTTGCTCTTTAAGATAAAGAAGTGTGTATCGCTTATCGAGATATCTTCATAGTCGCCATCTTTCCCAAAAGGGCTGAAGGTGACTTTTTGTGTGGGTTGGTTAAACTTATACAGAAAGCCTTGTTCATCCTGAATGGCATAAATATCATCATCCTGCCCCGGAAGAAAGGTGATCCCGGATATTTCCAGTAATTCGTTAGGTAAACTCATCTTGCTGCCCGAAGATAATGTGTAGGGAATGCTTTGTGATTTTTCAGCTTGAATATGAGCTGGCTTGTTGCTGTTTTCTTTGGTTGTATTATTGGGGTTGCAGGCAAGTAAAATAGCCGAGACTAGACTTAAGATAGCAGTTATATGTAGGTTGGGGTTTTTCATATTATTATATTTTCAATTGATGTGGTCGTGGCGTTTCAGAACGAGCTTAGATGCCATGTTTTTAGTATCGTACTTTCAAGTTAATTATGTTGTGATGAATTACTTATTTGAATAGGTATACTGTTCCATTTAGCTTTTAAATAATCAAGGATTTGCTGTTGCGAAACATTTTTATGCTGCGTTTCTATCGCTTGGTTTTGCCCCTTGTCATTCAGTAATGTAGCTTCGGTGTCGTCCGAAAACTGGATATCGAACATCTCCTGTATTTGATGTGCCAGTGTCGGATTCAGCAGCGGAAAGCAAGTTTCTATACGTCGGTAAATGTTGCGGTTCATCCAGTCTGATGAGCCGAGATAAACGAGCGTTTGGGTCTGATATTGAAAAATAAATATTCTTCCGTGTTCTAAATATCTTCCTACAATCCTTTTCACGGTGATGTTTTCACTTAGTCCCGGTACTTGCGGTTTTAGTCTGCAGATCCCCCTGATCAACAACTCTAGCCTCACCCCTGCCCGGCTCGCTTCATACAATTTGTTGATTAACGATTCTTCTTCCAGATTGTTTAATTTAATTTTTATCGTTGCTGGAGCTCCATCTTGAGCTGCATGGATGGCTCGGTCAATCAGCTCCAAAAACGTAAGCTTGAGGTTGAACTGTGCTACTAGTAGATGTTCAAATGATAGTTCATTTGAGTTGTGGGGTTTCCTTCGGGCTGGAAGAAACTTAAACAGCAAATTTAATTCGTTGGTCAGCAGCTTATTAGAAGTAATAAGGAAGTAGTCCGTATAAACCTTAGCCGTTTTTTCATTTAGATTTCCCGTACCCAGTAAAGCACTTTGTCGACCTGCCTGACGTTTGACCAGTGCTATTTTTGCGTGAACTTTTAAGTTTGGGATACTGTAGGTGATTTTTACGCCGTTCTCTTTCATCAGCCGAGCCCAATGTATATTATTAGCTTCATCAAAGCGCGCTTTTAATTCTACAAATACATTGACCTGTTTTCCATTTTTCGCAGCGGTAGCCAATGCTTGTGCAATATGAGAATCGCCTGCTATACGGTATAAAGTCGTATAAATCTCTTCTACGGATGGATCTAATGCGGCCTCATTAAAAAAGCGTAATATAGGATCGAAGGATTCATAGGGAGTACAGACCAACAGATCTTCCCGGCCAATTTGATCAAAGATAGATTCTTCGAAATTTTTATCGGTATTGATTTGTAGTTGTTTTGGATACGAAAGGTTCTCTATTTTAATCGGGAATGAGAAGAGATCTTTCAAGTTGTGGTAGTTTCCGCCTTCAACAATGCTACTTTTCCGTAGGTCGAATAAGGTTGCCAGTCTTTCAATTAGCGGCTCTGGTAGATTAGGTTGATAGAGAAATCGCGTCGCATAGCCAAGGTCACGTTTGTTGACTTCCGCTTCGATTTTCTGTGCAATATCTCCCTCAAATTCGTCTTGAAGATTTAACTCGGCATCTCTTGTGATTTTAAAGGAATAGAAACTTAATGATAAATTTCGTATAGCCATGGGTAGAAATGCTTTGATAATATCATCTATAAGGACGACATATTTGCCGCTATTGGTCTCGCAGGTGAAAAATCGACCGATATAGTTTGATGGGATGTTTAGGAATGATACTGCTTCTGTATTTTCATCCTTAATGGCGAAGTACAGCTGATTGTTGTCTGGAAAAAATGACGTATCATCTATGGAGATAATTTGCAGATAGGAAGCAACTGTATTAAAAAAATAGTGTGCAGTTAGCCCTTTTATTTCTGCTGGGATAGCTTGGTTGTAAATGAAAAATATACTTTCTTTCGCTAATTCTTGAATAATATCAGTGAGTAGGAACCCGAATTTTTCCTGTTGTTTGTGGATGAATTTTGACGCTTTTTTATATGTAGCGATGTCTATGTTGGGGATAAGCTGTTGCGGGTTTTGTTTTATTATTTTTTTTCCAGCCATCAATACAGGCATTCTAACCCGATAAAATTCATCCAGATTGGAAGAAAAAATAGCAAGAAACTGCAGTTTTTCCAATAGCGGGACCTCTTGACGACCGGCTTGGTCAAGGACCCTATCGTTAAACGACAACCAGCTAATGTCTCTGTTGATATAAAGATCTTTCTTCATCATCCGTATATGTTTTTTGCTGTGGCAGTCTATTTGTGAAAGCATCGATACTTTGATGTCCGCCTATTGTAAGCTAACGATTGAATTCTTCGAACTTTTTTGGATAAAATAAAAGGAAGTACATGCATTTGATTATGAAGTATTTAGATGGAATTTATAGGGGATTAAAATAGGGTTGCTCCGATAAAAGAAACGACTGATATTACAAGTCCAAACATAAAAACTCCATATGCGTATCGTAGAAGTTTGTATTTCCTTCCTAATACCACCCCTTGTGAATAAACATCCTTCGTGAGCATGCCATATAGAAACTCAGAATCGACCATTACCTTTTGCATACCCTCGTTGTAGTCATCGAGTTTCATTTTGTAGAAATTACCAAAAAAGAGCAGATTGACTGATTTTTGTTCGATTTCGTCTTTTGAAAATTTACCGGATGGAATTTTAGGAATTGTAGAGAGTATAGCCATGACCATGGTGGCTACCACGGCAGTTGTTAAGATAATTGTTGGGATAATAAGGTGTTCGTTCGCATCTAGTTTTCGAAATAAAACAGCAATGACGACGGAAAGGATAATAGAATTAACGGTTAATAAAATATTAGCCTTATTGTCTGCCATATCACTTAATCGCTGATTGTTTGAAGAAGTAATCCGGAACATGGTCTCTATTCCGCGTTCAGGCTTGCTACTTTTCTCTTTTTCTTTCTTGTCTTCTTTTTTATTTTCTTTGCTTTTCTTGATTGATTTCTCTTGTTTTTTTTCCAGTTCCTTTAAATTCATCTCCTTTTTGGCATTAAGCTTTTGTTGTGCATATTCAGTATGGTAATGATGGCTCATTAGGAGTTTGATCGTACCGGCTCGCCATACATCTTTGTCAATCTCTTTTCCTAACACCGCTTCCGCTTCTGCTTTCATAAGTTTATTTCTAGTAACAAAATCATCACTTCCAAAATGAAATAAGTCAGCATCGCAGAGAATTTGCTCGAGCAGGTTTGTTGGATCCTGAGGCATTCGAGTTGCTAAAATACAACCTTTAATTTTTTCCTGTATGCCCTGTGGTATGCCTTTTTCTCTCAAAAATTCCAAAGCAATTTCGACACTTCTCTTTTCATGGCCAATCGCATTGTCGGAGTGAACGTACCCAAGATCATGAAAGTAGGCCGCGCTAATAACAATAAAGTGATCCTCCTCTCCCAATTGATAATACAATAAAATTTCCTCCGCCGAACTTACGACGGAACGCGTGTGTATCGTATTATGGAAGCAGTGGCAGATTGAAATATTTTCTGTAATATAATTTTCAGCATATTCTTCTACCTGTTTTAAAAGCTGAGCATAATCTATCATGGATCAATATGATTTTATTTCGAATAAAAGTATTTAATATCTTTAATTTCTTAAAAATAAGGCGTTCTTTTTGTGTACTAGCCTACATCAAATTTACAGAAAAAAGAGCTATTACAATAGCGATTAATTCTCTGCGCTATAATAAATATATTATTGGTATAACCAGATGGCTAATCCACTAATATTTCCATATAATACCTTTGCTTGATGGGGTTTTGCCTAGATAAAGATGAAGTGAATACGATGTTTCATGCTAATAATGTATCAATTTTACTCTTCTTATCCCTTAATTTAGTTTTTGTTTACCTATAGCTT